>CALRGN010000012.1 GCA_943357745.1 Candidatus Uhrbacteria bacterium
GAGGAGCTAGATAAAACCCTTGGTGGCGGTCTTGTTTCTGGTTCGGTCACTCTTCTTTACGGAGAACCGGGGATTGGCAAGTCCACTTTGGTAGCGCAACTCTGTGCCAAATTGGTTTCCCAAACCGCTACCGGTCAGTCCGCCATCAACCATAAATCCACCAAACCAGGCGTGGCAAATTCCGTTCCCGTTCTCTATTGCTCCGGTGAAGAATCAGCCGGACAATTAGCTAATCGTCTTGACCGTCTTGGTCTCACTCCCGCTGGTTTTGAATACACTTCAGACACCACGCTGGAAGCAATCCTCGCCGTCGCTACAAAATTGCGTCCCAAACTTTTGGTAATTGATTCCATTCAAACAATTCACCCCAACGAAACCGGATTTCAAGCCGGCTCCCCCTCCGCCATCAGAACCTGCACCTGGGAAATTGTGCAATGGGCCAAACGAGCAAATCTCTCGGTCCTATTAATCGGTCAACTCACCAAAGATGGCTCAGCGGCTGGTCCAAAATTATTAGAACATTTAGTGGACACGGTGCTCTCCTTAGAAGGCGATCCAAGAAGTGCATATCGTCTCTTGAGAGCCAGCAAGCACAGATTCGGCAGTACCGATGAAGTGGGATTATTTGAGATGACCGAACGCGGGCTTATTTCCGTCACCAATCCCTCCGCCAAATTATTAGCCGAGCGTCAGATTGCTCCCGGTTCTGCCATTACTTGCATCTTTGAAGGTCAACGACCACTCTTAATTGAAGTCCAAGCCTTGTCAGAAAAAACCCGCTTTCCCTCTCCCCTGCGTCGCACTTCTGGCTTTGATCTTGGTCGGCTCCAATTACTCTCCGCAATTATTTCCAAACACACCAATATAAAATTAAACGATCATGATTTATATATCAATGTAGTTGGTGGCCTAAAAATTGATGAACCGGCCGCCGATCTAGCCGTGATCGCCGCTCTTATCTCATCCGCCCAAAATCTCCCCCTCACCCCCACCGCGTTATTTGTCGGTGAGGTGGGCCTCTCCGGCGAGATCCGCCAAGTGCCAAAATTACCAGCGAGAATCAAAGAGGCGGAGCGTCAAGGCTATGCCACCATCATCGCTCCACCCCAATTCAAAACCATCAAAGATTACTCAAAATGGACTTCCAACAAATAATCCGCCAATCTATTTTTAACGGTGGGGAATAAATCTAAATTTGGCGATTCATCTAAAACTTCTTTAGCATAATCCTTGGCCGCCGCCATCAAATCAATATCCTGCATCGTTCCCATTTTAAACCTTTCAAAACCGGATTGTTCTGTACCAAAAATATTTCCCGGCCCCCGGAGTTTAAGATCCAACTCTGCCAACTCAAAACCATTTTCACTATTCTGTAACGCTCGCAAGCGCTCGGCCGCCAAACCGGAGAGTTTATCGGTGGCATGTAGATAACAATAGCTCTGATCAGTCCCTCGTCCCACCCTTCCTCGTAGCTGATGGAGTTGCGCCAAACCAAATCGCTCCGCCCCCTCCACATACATAATCGTGGCATTAGGCACATCCACTCCCACCTCCACCACCGTAGTAGAAATCAAAATCTCTGCCTCACCGTTAGCAAAAGAACGCATCACTTCATCCTTCTCCGCTGTTTTCATTCTCCCGTGAAGCATTTTTACTCTGTAACCAGAAAACGGTCCACTCACAAATTCATTATAAACTTCATTTACAGAATTTGCCCCCAATGCGTCTGACTCCTCAATTAAAGGACAGACCACGAATATTTGTCGACCAAGAGCGATTTCCCGCTTCATATGATCATAGACTTCATTAGCCTCGCCCGGCTCAACTACACTGGTAACGATCCGTTTTCTTCCGGCTGGGTATTCATCCAAGATTGATCTGTCAAGATCTCCGTACAACACCAACGCTAAGGATCTAGGAATTGGAGTAGCGGTCATAGAAAGCAAATGCGGAATTCCATCGGCGCTTCCTTTTTTATCTTTCAGTGCTTGTCGCTGTCTCACGCCAAACCGATGTTGCTCATCCACCACAATCAATCCCAACCGGTCAAACAAAACATCCCCGGTAAGCAAGGCATGAGTACCAACTGCCACCTCTGCTTGACCGTTTCTTAAAGCAGCCAGTAGTTGGGCTTTGGAAACCTCTTTACTCCCCAACCGCCTCTTGGTTCTGGTGTAAAGCGCCACCGTGATTTTATCACCATACAATTTGCCCAAAGATTGCGCGTGCTGTTCTGCCAAAATCTCCGTGGGTGCTAAAATACTGGTTTGCCAACCATCTTGAGCGGCATTAAAGGCCACCAGCGCCGCCACCACGGTTTTTCCGCTCCCAACATCACCTTCCAAGAGTCGGTTCATTGGCTCCGGACGATTCATATCTTTAATAATATTCCAAATCGCTTTCTTTTGAGCGCCCGTTAAAATAAAGGGCAACTTACTCACCGCCTTTTTCACGGCCTCTTCATTAAATGGCACCGCCGGCGCTAACTGGCTTTTAAGCTCACGCCTTGTTTTGGCGTGCAAAAGCTGATGAAGAAAAAACTCATCAAATTTGATTCGCTTGCTTGCATCTAACCGATCCTCTTCATTGGCCGGAAAATGTAAGGCCGCCACCGCATGATGCAAGGATGTTAATTTTTGTTCTTTAATAATCCTGGCGGGCAACCAATCCGGCATTTTATTTCCCGCCACCAGCGCTTGCTCAACTAACGAGCGTCTGAATTTTTGGGTCAAACCACCAGTCAACCGATAAATTGGCATTATTCTTCCCGTTTGCCTGGCAATTCTTGCCTTACCAAGCACCTCGTAAACCGGATTCACTAAACTCAAGCCATATTGGTCATCCGCCTTACCCCCCAAAGAAACCACCAATCCCGGCTTTAAAATTTTAGTTAAAAATCCTTGATGAAACCAAATCACTTTAATGGCACCAGAATCATCCTCCACAATCCCTTCAGTTACTTGCAGTCGGGCCGACCGCTGGCTCCGCCGAGTAGTCATTGATCTAATTGTCCCTTGAATCGTAATTTTTTGCCCGGGTAATACTGCCGAAATTTTAACTGCTCGGGAAAGATCATCATATCTAAAAGGAAAATCAAATAATATATCTTGAAGTGTGGTTAGTTCTAATCTAGTTAGATCTCTAGATTTTACTGTCCCCACTCCAAATAAATTGGAAAGTTTATCACTAAGTTTTGCCATAGAATGATCCTGATCAGGGGGATTCTACTAAATCTTGATAAAAATTGCAAGTCTGGGATCTCCTTACCATGCATCTACTTATTTGCTACAATTCTCTTATGAATTTATTTTGGGTCTCAAAGCGTTATGATTCAGAGAAAAACGGTTCCATTCTCTGCTTAAAATATTTTAATTCTTGGTCGGTATTGGTAGATGGGTATTATCAAACCTCACCCTATACCAATCGAATGTGGCGCCGCGCCCTTAAGCGATTACCCACCGGCACTAAAGTTAAAAAAATTTTAGTCCTAGGACTTGGGGCCGGTGGCATTATTCCCATTTTAAACTCATCATATCCCCACTGCGCCGTCACCGCCATTGAATGGGATCCGGTGATGATTGGGTTGGCGTCCGAGCTGGGTTACATTACTCCAACTCATCGTCCAAAGATTATTGAAGGCGATGCTCAAATCATCGTACCAAACTTATTAGATAAATTTGACCTAATCATTATTGATTTATTTTTAGGTAACAAGGCTCCTCAGATGTTGAGCGACTCGGAATTTTTGCGATCTCTTGATTCTCTGCTAGCACCATCTGGGCATTTAATCGTCAATGTTTTTTTAGCAAAAGACCTGTTATCAGTGTTTGAAAGCGCTTTTAAATATCTAGCTAGCTGGGTTTTTAAATACAATCAACTGGCGCTTTATCAAAAAGAAAAGAAGTGATTTTGGAGCATAAGTTATCTAAAGGTTCTTATATAGATCGTGTTTGCCTATAGAAATAAATAGGATTTCACCGTCAGTTTGCCTTTCAAAAATTATTCGGTAGCCGCCAGTAACGGAAATTGACCATAACCCTTTGAGCTTACCGTGCAGAGCGTGCAGACGCAAAGATGGGTGCAAGGGATTACCTATGAAGATTTTCTCTTTTTTAACCGCCACCGTGGCAATTGCAGTTGGCAAGCGACGCAATTCTTGGACAAATTTTGAAGAATAAACGATCAACTCAACTATCATAACAGGTCACCGAGTGACTTGGCCTTAATCGATTTCCCAGCCTGATATTCCCGGCGAGCTTCTTGAGCGCTTTGGAACAATTCCGTTTCTGATATCAATTCATTATCGGCTTGAAATAAAAATTTAACATACGCGCTTAAAGAGGGGTAGCCACGCTTTTTAGCAATTTTTTTTATACCCGCTACATCGGCGACGGGGAGGGATAAGCTTAAGACTTGACGCATATTAAGATCGTTGTATTTAGATGTTGGAATTGTAGTACATCTGTATTACAATGTAAAGGTCTGGAGGAATACCTTCGCGTTAGCGCTTAGCACCGACTGTTTATCAGTACCTGCTCAAAAATAAAATCTACTTAGGACGGAGGCGAATCAGCTGATTCGCCTAAGTGGAGTGATGTTAGGGCGAGTAAAGTCAACAAAGCTTAGGATTAGTGTTGAATTTGGTTAATCGGTTTAATCACCGTAATTGGAAGGGCCGCCCATGTGCTCTTCCGAGACTTCCCACCACCCCTTTGTGGACTGGCCCACAATAGCACTACCCGAGGTAGGGTTGCCTTCGGTATTCTGGATCGCCGTGGGTACAGAGACATTCTCCTCGCCCGCGGGGTTGGTTGCGACCGGGTTGAAATTCATTCTGAATTCCCTTCCATACTGTTCAAACCCCAACCCAACATACATCGTGTGGACATCCGGTCTGGAATCACGGCTGGTAGCGATCAGCTTGTAGGCACCATCCAGTCTCGCCTTCTCAATCATGAGCTTGATGAGCTCTGTGCCGACACCCTGACCACGCCACTCCTCCTTCACCCAGACGTCTTCCAAGAAGGCGAAGGGCTCGGTATGCAAATCATTGTGCATAAAATAGAGGTAACCGTGAGCGATCTCGGCGCCTCCCTCTCCAATCACGCTAAAGCGCAATCCAATACTGGTTTTAATGTGATCAATTATTGTTACCTGACCCTGTATCATCGTCTGCTCCCATACGGCGTTAAGTTGCCGTCCTAATTAGATTTTAAAAGATCTTAAAAACTACAAATTGGCGGAGAGGGCGAGATTCGAACTCGCGAGGGCTTTCACCCTGAAGGTTTTCAAGACCTTTGCCATAGACCACTCGGCCACCTCTCCCGGGTCACGATCAATATCAAGCTCATAATTATTGTAACCATGGCGGAGAGAAGAGGATTCGAACCTCCGGTACCATTTCTGGTACGCAGGTTTAGCAAACCTGTGCCTTAAGCCACTCGGCCATCTCTCCTTAATAACCCTGAGAATAATACAAAAAAAACCAATATCTGGCAAGACCATCGTGATATAATTAAAACCTATGGAAAATGATGGCTCAATTGCCCACCTGGATAAAAATGACCAAATCACCGGCACCCCCCAAATAGTTTGGGAAACTTGGGATCGACCAGCCATAAATCGTGGTCGGTCTTGGTATCTGGTCGCTTTCTTCCTAGCCGGCGCCTGTATTGTCTACGCTCTTTTGGGAGGCAATTACATCTTCGCCTTAATCATTTTGATGTTCGGTATGCTCTTGATACTGAGAGGGATTTACAAACCAAAACGAATTTTAACCGGAATTACTGATCAGGGCATAGTGGTCAATGAAACCTTCTACCCCTATGAATTATTTAAATGGTTTTCTATTTGTTATAGACCACCGGAAACAAAGAAACTTTATCTCACCTTTACTGGTCGATTCACTCCTCAAATGTCCATAGATCTTGAAGACATTGATCCATCCCTAATTAGAGAATACCTAATCAACAATCTCTTAGAAAATTCCTTAGAAACCGAGGAGAGTTTGACAGACCTACTCACAAGAGTGTATAAACTTTAGGTCAAAATTAGGTCAGTCAGTGATGAATAGCTAAACTATCACAAAATTAGGAGGTTCTCTAAATATGCGCCCGTAGCTCAGTTGGATAGAGCATCAGCTTGCGGAGCTGAGGGTCGTACGTTCAAGTCGTGCCGGGCGCACCAGAGTATTTATCTACTACTCAATCACTGAATAAAAATCCTTCTGGCACCAGAAGTTTTTTTTATTAGTCGGTCTATCTATTTCTCCAACGCTAGCGTCACTACTTGAATATTTATCCACGGAAAAACTTTTTTAATCGCCACCTTTACCGCCTCCAGCGTGGCACCGGTGGTCATAACATCATCCACCAGCAGGATTGTCTTACTTGCTATCAGTAGTAGTTTTAGATCTAGCTGACTATCCACCACAAATGGACTATCAAGATAACTCCCTTTTCGCTCCACCGCTGTCCGATCAGTTTGATGACCACTACTTCCAATTTTCTTGACGAGCCCCACCACCGGTACATCCACCCACTCCCCCAACCAGCTTGCTAAAACCTCAGCTTGATTAAATCCGCGCTCCAATGACCTTTGGTTGGTCAATGGTACTGGCACAATCATTACCAACGGTTTCCCGTTAGACCAATCGTTCGACCAATCCGTAAAAGCTTTCAGTCGCGCCATCATCAACCGCCGTAATACTCCCTCGGCAGAACGGTCATACTTAAATTTCCAAGCCTGAATCAGCTTGGCGATAATCGGTTCCTTATAATCAAACCAATGAAAACCCGCCGCCGAAACAATCGCTGGCGCCGGCTTAAACTTTTCTTCACAAGCTTTACAAAATAGTCCCCCTTCCAAACCACAACCAACACAAACCCTGGGAAACAACCCGGCAATAATCGCATCCCAAATTATTTTTATTCCCACACCAATCCAGACACCAACCAATCTTCTCCATTCTTTTCCAAACTCACCACCGCCGTCTGCTCCCTCGTAGCCGTCTCACTCACAGCGCCCACTGCCTCCACCCTTCTAGTCAGCACCTTCACCGTAGCTTCAGTTTTACTTTCAGAAATCACCAAAGCGTTTACCACATAGGTAGAAACACCGCTATAAATCAAGTTGTTAATTTTTCTGGTCATCAAATCATTCAGCTCGCCCGCATAGCTAGCAGTCACAAGTGGCAAGACATCAAGGATATTTTGATAATCAGCTTCACTAGAATGACTACCAAACCGCTCCACAAAAATCCTTGCCAACACGCTGGCACTCACTGCCGTTGGTGGCGGCACCGCCTCCGCGGGTACAGATTTAATCTGTGTTTGCGCCGTTACCGCTCCGGTAACCACTGTTTCCTCTGCCCGTTTTTCTGCTACCCCCAAAACAATATATAAAGCCACCGCCGCAACAATTACTACCACTGCGATTATAAATTCAATTTTATGTTTGGTGGTCATATTTGTTTTTGATTAGCAGTGATCCTATGTTGCTGATCGCGAGTGAGATTAAACTCTTCTTTTGTTATCATCGGGGGGAATCGTTTCCTGCGCCTCTTTTCTAGCCTTCTCCAACTGCAGTAACTGTTCAGGATTAGTGGTTACCAATTGATCCTCCGTAGTAGATGCAACCACTTTAATAGCGGCATGTTTCTGCCCAGCAAAGAAAATTCCCTCACCCACCGCCGCCTCTAACAACAAGTATTTCTCGCTCTGGGTGAGATTAAAAGTCCTTGCCACCACCTCGGCTCCAGATGGAGACTGCTTCATTAAAATCTGCATCGCTGAATTGGTAACAATCGCTTGACCATAGGCGGAGGTCAAAAAATCATTAACATCTTGGGTAATTGTGGTAACTCCAAGATAATACTTCCGGGCCCGTTTCACAAGAGCGTAAATAAACTTGGCCGAATCTTCATTTTGCATTAGCCACCACGCCTCATCAATCACTAAAATTCGTTTTTTCCGTTCAGAGCGCACCACATTCCAAATATAATTAACAATAGAATAAATCGCCATCGGCCGGAGTTCATCCTCCAAATCCCGCACCGAAAATACCACCAGCTGATTTTTAGTCTCCACTGTGGTGGGAGAATTCATGAGCCCAGAAAAAGTCCCGGAAGTAAATTTCTCCAATCTAGCCACCAAATTATCGCCACCCTCCATCCCCTGCATGATCTCCAATAAATCCTCCATAATGGGATACTCAGGAATATCAGCGATATTTTTAATGTCCGGCGTAATATCTTTTTTGGCATACGCCTCAAGCAACGCTCGGTCTAACAAGCTATCCTCTTCTGGTGTAAATCCAGTTACGCCATTCCCCAACGGCTTACCAATCATGATTCTTAGTAAACCCTTCAAGGTAATCACCGCGCTCCGTAAAATATCATCCACAGAACTCTCCTCCCCCTTGGGTCTTGGCAAGTCAAACGGATTAATTTTTGCAGGCGACGCTAAAGAAACATTGACATATGCCCCTCCCACCGCTTCAGAAAGCTGTTTGTATTCCATTTCTGGATCAATCACAATCACATCCGTTCCCATCATCATCGCTCGCAAAATCTCCAATTTAATGGTGTAACTCTTACCGGCACCAGAGGTAGCAAACACCACCGAATTGGCGTTCTGCAAGGAAAATCTATCAAACAAAATTAAAGAATTATTATGCCGATTGATGCCGTATAGAATTCCATTGTCACTAGTAAGATCAGAAGAGATAAACGGAAAGGAGGAAGCAATTGGAGAAGTGTTCATGTTGTAGGTAATCATCAACTCATCATTGCCAAGTGGTAAGGTGGAATTAAACCCTTGTTCCGCTTGATAAAATCCCCGTTTTGAAAAAATTAATTTTGAGCCAAAAATTGATTCTATTTTCTCGGTATGACTATCCAACTCCTCTTTAGTTTTCCCATAAATAGTCACATAAAACGCTAATTGGAAAAAATGTTCTGTCCCTTGGGTGAGATCATCCCGCAACTGTTCCACATCCCTCAAGGCTGTTTCTTGAATTGGGTCTCTCGGTTTCCCAGTTTCATTATCAGAAGAAATCTGCGCCTGAATAATACCCACTTTATCCCTAAGCTGTTTGAGAATTACCTCCGCTTTTACCGGATAAAAATGCAACGCTATATCCAAAGCCCCTTTGTAATTAATAATCGGAGCTGCCCAACCAAGGCCAACATATCTAGGATAGGTGGTAACAAACAGCGTCCTAACAAACTGACCGTTCAATAGCAAATGGGTGGATTGCACCTCAAACCCCGCCGGTGCGATAATATCCCTTACTGACACCGTTCCCCGTCTATAAATCCGCTCCTCCTCCAAAGTCGCTCGTTCCGCCGCCAGCGCTGAATCTTTGGGGCTAACAGCTTTCAACTCTTGCGCCCGTTCCACCTTTGCCAACTTACTGGCTCTTTTTTTTCTCTCCTCATTAATTTCAAAAGACATACTCTAGAAAAGTGGTTCCACGCTAAGCTCTTGCAACAATGGTAAAGTTTGAGTGTCCAAAAGTTCCGGATTATAACTAGTATAATAAAGTTCAATCAAACTCTGGGAATCAAGCAAAGCCACATTGAGTCCCATCCCTTCCAATCCTCCCGCCACCGTCCCCGCTCGTTTCATCAGCCGTTCTCTTCTCTCCCGAAACTGTTTGACATTTAGCCTAATCACACTCGCCGGAGAAAAAGCCTGTTGAACTCTCTTCAAAAACCCGATTCTAATTTCATCAGCCGTAATAGGGTTATAGGGGATCACCACCAAAAACCGCTTTTGCATAATTTGCCCTAAATCCACCAATTCTCTGATAAAACCCTTATAATCTCTAATTTGTGTCTTCAGAAGCTCATTTTCAATCTCCCTTTCTCTAGAGGCCAGCTTCTCCATATACCCATCAATATTCATCTTTCTTGATTGAATACAAATTTGGATTGGATGCTCCAAACCATTTAAAAATTGCATGTAGGATTGCACCATTGCTTGCTGTTCATCATCACTCTTTAAAGAAAAGTTAATACTGGAGACCAGCAGCACCGCCCGAAGGGTGCCATCTTTCATCACCACTGCATCTTCCTTGATCTCCGCAATATCTAAATATCTTTGCGTTGGTTGTCCCGGCTTTTTTTTGGCCGACGCTTGGGTATCAATCGGAATATTTTTCCCCTTGGCCATAATTATTTTTCACCCTCGCCATAAAATGTCTCTTGATCGTTTGGATTATACACCCCACCAGTATTAATCACTAAAGACAATTCTTTTAATCTAGTCCCTTCAATTCTTGATTTACTAAACATCACCGGATCCGGTTCGGACACTGTCTTACTTTTGATTATCGCTCGCAATTCATGATCAGCTATTCTCTTATCCCAAACCCGTAACCACGGTTTTCTAACTGTCTGAAGAATATTCAACAAGATGAAATGAAACGGTTGACCGTTCACCTTGGCAAACGCCAAGGTAATTCCAAAGCCAAGCATCGGAATCCCAAGCCCTACAATTGCAATCACACTCAAGAAAATCCTATAGATCATGAAACACATGATCAATGTAAAAAGCATAATCAAAAACTGTCGCGCCGTGATTGGACCAATAATCTTGGGTTCAATCTCTAAAAATTGCGGCACCGTAAACTGATTTTGCATGTTAAAATTATATCATGATCACCAAATTGGTGGTCTAATCCTGAATCTCACCATTCAATTTAGCGATCGCCGCCAACTCCCCTGCTGAAACCACTCTTCCACCCTTAGCTCGCAAACGCGCGCAAACTTCATTCAAACTCATCCCATCTCGCAACGCTTGGGAAGCAATCTCCAAATACATCTGGTTAAGCGGCGAGAGTCGCCACGCCTGCGCCCCGCGCCAATATTCTCCCTCGGACAAATTTTTCAAACCTTTCATCATCGCTAAAATTTTCTCCACCGCCTGATCCGGCACCGCACTAATTCTCCTAAAATCCTCAATTGATAATCGCTTCAACTGCTCCACCGGTCCCATTAAACCCCGGCCCGCCGTCACCGCTTGGATTGCTTTCTCGCCCGCCATCGCCGTACTCTGTTCAGACAATTCTACCCTTGCTTTCTGGGGAATTCTAATCCGTCTTTCGCTACCATTATTATCTGAATTATTTTGTCCATCAACCGCATTGGTCCCCCGACGGTCATTCAAAACCGCTTCATATTCTCCCTCACCGGCCTTTAGCGCAATCATCAAATCTGCCAAGTCTCCGCCGCCAATCTTCTTTCTTTCTTCAATTAAATCTCTGGTTTGATAAATATCTCGTACACCTCTAAATAACTTTACGGCATACCCCTTAAATTCTTCTTCGGAAAGCCCGGTCTTATCCAAAATCAATTTCGCCTTCCCAATCGCCACCTTCAACGCTCGCTCACCTCTCACCGCCTCATCGCTCGCCCCCACCATCCGCCGCGCCCGATTGGCTTTATCAGTTTCTAACATTGCCTTCTCACTACTCGCATTTATCAGCGGTGGCGTTCGATTCACTACCTTAGCTACTAATTCCTCGTGAGCCATAGCCATCCCCTTCAGTTCACCACCAACACTCCCATCCACAGCAGACCCCACACCGTCAGGTCCACCACTAATATCCATATTTTCGACCAGTTCAATCACGCCCGTTTCACTCTCGATCGGTTCGTTTCCGACCGGTTCGTTTCCGACTAATTCACTTCCGATCGGTTCGTTTCCGACTAATTCACTTCCGATCGGTTCGTTTCCGACCGGTTCGTTTCCGACCGGTTCGTTTCCGACCGGTTCAAGTTCCCAAGCAGAAACAGCTATAACAAATTCCGCTCCATTGGCTTTAAGCTTCAAGTCACTCCAAATTTGATCTACTATTGCCCTATTAAAACCTAGTCCTCCCAGCGCCACTGGTCTATACAATCCTTCCAACAATTCGCTCTCTTCTTTTTCTCCCTTACTCCATCTCACCGCCGCCGCCATCAAGCGTTGCCGTCCTCGTTCATCAAGTTCCAACTGCAACGCCAAGAGCGCCTCCTCCACTGCCTCCCCACACTCCACCCCCGGTAGCGGCAACCGATATTTAGGATAATTATTGGGATCCCGTTCCCATTTCTTCAGAATAATTTCCAACTCCGGCCACATTTTTCCTAAAGGCAATAATCCAAACCCCACCAAATCCGCCGCCACTTGCCTTGCCACTTGTTCCTCCATTCCAAAGGCCTCCTCCAAAATCCCCGGCGCATCCTCTAATTCCAACTCCCCTTTACTCAGAGAAAAAATCAAATCAATCGCCTGATCCAGTTGCTCCACCGTCAAAACTTTTTTATCAACCAAAATCTGTAACTTTTCTTCAAAGTTAGTTTCTAGAAAATAATCATCAACTTCTGGTGAGACTCTGAAAGCTAAAATCATAATAGTCAGCATTACCCTACACTGCTCTTCTAGCATTAACTACCAATTTTAATTTTTCAGCAATGTCTTTGGCTTTGAGTGTGGGCGTTGCTACAGTATTATTTATTACATTTTCAATCACACTTAGACTATTCTCAATCGTAACGCGGCGGATAGGATCGATTGAATTTCTATGCTCCTTCAAAAGTTCCGCTAGTTTTTCTTTCGAAATCGCTCCATAAATCGCTTCTTCAACGATTCTTGTAATCTCTGGAGATCCACCGGAAGTAGGTCCTACATAGTCATTCAAAAGAGAAGCCGAAGCCAAAGAACCACGGAGTAAATCTCTTGTCGTATCCTTAAAGGTCTTCTCGTCCACCGAACCAACCCGTGGAGCAGCTACATTATAACCAAGTGTAATGTCAATTAGATCAGCAGCCTCTGCAGTTGGTAACTTACTTACATCTAGCTGACCACTGATTATCAAGCGATCTATCACTCCACCGTTCGCTTCTCTATGCTCTACTGCACCGGCGGAATTAGTAACTGGCGTCCAATTGGCTGATCTAAATCCACTTTTAGCCGATTCCGTTACATATTCAGCTGGGGTAAGAGTGCGTCGATTAGTATCAAGATTACGCGTCAAATCACCGTCAAGACCGGCCTGAACCGCTTCCGCCCGAGCTCTCACTTCACGGCTCACCCCACTACCACTGATAATGTCATCCCATTGGGTAATTTCCCGGCCATCTTTATCTTTTTTGCCAAGTTTCTTATTTTTGAGAGCCTGCACAAATTCTTGTTGGCCAGCAGTCATGGTTCCGTCTGCAGCACCAAGTACATCTTCATGTAAATCAGCTGGATCAAACCCTTGCTTTTTCTCATTGATAAACTTATCTGGTCTGACTTTGTTGTTGGTTTTGCCATCGGTACTAATCCACTCCGCATCATCAGAAATCTTATGGGCGTTAGCTGTTTTGAAGGAGGCGAAATTTTTCTTGGCCGCATCATCTTTAAGCAAGTCATCTTTATCATCTTCTGTGGCCCGATATGCCCTCCCCAGTAATCTATTAAAGTCAGCCTTTCCATTGGTTGCGTCTTTTTCATACTCCTCCTCCATTTTCTTTCTGAACTTTTTGTCAGTCGCTAATTTGAGAAGCATCTGTTCATCAATCGCCATATCCTGCTGGCTCCCCTGTCCAGCTTTTCTACCACCTACTAGCATATCTGCTCTGGATTTAAAAGCTTGGTCATCCATTTGCGCCACATCTTTTCCGGCCTCCTCTCTTTCCTTCTTTCTTCTTTCCTCAGCCCCTTTAACTAGCCCACCCCCCACACCGGCCGCTCGGCGTTGCACCATACTACCAATTCCTGTTACCAAGCCACCAAGAGGACCGCCCACTCTTGCGCCAAGACCAGCCGCACCAGCACCAACCCTCACCCCCGCCGCCGTGATATTCCCACCAACCGAAGCTTGTAATCCAACCCCTTTATCCACCGCTCCTCCCAGAGAACCAAACGCATCCATTGCTCCCCAACCCTTTACCTTGCCACCAACGGCCTTAGTCATCAACCCCGGTACCAAGCCAGCGCTATATGAAAGTGCTTTTTTACCAACTCCTTCACTTATCAACTTCCCTGCCATAGAGTCCATCTTGGAAGCAAATTTATTCGCCTCTTTCATTCCTACTATCAAGAAAATCAAGGCTAAAATCGTACCAGTCAAGGATTCAACCGTTAAACTTTTTAAAGTAATAAATGGATTACTAACAACCTCATTCTCATCAACTTGAGTAAATGCCGCTGATTGATAAATTGATCCTTGTCCGGCCGCCACCATTGAGAGCCACATAAAAAAACATAAGACCGGTCCCATGGCCAATGCTCCCATAAATCTCCCCCACCAATCAGCGGCGATTGATCCGGCAAATTCAAATACACCCTTCACTCCACCGGCAAAAAAAGCTAGGGGAGAAAGTACCACCAAAACCCACAAAATAACAATTCTGAGCAAGAAAGCCAAGGCGAGCAAGGTCATAACCGCCCCTACCGCCAAATAAAGAATAAATGCCATGAATGATTCTCCTAGTAGGATTAGCTCTTCTCCCGCATTTACATCAGCTCCCGCAACCACTGCTTGGTATTTACCCGTTGCCACTGCCCCAATGTCAGTCAAACCCAACATGTTAGCAAAATTATTAGCGGCATTCTCAATAAATCCATTTACAAATACAAACATGATTTGTTGGCTAATATCCAACAATAAATAACAGATCGTCCTACTAAAATTAACCAAAATCGTAGAAAGTATTAAAGCCGGTAAGGCTTTCTGCCAATGAACTTTTTCTGACCCCAAAATAGTTTGAATCGCCAGCCCCAACAAAACTACAACGATAAACATGTTCACCAAATTTCTCACTACTTCCCAACCCACTCCGATCACTGCACTTTGTGCCCAACTATTATAACCAAGAATTGGAACAATAATCATTTCAATCAGTACCAGTACAATTTTGCCAACACCCCATGTTAAAGAATTTAGAATCAATGTCAGTAAGTTTACGCCGGCAGCATTCGCTACATCAAGAGCATTACTAACCACTCCAGCAAGGTAACTTCCAACTCCTGCCTGCACCGGAGTTGCCATCAAAGCTACCCCAAACAAAACTAAAAACAGGCCACCTGCCCAACTGGTGCTTTTAGTTAGTCGCAATCTCATACTGCCGATCAATTATAACACGCAGTGATCTCCGCAAATTAAAAAAACAGAGGTGCAACCGTTAGCCCGCTGGCTAGCAATCACACCCCCAAGAGAAACCTAGGGTTAGTAACCATTAGTAACCAACGGTCGGCGCGCAATCACGGCGCAGAGGCAGAGAGCACGGAGGTGTAATATCCTCCCCCAGGCTGGCCACAAGTGAACTCCTCAACACCCAGAGTCTGTTCGCCCAGAACGGTACCATCGGCATCGTCGGCATCATCGGCTTGGGCAACAGCCACAATCAGGCGCAACCCTTCCAGGGAAGAAGAGTCCAACGCGGTAACAGTCGCATCGCCGGCCTGCCAGCCAAGTTGAACCTGACTGCTCGCGCCCTGATTGGCCGCTACGGCAAGAGCGATCAACTGCCCCGCTACTACCGCTTTGCCGTGCTCCACAAAAATCTCTTGCAGATTGCCGATCACCACCATGGTGCCGTCGCCCTGATCCAGATTGATGTGGTTGCCAAAGTCGGTCGCCGAATCATCATCGTCGCCTTCCCGCCTCGCAAAATGCGGATAGGCCACCCCACCGATCGGCGCTAAGATTTCTCTCCCAGAGTAATTGGGAATTGCCAAAGCTAGCAAATTTTCTTGCAAACATTGAGCGCTGATCCCCGCCCCAAATGGCAGGTGGATGGTCAAACCTTCCATCTCAGCCAGCGCCACAGCATGATCAGCTGAAGACGGCGGTACTTCCAAATTGCAGAACGGTCCGTAGCAACAGCCGGAGACCAATCCCGCCCCAACCGAACCAAATAGGATCGTCCTGAGAACATCTCTAAGAGTGTGCGACATTTTCTTCTCCTCATGAAGCGTCAACCAGGAGTGGTCAACCGCTCCGTCCGCGAGGGGAACTGTGGATTTACCTTTGTATCACCACGGACGGAACCGTCAACCGGTCAAAGTCAATCTATTGGTGAACAGCTGAGACCCCTACAAAAGGATGAGCTTTGTTTGAAGAACGAGTACCGGAGTGAGCCGTATATTAGATATACGGTGAACGAGGAACGGAGTTCTGAAGACAAAGATCGCCTTTTGCAGAGGTCTCAAATATCTTGTCTCGGGAACACCTGCTCCCCAGCCGTGTTCCCGAGCTCAAGAACCTTGCAAAAAACCCCACCACATAAACCGGAATTAATTTTATACTTCACTAAGTCGCACCAATCAATCCGAATTCCGCAGTTTCCAAAGAAGAAATTAACCTAACTTTGTTCCAAGGGTTGTAGTGTTTTACCACTGCCTCCAGTTAATCAGTAAACTCTTAACAATCAAAGCAATTGGCAATCGGTTCTTTGAATTACCGGTCGGTTTACACCGCCGGTGGCTTGAGGAAAAATAATCTGATCACCAAAAATGGTGGAGGCAACTACAAAATTACTCTATTTTAACCCAATATAACTTAAACCCTGTCCACCACTTAGACCAACCTAGGTGGACAAAATTACCGATTAGTGCTATTATTGGCCAACATGTATAAAAACTATCTCCTAAATTCTCCCGAATCTCAAAAGTTGCTCAAACTCCGCCCAATCCGCTTGCAATCAACTTTAGTAGCAATTATCCTAACTTTTGCATTTTTTTCTAATTCCATTTTTATCCCTGTTTCTGTGGCCTTGGCCACCGCTTGGCCGGCTGATCCCGTTGGAAGCGACATCGCTCCCCCTTTGCATGTTGTAGTCCCCGCTTTTGAACCTAGTGGCGTGATTTATCACCCCGATCGCCATTCTTATATCGTGGTTTCTGATGAAGGGGATGTGGCCGAAATCGCCCCGGACGGCGATGTGCTCCATAGTTGGTCCCTCGGGGCTAGCTATGACTTAGAAGATGTTACCATCGGCCTAGCCCCCAATCTTGTCTATCTAGCCGAGGAAAACACCTCCCGCGCCTACGCTTTTAATCTCACCACCGGTACCCTCACCGGCTGGTACACCGATTTTTCGGCTTATATTACGGAAGTTGGTGGAATCAACGGAATGGAAGGGCTTGCCTTTGTACTGGATGGCAATCATCCCTATGGAGTTACCATCGCTGGCGGACTTTTTTACGCCGGTTGGCAGGAAGATGGTGATATCTACTTATTTGAACCAAACTTTGCCATTTCAACCGCTGGCATCTTCAAAACTGAGCTCCATATGACCGCTGGTTACACCGATCTATCGGCCTTATATTTTAACAATTCTACCGCTACTCTTTATGCGGTCTATGACGGGTTAAATATCTTGGAAGAACGCAGCGCTGACGGCATTTTCATTACCAACTATTCTTTACCCGGAGATAATCAAGAAGGCTTCACTCTTGGTTTGAGCGGTGAACTCTATGACGCCGTGGTGGCAGAGGACAGCGGCCGGATTATGAATTATAAAGGATTCTCGGTCGTCCCGGAGGCACCAGCTCCAGCAGAGGAACCGGCTCCAATTACAATTGAATTCCAAAACGGATTAGATGATGATGCTGACGGCATAATTGATGAAGCCAATACCGTGGCCGAGAACGGTCTCCACCCCATCTACTCCCTCAAAGATCCCGCCATCAATACTGATATTCTCACCGTAGTTGGCACCGTAAACGGTGAAGCGTTAGTCACCTACAAAGATACCTCAACCTATCTATATCCTGTCTTCCCCGGACTAAAAGTAAAAACCTCTCTAAAAGCTGGTACGGCTTACATCAAAGTCACCAAAGCTGGTGGTGCTAAAGTTTGGATCAACGGCCTCACCGGAACGGTGTTGTAATCAGACCCTCTACTCTACTTCCTCTTCTGCTTCCGCATCGAGTAGCGTAGCGGTCGCCACCAAATCATCAGCCGTTTTGAAACGCATTACTTTCACTCCTTGAGTGGCCCGACCCAGTTGCGAGACGGTCATGACCGGCGTTCTAATCACCTGTCCCGCCACAGAAACCACTAATAAATCCCTAGCATCCTTTTTGTCCACCAACCGGCCGGCCACCAG
>CALRGN010000013.1 GCA_943357745.1 Candidatus Uhrbacteria bacterium
TATGTTAAGATATATCCATATTCCGGTGATGAGCCGGAATTTGCTATCTATGAATATCTATCAAATCATTCCTTCAATTAAGAACTCTCCCCTAGAAACCGGCATTATCGCCCTTTTCCTTGGCCTGTTCTTTACCGTTGTGGCTCCTGCCCCGGTAAACGCCTGGAATACTCTTGAGGATAGTTCAGTTAGCGACCTCAAGGTCGCTAGTATGCAAAACAAAACTTTTCCCTTTGGTCGCTTACCGGTTGCCCTTTTAAACGGTGACTATACCTCAATGCGTGTCCCTGCTAGTGCCTATAACAGTCTCCCCAATCAAACCGACTCTACCCCCTTCATTACCGCCGCCGGTACCCATACTCGCTTTGGAATTGTGGCTGCTAACTTTCTTCCCCTTGGTACCCAAATCACCATTCCCGAGCTTTATGGGAATAGAATCTTCACCGTTGAAGACCGGATGAACAAGCGTTATAATAAAAAGATTGATATCTGGATGGAGGACTATTCCGACGCTAGACAGTTCGGAGTAAAAAATGTGGAGATCAGGATTTATTCCGCTAACTAGTTTTGTCGATCAGGTTCATAGAACAAGTTCGTCCTTCCAAAACAAAGTACCCCTCACGGGGTACTTTGTTTTTTTCAAACCGGGCTCGCCACTTATATGGATCTCTCCGTTAGTTTTGTCTGATCGGCATAATAATATGCAAATACTCCTCCCCCTCCGCCACCACCAAACACGGGCTCCCCCCATCTATCAATTTGAGCGTTACCATTTCTGAAGAAAACGCCCCTAACCCTTCCAACAGATATCGGTAATTCATTGTAATATTATTAAGCTCCCCCACAATCTCCGCCTTCATTGTCACCAAATTTTCTCCTCGACCACTATCTTGAGCACTTAACACCAATTCTCGTTCAATTAGACCAACCACACCCCCCACCGACCCATCATCTGGCTCTGCTTTGGGTTTTTCCCCAGTAGTGGCATCAACCGCCCCACTATCATTTAAATCTACATTTTTGACCTCAAATTTAATATCAAACAAACCGGTTTTAGAAAATAAACTAGTTCTTCTAATCGCCTGAATTAATTCTGATCGTTTAACTTTAATTTCCGTTTTAAAGCTCTTAGGAATAATCAATTGGTAATCAGGAAATATTCCTTCAAGGGTTCTTGAATACAGTTCCACAAATCCACACTTAACCGCCACCTGATTCTCCACAATCTCCACCTCAATCTCTGTATCGGCGTCCAACTTATCTCCTAACACCCCCAGTACCCGCCTAATCTCCGCCGCCGTTCTTCCTGGAATCAGAACTGAACTTTCATTTCCATTATCCGCTCGCAAACTCAAACCAGTCTCAGCTAATCGATAGCTATCGGTCGCTACTAAATTTCCTTTTTTTCCTCCAGCACCAATTTTTAAAAGCACCCCCGTTAAAGCCTGTCTTGCCTCACTAGTCGCCACTGCAAACAGGGTTTTATTCAGCGTTACCAAGATCGATCTTGCTTTAAAAAAATATTTCACTCCGCCGGTAATTGGCGGTAACACCGGAAATTCCGTTGCTGGTAAACCATTAATTTTGGTTTTTGACCCCGCACATTTAATAGAAATCGCTTGATCCAGTAAGTCAATATCAATTCGTTCGTCCGGCAACAGGTTTACATATTCGGAAAACAACTTAGCCGGAACCGTAAATTCTCCCACCTGATCCACCTTTCCTCTAATCAAACACCGAGCTGTTACTTCTAGGTTTGTGGCTACTAACCGGATTCCGCCTACCTCAGCTTGAATTAAAATATTATTGAGAATCGGCAGGTTGGTTTGTTTATTACCTAAATGCCCCACCACCCCAAGCCCTTGCGCTAGATTATCTTTGGTACAAGAAAATTTCACAAACTAATTTAGTTATAATAATTATAGTAATAGTAGTAAGCCTGGGGATAATTGGGATAACCCCAGTTCAACCAACCGTATCAAGGTATTTTCACCAACACCGCGGTGCACAAACCCTGATATTCCACCCCCGCTTCCTGTTGATATCCTCCCTCACCACCCCTTCAGTCTAACCTATACCCAGTTTAGTCGCAACCGATCCCCAGGCTTTTCCTGGGCTTGTTTAACATTTTAATCCCAGTTTATCCCCAATTACTAAACTCCAATGTATAGCCGTTGCTTAATTAGCTCCAAATCTTTTTGCAGTTTTTCATCACTGCCCAATAGTCCAGAAATCTTGGCATGGGCATGCATCGCGGTGGTGTGGTCTCTGCCCCCCAACTCTAACCCGATCGTAGGATAAGAGCTTTTCATCTCCTCTCTTAAAATGAACATAATAATCTGCCGGGGAAATGCCAACCGCTTCTCCCTGCTCTTACCAAGTAAATCATCAAATTGTAGATCAAAATATTCAGCTACAATCGTAATCACCTGTCTTGGGGTTACAGTCTTCTTAATATTTTCAGCCTCAAAACTAGCGATTATCGGCCGAACAGTCTCAATTGACGGGATCTGCCCTCGGAACTGGTGCACCGCCATTATTTTATTAAGCGCCCCCTCCAATTCCCTAACATTGCTAGAAATTGTTGAGGCAATATATTGAAGGATTTCACGATCTAAATTTAAAGACCGTTCAATACATTTTTTCTGCAAAATAGCGATCCTTGTTTCCAGATCCGGCGTTCCTACATCAACCAACATTCCCCACTCCAGTCTGGACTGAAGCCGTTTTTCTAGCCCCACAATTGATTTTGGTGGTCGGTCCGAGGAGATTACAATCTGTTTATTTTCCTGGTGTAGGGTATTAAAAGTGTGAAAAAACTCTTCCTGGGTCCCCTCTTTGCCGGTAATAAACTGTACATCATCAATCAGCAATAGGTCCACATTCCGGTAACGATCTTTAAACTCCTTACCTTTTCCGATTCTAATCGAATGAATAAAGTCATTAGTAAAATGCTCACAAGTAACATACATGATTCGGTGGTTTTGATTGCGCCGTTTTATTTCATTGGCAATCGCGTGTAAAAGGTGGGTTTTGCCCAAACCAACCCCGCCATAAATAAACAGGGGATTATAGGTTCCACCGGGATGAGAAGATACCGCTTGGGAGGCGGCATGCGCCAACTCATTTTGTTTTCCCACCACAAACGTCTGAAAACTATAATTATTATTTAAAGTAATATTTCCACTAGGCGGTGCCTGTTCCATGCTCTCGGTGGTAGTAAAACCATAGCCGTCATTTCCGCCATTATTTACCATCCCTCCCGGAGCGGAAATCATAATCGGTGCCAGATTGCTTGGCTTGGCCTCCACCCGACAACTAAGAGAACGCACCGGTGCACTAGTAATCTCTTCCAATGCCAATACAATATCTTTGAAACATCGTTTCTCTAGCCACTCCTTTGCTAAAGAGTGGGGAACCCCCACCACCACCTCTCCCCCGCCAAACTGGGAAATAAAAGTATTATTAAGCCAGGTTGCAAAATTGGCTCTAGTTAATTTCAATTCCAGCTGTCCCAATACTGCCTCCCAAAGTTCGTGTGAGTTCATAACCACTTTCCGGTTAGTGATTCAAGTCTGCTCTATCCCCTATGTGCCACAGCCCGCAGAAACTGTCCATTGGGCGCAACTGTTAATAAAGACGATCAACTGGGGATAACCTACCACCGTTGGGGATAAACTGTTAACAAACCGGATCAATTCCTCCCGCCGACCACGGATTGCAAGCCAACACCCGTTTAATCGCCCGCCAACTCCCCGTGAGCACGCCGTATTTAGTTAGGGCATCAATCGCATATTGCGAACAGCTGGGATAATACCGGCAATACCCATTTGGGTAAAGCCCGCGCATTGGACCGTGGTCAAAAGAAAGGGTTTTTTGATAAAGTTTGATTGACCAAATTAGCACAGTAGTAAAAGACACCACATTATTTGGTCTTTACAGTCATCGGGACTCCAGTGTTAGTCGGGGTTTTGGTTAGGACTCCAGCTTTGGTTAGGTTCTTGGTCAGGAGCGAAACCTTAGTCGGATAATCCATTCCCACGGCCGATTTTCCCAGCAATAAAATAAGGTCCACTGCGGTCAGCCGGTTATATAGCTCCTCAATCGCCCCTCTAAACTGTCTTTTTTGTAAATTTCTTACCACTGCTGATTTACTCACCTTTTTTCCCGCTATCACCGTTACTCTAGGATATCCTAAAAGATTAGGACTAAACTTAATTCCACAAGCCAGATCAAACACCCCTTTTTTAGACTTCAACACCGGTTCAATCTCCCGCTCAATTCGCAGGCGTTTCGCCCGGGGCAACATAAAAAAAGAGTGTTACCTTAGCGCGGTCTTGCCTTGGGAGTGAGGCTCTTTCTACCCTTTGTTCGGCGTCTTTTCAAAACCTTTACCCCCGAGGAGGTTTTCATTCTTGTTAAAAATCCGTGCACCTTGGCTCTTCGGCGTTTTTTTGGTTGGTAGGTTCGTTTAGGCATATAATTATCGCCAATAATAGCGGTTAATAGTTTTACTGTCAACCGTTATGGTGTCAAATTTCTGAACGCCTTCAAAATCGCCATGTCCTCTCCTCTCGAACCCACCTCACCCGCCCCCTGTGCCCCCTCTTTACCATCATCCATCGGCGTCTCTAAGATCAGATCAAGATGTTGCAGTTTAGGATGGTTAACTAGGAATTTAAAACTTTCCTTCCCAATCCGGCCCCGCCCCAAATGCTCGTGCCGATCTTTGTGCACTCCAAAATCCACCTTAGAATCATTACAATGACTAAGAATCATCCGGTCAAGCCCGATCAACCGGTCAAACTTATCAAAAACTTCATTTAGCCCCACCTCCGTTCGTAAATCATAGCCGGAGGCAAAGGCGTGTTGGGTATCAAAACAAATCCCAATCTCATCACCGCGATTGGCGCCCTTGAGCATCAACGCCAGCTCTTCAAAAGTGTCCCCCATCACTTCCCCTGCTCCCGCCGAAATCTCAATCAAGAGTTGGCACTTACCCTTGTACCCGCTCATAATCTTATTCAACCCCTCAATCACCAACTCCAAGCCATTCTCTCTCCCCACATCTTTTGCCGACCCGGGATGAAACATCATTCCTCTACACCCCAACTCACTCCCCCGTTCCAGCTCCTCTCGCAACATTCCAATTGAACCGTTCCACACTCTACTATTGGCCGAGGCTAGATTGATCAAATAGGGGGCGTGGATATAAACCGCCTCAATCCCATTCTCAATCACGCTACTTTTAAAACGCTCCAGCTCACTCGCCACTAGCGCTTTAGCGGTCCACATTTGTGGCGACCGCGTAAAAATCTGAATCACCTCACAACCCAACGCCTTACCGTTGATCGGCGCGAGATATAGCCCGCCCGCACCAGAGACATGTGCTCCAAATCGCATATAAATCATTACTATTTCACCATCACTCCCACCAAATAATCAATCACCAGTTTCCAGGTCTTCTGATCAGTTTCACCAGCCAATCCTTGCTTTTTGGCAATTTCTCCCAAAACAATCCCCGCCTTAATTCGCTGAATCGCTCTTGGCGTAAAATCAAGTTTAATTTTATCAACCGTTACCCCCTCCCGTTTTAGGTAATCCTCAAACTCAACCTCCTTTGAATTAACCCAACTCTTCAGCTCCGCGAGCATTTTATTTACCTCTTGATTAATTAATAATTCAGAAATCGGTCCAAACTTACTATTTTCCACCAGTAACTCCACCACCCCTTGCTGTTGGCGATTGTTTTCTGCCTCAGCATTTTCTGCTATTAGGTTTTCCGATATCTGTGTTCTTAACGCCTCCAAATCAGTTTTGCCATATTTTTTTGCAAAATCATCCGTCAGCTCCGGCACAGAAACCACCGCTATTCCCTTAATATTCACCAAAAAATCAAACTCCCCACCTGCTAGAGTTTCATTGGCGTAGTCGGCTGGGAAAGCCAACTTAAACTCAACCGCCTCCCCCAACCGGTGGTTCAACAATTTTTCTATAAATCCGGGAAGATAATTTTCCGGATATTTGGTAAAGACCAAATAGTTTTCGGTTTTACCTCCAGGAATCATCACTCCCTCTCTTTTAATTTCTAAATCAACCGTAATTTTTTGACCAACAGCCGTCATAACCTCCGCTCCCGCCTCACTATATTCTTCTCTGCTTTCACGCAATTTTCCTAACAGCACCTCCACCTCCGCTTCACCTACTACCGTAGTTTGTTTGCTAAAAGTCAGGGTAGTGGGGTCGGGTAGAGTAGTAACGGTTGGATACAAAGGCAGGGTAACGGAGAAACTCACCTCCTCCCCCTTTTTGACCGACCCCTCCTCATACCACGGTTGTCCGGCCGGAATAATATCCTCCTGTTCAATTGCCTCGCTCAAAGCTTTTTTCATCAACCGTTCAATTGCAGTCTCAAAAACAACCTTATCCCCCATCACCTCTCTAATCTTCTCAACACTGGCCTTGCCCGGCCTGAATCCCGGAAAACTTCGGTTTTGATTAACCTCATTAATTACCACCAACTCTTGATGATCAACTTCAGTAGCGGTAATGGTGAATTCAATTTTTATCTCCCCGGCCGTGTTCTTATTGAGTGTATATTGCATAATCATCGCCCCTGATCTTACTTTGAATCCTCACCATTGTCAATCGGCGCGCAATCCCCCGTGCGCCCCATTTCAGTGATTAAAAAAGGTTGACCAAAACGGCATTTTGCGGTACCCTAATCTAACCGATATGAAGCCTAAAAGCATCATTCCTAAACTAATCAAGGGGTTACTTTGGGCAAATGATCGCCTCAGCTACCCCGGTCAATTACTCGCTAAATCTCTGAAAAAAGTAGCCCCGCTTTTGAAAATCGGCAAAACCGTAACGCTTATCGTTCTTGTACCAATCTATAAACTTTATCTTTCCGGGCAACGGTTGGTTATAAGCTTTTATAGGCCAGCAAAAAATAAAGTTCTATATTTTTTTATCAATCGGGCCGTACCAACACTTTCAATCGTGGCCATCGGCGCTCTAACAATAATCATTAATCTTACTTTAGAGGAGGTACACGCCGAATCGGAGGAATTTGGTCAACAAAGTTTACTAATTCAATTTGCTTCCCCAGACCCCATCATAATCACCGAGGATTATTTGCCCCCCGCTCCCCATACCCCCTCCTTATCTGCCGTTTCCGTCACTGCTTCTCTCTCCGCCCCGCTTTTCTCCCCCCTCCCCCTTCCGGTGGCGGAGACTCTTCACTTCGCTTCCGCCGTCAATCAGATCGTTCCTGACAATAGCACCACTAGTCTCTCTTCCCCCATTGCTCCCGGGTTTAGATCAGAAATCATCACCTACAAAGTTAAGTCCGGTGACACCCTTTCCACTATTGCCCAAAATTTTGGAATCTCTCTTCAAACTATTCTTTGGGCCAATAATCTCACCTTACGATCGGTCCTTAAACTAAATCAAGAACTAACCATTCTTCCTATCTCCGGAGTAAAGCACCTTGTTAAAAGCGGTGATACCTTGCTCGCAATCGCTAAAAAATATGATGTTGCCCCAGACCTAATTCAGTCGCAAAACGCTCTAAACAGTGATTCCAAATTATCGATCGGTCAATCACTCCTCATCCCCGGCGGAAAATTAATTTACACCACTCCACCTAGTCGCTCTTCCACCGCCGTCACCGGCATTTTCACCGCCGCCCCGCCCGGCTCCGGCGCCGATCGCGCCCTTTCTGCCGGCGCCAGTATGATCTGGCCCACCGACGGTCATTATATCGTTAGAGGATTAAGTAAATTCCACAATGGTGTTGACATAGATTGTAACGGTCATGCCAACGGCACTTCCACTAATGACATTTACGCCACTTTAGACGGCACCGTTTCAATCTCCGGCTGGCGCGCTGGTTATGGCTACTCGGTGGACATTAATCATGGGAACGGCTTGATGACCAGATACGGCCATCTATACTCACTCTATGTAAAAGCTGGTGAGGCGGTTTCAGGCGGCGCCCCACTTGGTCGTTGTGGCTCCACCGGCAACTCTTCTGGTACCCATCTTCACTTTGAAGTAAGAATTAATGGTGTTAACAAAAATCCCGCCAATTATTTAAATTATCGTTAAAGGGTCTGTCGCAAAATTATAAGGTATAAATTATTGCCTTTTTGGTGAAAGTCTCATAATCGGAATCACGGCACCATCCCTATCCCAATCTAGACCTAAACTGCAGTGCCTCCAATAACTCAGCGCTCGTCACTCGGGACTGATCTTTAAGGTCAGCAATCGTACGCGCTACTCGCAGTACGCGGGTAAGCCCGCGGGCGGAAAGGCCCATTTTCTCACCCGCCGCCGTTACCATCCCTCGCTCTCGCACCCCCAAGTCACAGGCCTTTTGCAAACTTTCTCCTCGGAGTTCGGCATTACTTACTGCTCCCATTGTCAATCGCCTCTCGGTTTGCCAAGCCTGGGCATTACTCACTCGCGCCCTCACGGTGGCGCTACTTTCTCCAAGCGTGCCACTAAACAAGTGATCAATCGGCACCCGTTCCACTTTAACAGTCATATCAATCCGATCCAAAATCGGCCCCGGCACTCGTTTCTGATATGCCTCCACCGCTTTCACTCCGCATCTACAGAGCATCACAGCCTCCCCCGCGTAGCCACACGGGCACGGGTTCATCGCCGCCACTAGCATTGGCCGCGCCGGATAAATATTATTTGCCGCCACTCGTGACACCATTACCTCCCCATCTTCCAGCGGTTGCCGCAAAGCATCCAACGCTCCCCGATTATATTCCGGCAATTCATCCAAAAACAAAACGCCCCGATGGGCCATACTAATCTCTCCTGGTAACGCCTGCGCACCCCCACCCACCAGAGCAAACTGACTGGTAGTGTGATGGGGCGCTCTAAACGGTCGCTCGGTAATCAATTTATCCAAATCAAGTACACCTGCAATTGAATGTATCCCCGTTATTTCTAACTGTTCACTGCGGGTGAGTGGTGGCAAAATAGTCGGCAAGCACCTAGCCAACATTGTTTTCCCACTTCCCGGCGGGCCAATTAGTAACAAATGGTGATTACCCGCCGCCGCCACCTCTAGCGCTCGTCTGGCGAGCGGTTGTCCTCTCACTTCCGAGAGATCAAACCCTTGTCCCTTAAACTCGGTCGCTACCAGTTCCGTTTTGGTCTGTACCTTAATCGGCTTAACTCCAATTAGATGATCAATTACCACCCGTAGACTTCCCGCGCCGTAAACATGTAGTCCTTCAATCATCGCCGCTTCTCTAGCATTCTCTTCCGGCACTACAATTCCTTTAAATCCTTCTTTGATGGCCAGTTCGCACAAAGTTACCACTCCCCGCACCGGTCTCAACTTACCATCAAGGGCCAACTCTCCCACCAACATTAAATCCGCTAGCCGTTCTTGTTTCCAAGCGTAGCCACCACCAATAATCCCCACCGCCACCGCCAGGTCATATAACGGCCCGTGTTTTTTTAAATGTGCCGGCGCCAAATTGACCGTAATCACTCCGCGGTGGAAATCTAAACCACTATTTTTTATGGCCGATCGTACTCGTTCTCTCGCCTCGTTGATTGCTAAATCGGGCAGGCCAACCAGATAAAATCTGGGAATACCGGTTCCCAAATCTACCTCCACTTTAATTAAAGTCGCTTTTAGTCCACTGGGGGCACCAGAATGAACAAAATAAAAACCCATATTCTAATATGGGGAGCGTTATTGACCATCAGACCAATCGGTGTTTATAACACCGAGCCGTCGCCAGTCTATTTTCTTACCATCAAACTATACCAAATTATTCCCATTCCGCCAACCATGATTTGCACATCAGCTAGATTGATAATCGCCCCCGTAGGCAACCACCAGTAATCCGTCACTGCTCCCCAACCGATTCTCTCCGCTGTATTGCTTGCCACCCCCACAGCTAATAGGAACCACCAACCCGCCCTCATCCAGCCCGCCCTCATCCCGCCCGCCCTCATCCAGTGAGAGTGTTGATATTCCTTCACCCCCACTCCAATCGTCATCACTAATACAATCAATCCCAAAGAAATTAGGATTGGGATTGACCACGGTTGATCCCCAATTCCTCCAATGTTTTGGTGCGGTGTTAGCCAGGAGGAATCAAAAGCACCTCCACTTTTTACAAGCAACCGCAAATACCAGTCACAAACCACACTACCTCCCAGCCCAAACACAAACACCGCCTTTTTGTACTTAGGCTCGAACCAGTTGAAATTCATAGCTTACCTCTCTTCCGACTGATAAAAAAAGTGACGATATTAAATTTAGACCTCTTGGGTTAAAGTTTTTTTACAGGCCACACAGGAAGTTGAAGTTGGTCTAACCTTTAATCTTTCTTGAGAAATCGGTTGCTCACAATATTTACAAGTCCCGTAGACCCCTTTCTCCATGGCTTTCAGGGCAGAATCAATATCCTTAAGCCCAGATTCAAGTTCTTGTTCAAGCGACAAATTATCACCAAATTGAGCAATCTCGGCCGCGTTTTCATCTTCACCTTCACCAAAACTTTGGTAAGTGGTGTTAAAATCAATCCCCGGTGCCTGGGGGTTACGATGGGCAAAGCTACTCAATTCAGAAATTAGCTTATTTTTTTCTTGTAGCAAGGCCGCCTCCATTTCGGCGATAAATGATTTTGTTAACATATAAAGCGATTATCTAAAACTATTCCTGTAGGATACCAGATTAAAGAAAAAAGAAAAGGGCGCAGCGATTCCGGACTTATGGATAAATATTCCGGCACTGCGCCCGTCACCGAGGCTTTTGATAGCTGTACTGGGCCCTTGATCTAATCAGCAATAACCGGAGTTATTAGATCAACCGCTCAGCACCACCATCGCAAAGTCTAGGGTGTAAAAATTGACTCGACGTCCTCTTTATTGGCATTATTCACGTGCGATGTGCATTCTGGCTTCCGTGAGTTGATTGCCATTAATGTGAACCTCAAGCGATTGGTTTCCTAACCGAAGGAGTTGGTTAGGCAACCGTTCAACAATTGCTCCTATCACTAGGTACGGGTTTGTAGAAAGAACACCAGATTATTATAGCATTGTCTGGCTGATCGACTTCGGATTGTGGGTCAGTCGCCAAATAGGCAATTTAAGGTAAACCTTCATACCAACACCAAGTAATTGTGGAGTTAGAAATCGCCATTTCCGAGAACGGTATCGTAGCTTGAGGCGATTGTGAAAAAAACAAATTTTCTTCCACTAAATTTGCAAGAGCAATCAAGCTTGATCCATTCTTGCCACATTGAACCTCCTCAATTTCTGTAGATAGATTTAATCGCAGTTCCCGATTGCTAAATACCACTAGATCTTTTTTTGCCACTAGCCTCATTGCCGTCTCTCCATCTCCCACAATTCTAATCACTTCATCGTTTACCATTATGTCCACCGGGTCGGTGGTCGGTTCAATAAAGGCTTCCCACCCCAGCGACCCCCCGCGTTTAATTGCCTCCCTCCCCCAAATTGTTGCCAATTCTCGATACAGTTCCTTCGCAACTTCTTCATCAATTGTGGTCTCAATCCCTACTACCATTCCAATCCCGTTGTCATCCACAAAACTCAAGATTTGTACCGTGGGCGATTCACTAAAAACCTTTCTTATCATTGGGTAATTAAGAGGAATCTCTTGTGGGTCGCCAAAAATCCAAGCGGTGGGAACCGCCAATTTGGCAAGCACCCGCCCTGCTTCCGGTCGATAGTCCCCAAGGGTATAAACAAATCGGCTAAAGTCACCGCTAATCTCTATCCCCACTTCTGACACTTTCACCGTCCCGATTCGGGCGGACGATTGATTGATAATTGATTCTCCCGTATTGACCGCACTAATCGGAACCCGATCTAAGCGGTTTTTTTCTCGGTAAAGACCATTAATTCCAAATATTAATCCCTTTACGGAAAACACTCCTTTCCGCTCTGATTGACTGGGGCTAATCCCAACATACCGCCGACCCTTAAATATATTGGTCGCTAGGGGAGCGGCAATCACTCCAGTGTTCGGCACTGCCTCAGTCTGTGGTTGCAGTTCCCGTTTAAACAATTCATCGCCCGCTTTTACTGGTAATGAAAATCCAACTCGCTTGCCAGATTGATCAAAATAAATTTCTACTCTACCGTTAGTTAGTTCTAGCACCTCTTTGATTGACCAACTTACCGTGGGTAAGATTGAAATTTCGCCAAGCTGACTTGGCAAATTTCCGTTATCAAATAAGCTAACCTGCGTCACTACGCCCAAGGGCATCGGGCCAAGGCGACCATATTTCCAAAGCTGACCAACCTCGGCTCCAAAAATTCCCCCTCCAAGCAAAGCCAGGAACATCCACACTCCAAAATTCCCCCCCCGTTTTTTAATTGGCGAGGGCGGAAGAAATAAAGTTGTTGTTAATTCAATTTGTTGCAACGGATCGTTAGCCATGTTTTTCCGGATAAACATTCCCCGGCGCCTGCTTCATGGAGAGATTGAGTCTACCTTTATCATCAATTTCAAAGAGTTTAACTTGTACGGTATCACCCACCTTAACAATATCAGTTACCTTTTCCACTCGCCACGGTGCCATTTCCGAAACATGAACCAAGCCCTCTTTACCCGGTAAAAATTCCACAAACGCTCCAAAATCCATCAACTTAATCACCTTGCCGGTAAAGAATTCACCCACCTCCACTTCTCTGGTTAAATTCTTCACCCACTCCAGTGCTGCCGATCCCGCCGCCGCATCTACAGAGGTAATAAGCACCAATCCCGTCTGTTCAATATCAATGCTCGCCACTCCGGTTTTGGCAATAATCTCGTTGATCATCTTTCCACCCGGTCCAATCACCTCTCTAATCCGTTCGGGATTAATCTGGAGCGTTAAAATTCTCGGAGCAAATTCGGATAACTCCGCCCGTGGTTGCGCAAGGGCGGTTTTCATAACCTCTAGCACTTTCAACCGCGCCACTAATCCTTGCTTGAACGCTTCCTCCACCACCGCTCGGGGCAGGCCAACTGTCTTGGTATCAAGTTGAATCGCCGTGATCCCTTTCTCGGTTCCAGTGATCTTAAAATCCATCCCCCCCATCCCATCTTCTAGGTCTTGAAGATCAGTTATCACTTTAAAATTCACGCCATCACTTGCCAATCCAATTGCAATTCCCGCCACCGCCGCTTTAATTGGCACTCCCGCATCCATCAGCGCCAAACTGGCTCCACAAGTTGAACCCATTGAACTAGAACCGTTTGACATCAAAGTTTCAGAAACCACTCTAATGGTGTAAGGGAATTCTTCCGCCGCGGGAATCATATACTGCAACGCCTTCTCCGCTAGCGCGCCATGGCCAATCTCGCGCCGGCCCGCGCCCCGTAACGGTTTAGCTTCTCCCACCGAAAACGGCGGAAAATTATAGTGATGCATAAACCGTCTCTCCCCCACCAGCTCCATCCCATCCAAGGTCTGCTTGTCTCCCGGTGCCCCCAAAGTACAAACCGATAGCACCTGCGTTTCGCCTCTAGTAAAATATCCACTACCATGAACGCGCGGCAATAATTTTACCTCCGCTCCCAGCGCTCTGATTTCTGTAATTGCTCTACCATCAACTCTCCGAGCGTTTTGTACAATCATTTTAGTGACGGCGTTATCCAGATATTCTCCAGCCAGTGCTCCCACCATTCCAAGTTCCGTCTCCACAACGCCCTGTTCACCCGCCGCCGCTTTCAGTGCCGTTTTAAAAGCCTGCTTTGCCTGCGCACGCTCGGTTTTACTAGCCATTGGTTCTGCAAAAAATTTATCCTCAATTAATTTTTCGGCGATCGGTAGCAAAATCCCCTTAATTTCCACCTTTCTCTTCTCGGCCAGGTTTTCTGCCTCGGTGAGCATCAAGTATGGCTCCCGTTTTGGCTTGCCAATCTTAAGTCGCATTTTCTCCAATAGCTCCAACACCGGTTTCATCGCCTGTTGTCCAAGACCGATCGCCTCTAAAACCTGCTCTTCGCTGGCCTGATCACAGCCCGCTTCCAGCATGATCACCGTATCGGTTGTACCAGCCACATCCACATCAAATTTAGCCTCCAGTCTTTGCGAGTAGCTACCGTTGATCACATACTCACCGTTTAGTAGGTTCACTCTGCAAGCAGCAATCGGTCCGTTAAAAGGAATGTCAGAAATCTGTAACGCTGCCACCGCCCCAATCAATCCAGAAATATCCGGATCATTTTCACCATCAAATGCCAAAACAGAGACAATCACCTGCACATCATTTTTTAGTCTTTGGTCAAACAATGGTCTTAGCGCCCGATCAATAAACCGTCCCACCAAAACCGCTTCGTCAGTTGGTCGGCCCTCTCTTTTAATAAATCTTGATCCCTTTATTCTTCCGGCCGCGTACAATTTTTCCTCGTAATCCACCATTAGTGGAAAAAAATCAAGCCCCGCTCTAGCCTCGGCGCTCATTACCGCTGTGGCCAGCACCACCGTATTGCCATAGGTCACCAAACAAGCGCCATTAGCCGCTTGGGCCAACTTCCCTGTTTCTATACTCAGGGTTTTTCCCCCAAACTCACAACTAAATTTATTTATTGCCATATCATTCAATTAGATTTGATTCTTTTTTGGTCGTCCTCGTTTCTTTGGTGAATTATCACCAGTCGCCTTGCCGATGCTACCCACTCTCCCAATGAAATCGTTCCGCAGGAAGGTTTTTCCAATTGGAATTGTGGGCACGGTGGGATGATAATCGCTCGCTCGTTCTCGTCCCGTCGGTCGCGTCTCTTCCAATCGCGTCTCTCCCAATCGCGTCTCTCCCAATGAGACTGTCACCGGTCGAATTTCCTCAGTCCTGATCTCCTCCGCCGGATTCAGTTCTGATCTCTCATCCCCTCCTTCGCCCCCATTACCTCGCAACCCATTCCGATAGCGGGCATCTTTAATTAAAAACTCCCCCTTCTCATCAGAAAAATTTGTATAAATATCGGCACACTCCACCAACTTAGATGAAGTTGATTCCCTAAAAGAGGCCACCTGAAAAATCCTCCCTCTGTTTTTCACATATTCCCCCAACGGCACATAATCGCCGTCACCGGAAACAAGCACCACTACATCTAGCATGTCCACCATCCGCACCACATCAATGGTAATTCCTACATCCCAATCTCCTTTTTTGTGACCAGAATCAAACTCCTGCAATTCTTTACTGTTCACCTCAATTCCCATTTTGTGCAACGCTTCAAAAAACGGTAACTCATCGCCGGTTTTGGTGGAAATAGTGTAAGCAATCGCCCGCACTAATTGTTGCGGTCCCACCGTTTTAGTAACAATATTTCCAAAATTAACTTTACTTTGAAAAATATTTCTAGCACTGTAGTACATATTCTGTACATCAATAAACACTCCCACTCTCCTGTGACTTATATCAAAATTCATATATTAATTTAGCAAACCTTTTAAAAAGATAACCCCGAGGCAAGTCGGGGCTATTATTCCTAACCTTTCAGTTCCAATTCCTTAACTATCGCTTCATAGGCGGCCGTATTCTCTCTTTGTAGATATTTCATGAGCTTTCTCCGGTCAGACACCATTTTAATAAGACCGCGCCGAGAACTTACATCTTTCCGGTGGGCTTTGAGGTGCTTAGTAAGCGCCTCCACCTCAAAAGTGAGCAGAGCAATCTGTACTTGGGGGGACCCAGTATCACCCTCGTGAGTACGGTATTTCTTAATGATCTTATCCTTTTTTGCCTTAATCAGCATATCAATATTTAGCTCGAGACCGTTAGCAAAAGTTGCTGAAGCTCCGCCAACCGCCCGATGGTTAATTAATTACTCACCAATTGTAACATCACTCGCTGTTTTTGGCAATAAGGGGTCTCACCTTACTATTTACAGGTATACCTTACTCCGATGGCCAATTTGGACAATAATAATCATTTTTTCTTTTATTTTTAGAATAGCAATTAACCGATAATCGCCCACTCTAAATCTTAGATCGCCAGTAGCTGGTTGACGAAGTATTCTGGCCAATTTTCGCGGATCTGGTTGTTCATTTAACCAAATTAGTTTTTTGATAATCCGTTTCGCGATCTTTAGGTCAAGCTGGTCTAGGTCCTTTTTTGCCTCTACGCTCAAAACTATCCTAAACCCCATATTCTTCAGCTAGGTTGGAGATAGAGATGAGGTCTCTAGTTTTCACGCCCTTACGCGCCAACCTAACTCTCTGACGCAAAGACTTACTGCTGGCCGCCTCCAAGTCTTCAAGTAATTCTTCAAATTCTTGAACGGAAAAGAAAAAACCAAGAGTCTTACTCCCTCGCATTACTCGCGTTAAACCAAACAAAGACTTAGATGGACTTTTTTGGATCTCTCTAATTGAAGCAATCCGCTCTTTGGCCAGTAGTTGATAAGTTTCCATAAAAAATATGTATATATAAAAGTACATACATGTTAGCATACAGTAATCTAATGTCAATCCCGTTTACAACTTTGAATCCAATCCTTAATAATGCTACAATCACCACACACCAAATCATCCCATGTCCACTCCAATCGCCCAAAATTTAAAAGAGTTTTTAGAATATTTAGAGATTGAACGCGGCCGGTCCGCCCGCACTTTAGAAAATTACGCCTACTATTTAAGACGATTTGTAGATTGGGCTAAAATCACCACCACCTCCCAAATCAGCGCCGAGATCATCCGTCGTTTTAGACTCCATCTAAACCGCACTCTCTCCGGTCGTGGCACAGAAACCCTCAATCGTAGTACACAGAACTATCATCTTATCGCCCTCCGCTCCTTTTTAAAATACTTGGCCAAACGAGATATTAAAACCCTCGCACCGGAAAAAATAGAACTAGCCAAGCAATCCGCCCGCCAAGTGCAATTCCTAGAACCAGATGAGCTCGCGCGCATCCGGGCTTTGCCCGCCACTGACCCCAGCATTATTGGCTATCGCGATCGTGCGATTTTAGAACTACTTTTTTCTACCGGTTTACGGGTATCAGAAGCGGTCAATTTAAAAATTGACCAAATTAACTTGAAGCGTAATGAATTTTCCGTCCTTGGCAAGGGCAACAAGCAACGCCTAGTTTTTCTCTCCCCCGTCGCCCTACTCGCCCTTGGCAACTACCTCAAAAAACGCCCCGTCCTCTCTGAATTTCTCTTTGTCCGTCACGATCGTGCCAAGAACGCGCCCCACACCATCACTGCCCCGCTCACCGCTCGCTCCGTTCAAAGAATCGTGGACGCCTATGCTCGCGCCGCCGGAGTAGTAAAGGCGGTTACCCCCCACACCCTCCGTCATACTTACGCCACCGACCTCTTAAGAAACGGCGCCGACATCCGTTCCGTTCAAGCTCTGCTTGGTCATGAATCCATTCTAACCACCCAAGTTTACACGCATATTACCGACCGCCATCTCAAACAGATTTATGATGATTTTCATGATAAATCTAAGCCCACCAAAAATACAAACAAAAAAACCTAAGAACATTCCAGATTATTTCACCAAAATTGCTTGGTCGTCATCCCCTTGAATATTATTCAGTTTTAGGTATAATGCTCAAACTTCTGTCAGATTATGCCCCGGTAGCTCAGTTGGATAGAGCAAGTGGGTTCTAACCATTAGGTCGGGGGTTCAATTCCCTCCCGGGGCAAAGGCAAAGTTAAATCGTTCCCGTTATTTTCAATTTATGGCGGCTATAGCTCAATGGTAGAGCACCGGGTTGTGGTCCCGGCTACACGGGTTCAATTCCCGTTAGTCGCCCCAGCAGAAAACTCTCGTCTTACGAGGGTTTTTGCTTTTTAATTGCAAACTGTTCAAGTCAGGGAACATAATTGACACTCCCCCCAAAATCAAGTGAAATGCTATCAGGAGGTCAGTATGCTCAATGAAAACCTGCTGGCTATGGCTGGCACTCTGTGTGAGTGGATGCAAGGGCTCGTCTGCCTTTTTATGATTTGGGGGAGTCTTGCCTTCATAGT
>CALRGN010000014.1 GCA_943357745.1 Candidatus Uhrbacteria bacterium
GAAGCATTAACTCATCAACGCCACTCCTTAGCTCATCTTTTAGCGGCCGCCGTGCTAGAAATTTGGCCAGATGCCAAACGCGCCATTGGTCCCGCTATTGATGATGGTTTTTATTACGATTTTGCCTTTAGTGCGCCCATCTCTGAAACTGATTTCCCAACAATTGAAACCAAGATGAAAGAAATCCTCCCCACCTGGCCGGGATTTATTAGAGAGGAGGTGTCCGCCGATCAGGCAAGATCCGCTTTTCCCAACAATCCCTACAAGCAAGAACTGATAAACGATTTTTCCAAGGATGGTCAAACTTTAACTTTGTATCGGTCTGGTTCTTATGTGGACCTTTGCCGTGGTGGTCATTCTGATTCCTTTGCAAAAATAGATCCAAACTCATTTAAACTCACCAAGCTAGCGGGCGCGTATTGGCGTGGGGATGAGAAGCGGGACCAACTTACCCGCATCTACGCGGTTGCCTTTGAAACCGCAGCCGAGTTACAACAACATCTCGCCATGTTAGAAGAAGCAAAAAAACGGGATCATCGGAAACTAGGTAAAGAATTGGGCTTGTTTACTTTTTCTGAACTGGTGGGGCCCGGGCTACCATTATGGACGCCCAGAGGGACGATAATGCGAGAGTTGTTGAACGATTATGTGTGGTGGCTTAGAAAAAAACATGGGTATCAAAAAGTTACTATCCCTCACATCACCAAAAAAGATTTATATGAAACTTCTGGACATTGGGCTAAGTATGCGGCTGATTTGTTTAAAATTGAAACAAGAGAAGGTCATACTTTTGCCATGAAGCCCATGAATTGTCCACACCACGCCCAGATTTTTGATTCCGAACCGCATAGTTACCGCGATATGCCGGTTAGATATTGCGAAACCACGATGGTATACCGAGATGAACAACACGGCGAACTATCTGGATTGCAGAGGGTATTGTCTATCACCCAAGATGACGCGCATGTTTTTTGTAGACTAAATCAAATGCGGACTGAAGCGGAAAAGGTTTGGAATATTATTGAGACTTTTTATCAAACTTTTGGATTTAAGCTTACCACTAGGCTATCACGCCGTGATCCAGATGACGCAGAAAAATATTTAGGTAAAATTGAAGATTGGGATATGGCGGAGTTGGAGCTCAAGAACATTTTAGAAGATCATAAAATGGATTGGATTGATGGTTTAGGTGAGGCAGCTTTTTATGGACCAAAAATAGACTTCATGACGAATGATTCATTGGGCAGAACCTGGCAAGTAGCTACCATTCAGCTAGACTTTGTCCAACCAACCAATTTTGAGCTAACTTGTGTCAATGAAAAAGGAGAAAAAGAGCCTATTGTTATGATTCATTGCGCCATTATGGGATCGATTGAGCGGTTTATGAGCATTATGATTGAACATTATGCCGGCGCCTTCCCCTTCTGGCTGGCGCCAGAACAGATTAGAGTCGCCACTGTTTCCGAGGATTATTTAGTTGGAGCCAAAGCGTTGGTTGATCAACTCTGCACAGCCGGTTTACGCGCTCACCTAGATTCCACCGCCGAAAAAGTAGGAAAGAAAGTAAGAGAAGCGGCCACCATGAAAGTACCATGGACAATTGTTTACGGCGCCAAAGAGGCCGCCGGTGAACCAATTCAAATAAAAGTCTTTGGTGAAGAGGCGGCTCTGATAGTGAGCGCCCAAGATCTAGTTGCTAGTGCCTTGGAAGCTGGTAAAAAATAGATGCATCCTCTTCTAACTATTCCGGTCATCTAACTATTCGGGCAAAACAACCTCGGCTTCATTAGGATCGCGAATTTCAATTGAAATATGATCTTCCAAAGTAGGCACGCGCTTAATCCAAAACGGAGTAAATAATAGTTCGGCTGATTCAATTGCCTCGGAAGCTTTCAATAAGGTCTTAACCTCATGTGGCGCTCTCCCCACAAATCTATCTTTGCTCAACACTTGAGCATCTTCAGAGAGCACCGCTTGCCCGTTCAAATTTACATAAACAATCGCTGCACTCCCACCGTCCTTCACCTCCACAAACTTTGTACTTAAATCTCCCCGATTAACCACCGTTACTCTAAAACCAGCCGGTACTTGCGCCGCTAACTCACGCTCCGCATAGTTGGCCAAATCCACCACATTATAAAAAACCAGATTTATTTCTTCAGTCAATTCCAGACTAATCTCCCCCACCGTCTCTCCCTCTTTAGCGCTCCATATCTCTTTGGTGGTGGTAATGCCCGATACCAGTCCATCATAAGTCACCGTATCAGCAATCGCCGATCGGCCAGCGGTGATACCTTGCTCCAACAATTTCTTACTCAACACCTCTTTTGCATGCAACAAATCCGCACCAGTTAACGGCCTCACATAGGACACACCACCAGTCATCACCGTTAAGCTAACGGCATAAATTTTATCTTGTAATCCTTTTGGTAACCCGGGAATAATAAATTTGCTTGGCGGAATCTCTCCTTCAATCCCCACAATATCAGCTTTCACTTTTGCCACTAACTGACCATTAGCAGGAACGGTAACATATTCCTCAAGTCTAAAAATAACTCCGGATTCCGCCACTACCCTTGTATTTTGCACCAACGGCTGGGCTTGCGTAGTATTGTTTATGAGTGATACCTCGCCATGTGCATTTCCCTCCACCGCCGTGCCTCCTTCAGCCGAGAGCGGAAATCTTTCACTGGCGCTAAAAGTAGCGCTATACACCGCCCCACTAATCTCTCCCGCCTGAGACGGCAACGGCAAAATTTTCACATTACCACTTACTTTAAGTAACTGTGGTTTAGGAATGATCACAATGCTGACTCTAGAAATTGACAGATAAATTACCCCGGATAATATCAAACAAGCCACGATCACAAAGCCAATCGCTAAATTTTGATAGATTTTCAACGCCCTTGATAACGGTCTTTCTGCTATTTTACGCATATATTCTTAATTATGACCGTCCACAAATTGCCCGGTCACAGCTCCATTATATCATCAGTCCTAAAATTATATTAATCAAGTTGTTATCTGCTTTTACTTTATACTCCGTAGGCAATTTGGTTTCATTATTGCCCGATTGGACCATTAAACAAACTCTATTATCACCAGGATGCGCTTTTAACAGATCACGCAATCTAAAAACAAATTCCCCGGTTGGATTTGCTGGCGACCGAATTAGCAATTCATCATTAGCTACCCAGACCATTTGCTGGGAAGAGCCAGCGCCAAGAGCGCCACCGCCTCCCCCCATGTCGCCTCCGTATCCGCTCCCTCCCCCCGCACCCCCTCCGCCCGCGCCTGAACGCAATCCCGAGGGCCAATTACCCGCTTTCAAAGCAGACTGCACCAATTCCCACTCATCTTCAGCTGGTATGAGCCAGGCGTCTAACAAAATAGACCGCTGTTCCTGACTTTCACCGCCAAACTCATGTTCTCTTACATTTAATTTTCCACTAAGTAGCACCATCACGCCCGGCTTCAAATCATTTCTTAACTCGGCATACATCTTGGGAAAAATTACTGTTTCCGCAATCCCACTGGTATCCTCAATTTTCACAAACGCCATCGGTTCATTTTTCTTTTTGGTGAGAATCACTTTAATTTCAGAAATTACTCCCACCATCATTAATATTTCATCGTTTTTTCGTTCTCCCAAACTAGCCGCCGTGGCCACCAACCCTTCCAATAACTTACCCGGCATTCGGGCGGGATGATCGGAAACATAAATTCCCAAAAGCTCTTTCTCCCAAGCTAAAATCTGGCTCACCAACACCGGCTCCGCTGGTCCTAAAATGAGTTTTTGTTGATTCAACACCGTCACCGAGTCAAACAATGAACTTTGCTGCCGTTCTAATTCTATCTGAACCTGTTTATTATATTGAACCAATTGATCCAACTGACCAACTAATTGTGCCCTCTCCGCAAACCTGTCCAAGGCCCCAGTTTTTACCAACGCTTCTAAAGTTTTTTTATTAAACGCGTTTGATCGCACCCGAGAAATAAAATCAGCCAAGTCCAAATACGCTCCGCCCCGCTTCCGCTCGCGCACAATCTCCGCCGCGATTTCTGAACCAACATTTTTTATAGCTTGTAATCCCCATCTAATTTTATTAGTTCCCTTAACCACCGCAAATCCGGCAAACGATTCATTCACATCCGGTGCCGTTACCTCTAAACCAATCTGCTGACATTCCTCCACTTCAATTTTAATTCTATCAATAGAGTTAGAATCGGAATTCATAAGCGCCGCCATAAAACAAGCTGGGTAATGGGCTTTCAGATATGCCGTCCTATAGGCAATCATGGCATAACAAGCGGCATGGGATTTATTAAAGCCATAAGCCGCAAAATCCTCTAACTTCTTAAAAATCGCCGTAGCAACACTCCGCTTTACGCCATTTTTCTCCGCCCCATCCACAAACTTTTCCCTCATCTTAATCATCAGTTCCGCAATCTTCTTCCCCATTGCTTTTCTCAAAGTATCGGCCTCACCACCGGTAAACCCCGCCAAGTCTCTGGAAACTTGCATCACTTGCTCCTGATAAACCGGAATCCCATATGTTTCCTTAAAAGCATTTTCCATTAGCGGGTGTTCATAGGCCACCGGCTCTATTCCGTGCTTCCGTCTTATGTAGCTATCAATAAACTGCATTGGTCCCGGCCGATACAAGGAAACCATCGCAATAATATCTTCAAATTTACTTGGCTTCAGCTCTTTGATATATCGTTTCATCCCATCTGATTCCAACTGAAACACTCCAGTAGTCTCACCGCGCCCTAACAATTCAAAAGTAGCTTGATCATCTAGCGGCACGGAATTAATATCAATCTTAGCTCCTGCCACCGCCTCAATAATTTCCAATGCCTCCTCAATCACCGTCAAGTTAGACAGCCCCAAAAAATCCATCTTCACTAACCCCACCGCCTCCGCCGAATTCAAAGAGAATTGCGTAACCATCGCCACATCATCATGTTGACCGGTCTGCAACGGAACCTGTTCAACGAGCGGTCGGTCGCCAATTACAATTCCACAAGCATGTTGTGAGGCATGTCTGGGATTCCCCTCTAGTTTCATTGCTAAATCAATTACTCGCTTAATAGTTGGATCAGAATAATATCCGCGTTTCAAATCCGCCACTTCTTCAATTGCTAATTTCAAAGGAATATATTTTCCTTGAATAGGAGGAGGGACCAACTTGGCCACCACATCTCCCTGTTGAAAATCCAGTCCCAACACCCTAGCGGCATCTCGCACCGCCGCTTTTGGCATTAGCGTACCAAAAGTAACAATTCCCGCCACTCTGTCTTTACCATATTTATTCGTAATGTATTCCAAAACTTGGCTCCTCCCTCTATCAGCAAAATCGGTGTCAATATCTGGAATTGAGACTCTATCCGGATTCAAAAATCGCTCAAACAACAACCCATATGCTAACGGATCCAGATCTGTAATACCCAATCCGTAAGAGACCAGTGATCCGGCCGCCGATCCTCTTCCCGGACCCACTAATACCCCATGATCTTTGGCCCAATTAATATAATCTTGGACAATCAAAAAGTACGCTGCAAATCCCATTTTCTCAATTACGGAAAACTCATATTCAAACCGCTCCCGCACTACCGCTGGCAACACCTCACCATACCTACGCCTCGCCCCCGCCTCTCCCAACTTCCTTAAATAACTAACCTCTGTTTCCCCCTCTGGCACCGGAAAATGTGGCAAAAAATTGTGCCCCAACTGAAACTGAAAATTTAGACGCTCTGCCAATATCGCCGTATTCTCACAGGCACCATCCCAAGCTTTTAATCCTTCAATAATGCTTAGCGGATCACCAAAAGAGAGATCAGCTTCATCAGAGCTTGACCGATGATACTCCTCCAAAGTTCGGCCGCGCTGAATACACAACTGCGCTTCAAATCCTTCTCTATCTTCTGGATTTAAATAAAAAACTGATTTAGTGGCGATCATTGGTACGCCCGTGTTTTGATGCCAACGCAATAACTGTTCATTTAGTTCTCCTTGCCTTGGGGTCTCTGGATCATAAATTATTTCCAAGTAATAATTTCCCACTCCAAAAATTTCTTGATACTCTTTTACAATTCCCTCCCCTTTTTCTGCTCCATGATTATGAAACCAATAAGCTAGTTCACCGTGTAATCCAGAAGATAACGCCACCAATCCGGCCGAATGCTTTCGTAAAAAATCCTTATCAACTCTCGGTTTATAATAAAAGCCGTCCACAAAGCCGGCCGTGATAATTTTACACAGATTGTGATAACCAACTTCATTTTCCACCAATAATGTTAAACGATACGGTCGGTCATCAACCCGTGAGCGTTTGTCCAACATCCCATGTTGAGCCACATAAATATCCGCTCCAAAAATTGGCTTCACCCCCTCCTCCTTGCAAGCCTTTTGCCATTCCACCGCCCCATACATTACTCCATTATCGGTGAGGGCCAAGGCCTTCATCCCAAAGCTAACCGCCCGCTTCACCAACGCCACCGGCTTTGGCAACGCTTCAAGCAAGGAATAATGGGAATGGGTGTGAAGATAAACAAAGTCTTTAGGATCCACAGGGGTTATTTTCCACTACTCTAACAAAAATCAACCGGATAGTAAAATGATGCCTGCCGGCACCATTCTAGGATAATTTCGACCCTTCTATCTACGAATCAGTTCCGAGATCTTCCTAACCCCCTCCGTCAGCAAATGAATCAAGCTTAAATTACTATCTAACTTTTCTTTCAAAATATGGATCTGTTCCTCCACCGAATGTACTTTAGATCGCAATTCATCAATCAAGCCATGCAAGCGTTTGATCAACATGGTGGCTTGATACAACAGCCAGCACAGGAATAAAGTGAACCATAACGAACAGAACGCTAGTACAATGTAAAAAATCTCTTGGGCTTCTAACATAGTGGATAAATTATATCACGATTTTATTGACAATCGGCCCGTTTCAAACTTTGGTCAGCCCCGTTTCCACCACCCGCACCACATCGTTAATCTCTTCGGTAGTCAAAGTCCGGTCATCGGCCCCAATCGTCAGCCTAAAGGTCCAACTAACCAGTCCACTCTCCCTTAATTTACCTCTATAAGAGTCTATCAAATCCGATTTTTTTAATAGCTCATTTTTAATTGACCGTATTCGCTCATCTAGTTGGCGATAAACCACCTCCGGTCCCATATCAACCGTAATATCACGCACCGCCATTGGATAGGTTGGCAACGGCTGATAATTATAGCCCTGCTTAGCTACCGCAAAAATCGATTCTAGATTGATCTCTAAGATCAAGGCGGTTTTAACTAAGCCAAATCTAGTTTTAAGCTCACCATCAATAATCTGTACCAATCCCGCCAACTGCCACTCGCCCTGATTTTTTTCCCTAAACCAAACCTCTTGTTGACCAGTAGTTTGATCAACGCTTTGGTCATGGTCACCGCTTTGGTCAGTAACAAAATCACCATATCTAAACTCAACCCCAGCCCGCTCCCCCCAAGCCCGCATCACCCCTTGAATCTCACGCCACGCCTGCTCAATCCGCCCCGCCCCCATCCACCCCAAACACAACTTCATTTCCTCTAAGGGTAGATTATCATCGCCTTGATCCAAGTGAGTTCTAGCCAGCTCAAATACCTGCGCCTCACTATAACGATTCTGATTATTTTCCCAATCTCTCAACACTCCCGGCCACAACGCTGGTCGCAAATATTCCAAATCCAAATTCAAAGGATTCTGTAACCTAACCGCCGTTTTTGGATCAATCCCCGCCTTCTCAATAGTGATCAGGTCGGTCAAAGAAGGACTAAAAAATTCCGTTAAACCAAATTTCGCCAATTGCTCTTTTAACCACTGCTCCCAAACCAAGGTTCGATTGGTCTCCCTACCCGTCAACCGTCCAACCGGCAACCGACTGGGCAAATTATGATAACCGTAAATTCTCGCCACTTCCTCTGAGAGATCAACCGGCGCGGTCACATCCTTTCGCCGCCAATACGGAACCACCGCCTTAGATTGCTGGCCAGATTTTTCAACCACAAACCCCAGTGATTTCAAATACCCGTCTATTTGATCTTCCGCTATTTCTACTCCCAACTGCTTGCAAATCTCTTTATACTTTATTGGAATTATTTTTTTCTCCCCCTCGGCTTGTTGCACCCCAACTTGCACCGCCACTAACTTTGCCCCAGCAATTTCTTGCAACAGCTTAATCGCTCTATTCAATCCCGCTTTGGCGCCCTCTGGTTCCAATCCCTTTTCAAATAATGACTGTGAGTCAGAAAATAGATTATGTTCTCTAGCCGTTTTACGAATATTTACCTGATCAAAAGTGGCCGACTCCAAATAAATCTCAGTGGTGCTATCTGAAATCCCTGATTCTAACCCGCCCATTACCCCACCCAACGCCAACACCCCATCATCATCAGCAATCACCAAGTTGTTTTTGCTCAATTTGTAAGTTTTTTTATCCAACGCCTGAAATGTCTCTCCTTTAACAGCCGGCCGCACCGTCAAGGCGCCGTTAATTTTTTGAGCATCAAAAGCGTGCAAAGGTTGACCAAGCTCATGCAATACATAATTTGTAACATCCACGATATTGTTAATTGGTCTATGTCCCGCTTGAAGCAATCTTTTTTGTAACCACCATGGCGATGATTGCACTTTGATCCCCGTTAATTTAGCAAGATAATAGCTAGAGCAAAGTTTAGCGGGAGCTATTACCGACACCTCCCCCATCGCCCCCGAGCTCAAAATATCAGATCTAAGACCTGACCCCATAAATTTCCCGTCCGTAACCACTGCCAATTCTCGCGCTAATCCCAACATACTCATGGCGTCTGGTCGATTGCTAGTAACTTCAATCTCCAGCACCTCTTCATTCAATCCCAACGCCTCCCCCAAATTTGTGCCGGCTACTACGCTGGTTAGATTTGAAATATCCCAAATTTCATGCTCATTGCCTTGGAGTTTTTCCAACCCCAGTTCCGCCGGCGCGCAAATCATTCCGTAAGATTCTTCTCCCCTAATTTTAGTGGCCGTCAGCGCAATATATTCTCCCTCACCATGCCACTTCACTTTTCCTCCCGGCAAAGCCACTGCTACCCTCGCACCAACCGCCAAATTGCTCCCCCCACACACTATTTGCACTACTCGCTCACCAATATCCACCATCACAATTCTTAATCTATCCGCCCCCGGATGGGCAAGCACCTCCTCAATCACCCCCACCACCATATTGGTAAAGTCACCCATTGTTAAAATCTGATCCACAGACATTGAACGCAAACTTAATTCCCGCGCCAGTTCTGCCGTAGTAAAATCGGTTGTACAAAATTCTTTCAACCAGCTGATTGGTGCCAGAATATTCATAGTAATGCCAAGATATTCATAATTAAAACTGCTCTAGAAAGCCTAGATCATTTTTGTATAAAGTTCTAATATCCGTAATATTAACTCCAGACCGCATGATCATTGTTCTCTCCACACCCCAGCCAAACGCCAACCCAGAATATTTTTTAGGATTAACGCCCCCCGCTTTTAGCACATTGGGATGCACCATACCGGCTCCCCCCAACTCTAACCACCCCCCTTTACAAATGCGGCATTTACCACCACTAACTGTTCCCGTTCCCAAACAAATAACACAAGAAATATCTAACTCAAAACTTGGTTCCGTAAATTTAAAATGATGAGGACGCAACCGGGTTTGCACCCCCTCACCAAAAAATCTCTTCACAAAGTAATCAACCACGCCCTTCAAATTAGCGATTGAAACTCCTTCATCAATCAACAATCCTTCAAATTGGTGAAAGACTGGCAGATGTCTTGGCCCCGATTGTCGCCGGTAAGTTTTAGAAATATTGATCAACCTAATTGGCAACTCGCCTCGCTCCATCTCCCTCACTTGAGCGTTTGAAGTGTGCGGGGTGAGCACCTGCTTACCCTTGGCGCCAGTTTTAATTCTTCCCTTATCATTAGCAATAAAAAATGTCTCCCAATCATCTCTGGCTGGATGATCTTTGGGCATATTTAGACTTTCAAAAGCATAGTAATCCCAATCCACTTCTGGAAATCGCGCCCGTCTAAACCCCAACTCAGAAAAAATATTTTGCACCTCTCTAATTGTTTGTGAGGTTAAATGGAGATGACCAACTTTAGGTTCAACCCCGGGGAAACTCCAATCTAATTGTCCCTCCACCGATTCAACCGAACTCATCATCGCCACCAAACGCCCTTCTAGAGTCTCTTTAACTAAATTTCCCACCTTACCAAATTCTGGCCGCTCCGATGCTGTAAGTTCAGAGATTAAGCCCAACGCCATTCCTAGTTTACCCTTTCGGCCCAACCACTCCGCTCGCCACTCATCCACCGCCCTCGCATCCATAATTCCCAAGCCGGCCAATAAAGCTTCTTCCTGAATTTTTTTTAATGCTTCCACTCCCATAGGATCAGTTTCAAAAAAGTTTGATAATATCCCCGTATGTTACTCCAATAATCAAAATAATCAAAGCTAAGAATCCCAAACTGTGAACCGTGCCCTCAACTCCCTTTTTAAGGGGCTTCCCTCTGATCGCTTCAATCGCTAAAAATAACAATCGCCCCCCATCAAGCGCCGGAATTGGCAAAATATTTAACACCGCTAAATTAACGGATAGCGCCGCCGCGAATTGCAAAATATGTCCCAACCCCAATTTTGCCACCTCGCCCGTAATCACTGCAATCCCCACCGGTCCCGCCAGTCCACCCTCCACTCCATTCCCAGAAAACAAACCCGCAATCAAAACTCCCAAAGTTACAATCATCTCCCCCGCCAATCTAAACGCCGCCACTATCCCCATAAACGGTGCCAGATACCAAGCATAATGCACCTTACCGGTATCCATTAACGCCACTCCCACCCCATCAATTTCCAATCCTTCCAGTCGGGCGGGGGTAAGTTCAAAACTTAGTTCCTCGCTGGCTCTTTCCACCAGCAAAGTCACGGTTGTCTCCGGCGGCAATGGCTTGAAGGCCGCTCGCGCCTGTTCAGATAATTGATACCCTACTCCATTCACAGAGACAATGCGATCACCTGTTAAAATTCCCGCTTGCATTGCAGAAGAATTGGGATGAACCTCTATCACCCGCACACTCCGATTTGTCACCCTGGCACCATTAGGAACTTCACCATTTAAAATGGTGGGCAAGCCGAAGCCAAAACCCACCATATATAATCCCGATGCTAGTACCATATTCATCACCACCCCAGCCACCAATACCAACGCCCTAGCTGATTTTCTTTTGCCTCCAAAAGAAGTAGGGGTGAATTCATCGTGAGAATTCTCTCCTTCAATTTTAACAAAACCTCCCAGTGGAATAATATTTAAGGACCAGGTGGTACCCAATTTGTCCTTCCAAGACCAGATTCTTGGCGGAAATCCAATGCCAAATTCTTCCACTCCCATTCCCATCTTGCGAGCGGTCCAAAAATGACCAAACTCATGAGCTAATACTAAAATAAATAGGATCAGGATGAACCAAAATATGGCAACCATCATATAATCAATCTAAATGGCTAGGCACCAACCACTCCTAATTCCAACTTCACTATTCGTTTTTCATGATTATCCAATTTTCCGCTGATTGCCTCAAGAATCACCTGTTTTCCATCTTCGATGCTTCTAGTTAGCCTATTTTCCATAGCTTTCATATCCTGTCTAAGTAGATCGTTATTGAACCGTAAAGTATCAGCCACCGATTGCTGAATCTTATCAGAGAAAGCAACAAACTTAGCGTCTACTGCCTTAAATCCCTCATTCATGGATTTTTTAGCAGCGTCAAATCGTTGGTCTACCCCATCAAACCGTCGGTCTATCCCATCAAATCGTTGGTCTATCCCATCAAATCGTTGGTCTATCCCGTCCAACCGTTGGTCTACCTCCTTAAATCTAACATCCAATAAATCACTCAATTGTTTTATTTCTTCTTTAGAAAAACTCATAGTACATTCACACTAGCATTATTCTAACCAAATTTCAATCCCACTATCCCCACCCAATTGTGCACTAACTATTACAATCGGTGGGGACTTAAACCAGTGCCACCGCCTTTCTAAATTTCTCACCTCGTTCTTCAAAATTCTTGAACTGCCCATAGCTCGGCCCGGCCGGAGAGAGCAGACAAACCTCATTAACACCCAGCACCGCTCGTGCCTCTGCCACCGCCACCGCTAAATCCGGAACCGTTTTCACAAACCGGCCCGCCACCTCAAACTCCGCTCGCAAGCGCTCTCCCCCCGGCAATATCAAAACCAAGACTTCAGCTCGTTTAATTAGTTCCGCCACCAGTACAGAAAAATCATACCCCCTATCAAACCCTCCTAGGATTATCACGCGCAGCTGATCAGAATAAACCTTTATTGCCTCTAGCGTTGATTGAGGCGTAGTGGAAATAGAATCGTTCACAAAAATTCCTCCGCCATCATCCGCGTTCATAATCTCTTCTAACCGATGCGGGAGCGGTTTGAAAACCTTAATCACTTCAAGCGCCGGCTCCAGTTCAATCCCCAACTCAAGCGCCACAGAAAGCGCCGCCCGCGCATTCTCCCGATTATGTTCACCCCTAATGAGAAGCTTGGCGGGAATCTGATCTAGCGCAACCATTAGCTTGGTTTGTACCGCCGTTCCAACCAACGCTTTTAAAACCGGTTTGCACTCCGGAGCGTAAATCAACAAATCATCTTTGGTCATTATTTGAATCAAGTTTAATTTGGCCGCTTGATATTCCGCCACCGAACCATGCCAATCCATATGTTCTTCAAAAACATTTAAAATAACACTTATGTCCGGCCCTATTTCCAGGTCAGCCAACATATAAGAAGAGAGCTCCAAAACAAAAATCGTCTCTTCCGGCGCGTCTAAATACTTGAGCATCGGCTCGCCAATATTCCCCGCCCGCACCACTCTCCGAGTACCGGTCTCCAAAATCGCCGCCGTCAAAGCCACGGTAGTACTTTTGCCCTTGGTACCGGTAATCCCGATAATTGTTCCTCGCCCCTTCCGTTCCGAAAAAAATATATTAGTAGCCGATGTAATGATCGCTCCCATCAATCTCGCCTTTAAAACCGCCGGATGTTTAAGCGGGATTCCAGGAGATTTCAACAAAATCGTAGCCAGTGAAAAATCGATTTTCTCAAACGATAAAAAGTCAGAATGGTCGATTATTTGACGGTCAATTATTTGTTCGTCAGTAATGATCGGTTTAATCCCCTGCCTGATCAAAACCTCATAACTAGCTTTTCCCTCTCTCCCCCAACCAAAAATCACTACTTGTTTGTTTTTAAGTTCATCTAAACGCATAATGGGTTTAATTGGTTCCCTAACTCGGCACTAATGGCCCGATATTCAATCGGAAGACTTTCAAATGACCCCGGTGCCAAAGTGATCGCTAATAGCAAATTTGGATCGATTAATTTTGGATCGGTCAATTTTGGATCGGTCAATTTTGGATCGGTCAATTTCGGTTCAATTTCCTTTTTAAACCACTCACCGATCATGGACTGACTCCATTCTGAACGCCGGGTGGCGAGCCATAGTGCCACCTTCACTTCCGCTGGCTCCCCCACGCATTCAAACGGCTTGATTCCCTTTACTCCCACCAACTCCTGCCACAACCCTAACTGAATATCGGACTCCATCATATTTCCACCAAAAATCTCCATCACTCGTTCCACAGAAAGCCAAGCGGCAAACAAAGCAAAAACAAATAAGCACTTGGGACACTCGCCACACCAACGCTCCGCACCAACTCCTGATAGCGTAAAATTCTTATTACAACTACTGATCACCGCCAGTTTATCCGGAGCAGTTTTGGCGACCAAATATTTCACCACCGCCAGTTCCGACCACGGGCGCAACAAACTAAAGACTCGTAACTCTGAATTTACATACTTGTTTAGATAATTCTGAATTGCTAATTCACACTCTAGACTTTTGCTGTACTGATGATTGATCTCCCAGCCATCCACCATTACATTTCCAATGTTTGCACTACGCTCGTTAGCAAAAATCACCTCCCGCTCCCCCTTCAAAAGCGCGTAAGCACTCATCACAAAACTGATGTAAGCCGTGATTGGAACATGACCATTCCAGGCCCCAGCCTGATTCCACTCTAATAATTTTGGATCCAGTTGACGCTCAATCACAGTAAGCTCTTCTCCTAAAACATCCGCTACCGCTCTTGTTCTCAGCTGTTCCCGCAAGGTCACTAACTCCGGAGTAATCCCGGCCGTCTTTAACAACTCATAAACCACCAAAGAATCTTTACCCCCTCCGAGCGGTAAAATGGGACGACTAGTTAATAACTGTTCTAGGACAATCGGTTGGTCCACCAGATTCAATGCTACTCCATTGGCCATAAGATTTTCTCTTACATGGTCCGTGTCTCCTGTAAAGTTTACATACGCCCGTCCCTCTAGTTGATTGCGATAGAAAAACTCTCCCAATCCTTGGGTATATAAATTTGACCAAAACAGCGCTTGATCATGATTGAGTACCATTGATCGTACTTGAATTTGTTTTGGCAACCATGCTTTGTAATAACTTATCCCCGCCAGTAAATGCAAGGCCGCGAATGCCGGCTTCGCGCGTAGTTCCGCCGCTTCACTCCACTCCCCCGGAAAAACTAAGACTTCCTCCAATTGGTCACCATCTATCTCATAATGTAACCGCAACCTTCCACTGGCGCGCTCAAAAGCAAAGCCAGTGAAACTGATCGCCTCACGCTTACCGATGATTGGCTTTAGCACAAAACTTAAACCGTTATGGATAAAAAATCTTAACCATTATCACCACAAATGCCGTCACAATTATTGCTAAAATTATTTTTTTACCTTTACTCAACCCTCCCCAATTAACACTCTTTTGGTATTGCATAGCTAGATGAGGAGCACCACCACAAAAGCGGTCTCCCTAATAGATTACGAGAACAGAGCCATGATATCACCCACCGCAAAAATTGTCATTGCCTCTTTGGCAACAGACCCTTTAGTTCCATATTTTGCTAATATTAGAATTTATTCTTGATTTGCTTTTTAATGATCATTGTTGTATACTTTGAGAAATAATATGAATATTTTAACCATTTCACTTCCGTTAATTATACTCATCGGTGTCCTAATCTTGGTTGGGGGCTGGCTCATCAGTCTCTACAACATGTTAATCACCGGCCGCAACCGCGTCAAAGAAGGTTGGAGTGATATTGAAGTCCAGCTCAAAAGACGCTACGACTTGATCCCCAATATTATCAACGCCGTCAAAGGTTATGCTCAACATGAAGACAAAGTATTTACCCAAGTCACCACCGCCCGTGCGAGCGCGATGCAAGCCCAAACTCCCACCAGTCACGCCGCCGCCGAAGCTCAACTTTCGCAGTCATTACTCTCTCTAATGGCGGTTGCAGAAGCCTATCCCGCTCTCAAAGCCAATGAGAATTTCCAGCATCTCCAATCAGAACTAGTGGATACCGAAGATAAAATTCAAGCCTCACGCCGGTTTTACAATTCCCTTGTGAGAAAATTCAACACTCGGGTGGAAGTTTTTCCCACCAATCTGGTGGCTAATCTCCTTGGCTTCAAACAATATGATTTTTACGACGGTCCCGATGAAATTCACACTCCACCCACCGTCAGCTTTTAATTTACACCCTCAACTGCTCAATCCATTATATGTATGAAGCGATTACTGCTAATCGGCGGCGCACTTGGATGCTCCTCGCTTTAGTGGGATCACTTGTAACCGCTTTGGCGTATCTATTTGGATTGAGTCAAGGTTTAGATTGGTCTACCAGTTTAATAATCGGTTTTTCTGTTGCCGCCATTCACGGTTTAATCAGTTATCAATTTGGCGATAAATTTGCGCTCTCATCTTCTGGTGCCGTGGCCATAAAAAAAGCTGATCACCCCGAGGTTTTTAGATTAGTAGAAAATCTAACGCTCGCTAACGGTCAGCCCCTGCCCAAGATTTATTTAATAAACGATCCGTCTCCCAACGCTTTTGCCACTGGTAAATCACCAGAGACCGCTAGCATTGCCATCACCACCGGTCTCATCACGCTTCTCACTAAAACGGAGTTAGAAGGCGTTATTGCCCATGAGCTATCCCATATTAAAAACTACGATATTCGCGTAATGACGGTGGTGGTGGTACTGGTTGGCGCGATTGCTTTTTTTGCTGATCTTATCTTCCGTTCTCAAATTTTTGGACACCGTGGTGGCGGCGGAGAGAAAAATAACTCTCAAGTGATCTGGTTGGTGGTAGGTTTGGTGGCCGCTATTATCGCTCCAATCATCGCCAAACTCATTCAATTAGCCATCTCCCGGCAAAGAGAATATTTAGCAGATGCCTCGGCCGCTTTGTTAACCAGATATCCAGACGGCCTGGCTAGTGCCCTAGAAAAAATTTCCGCCATCAACACTCCGCTCGCCCGCGCCAATCACGCCACCGCTCACCTCTTCATTTCCTCCCCCTTTGGCACGAGCAAGTTTCAAAATCTCTTCTCCACCCACCCCCCTGCCGCCCAAAGAATCGCTCGGTTACGCGCCCTGCTTACTGAATAATCTATATGCCCTCCTCATCAAAAAAAATCAGTTCCCATAAAAAACAGTCCCTGCCAATTTTCCCGCCCATGAATCTTAATAGCAAGGACTACGCTCCTAGTGCTTTAAAGGCCGTTGCACTGGCGGTTAATTTGGCCATCTCTCAAAATTATAGAAACGCCACCGCTGTTGACCTACTTTGGGCTCTAAGTATCTGCAAAGGAACAGTTGCCTACAAAATTTTGTTAGATAGCGATTTTAATATCTCACCCACAAATCTCAAGGCAAAAGTAATCACAAAACTTCTTCCCAACCCTCTAGAACATCCCGCCTTAATGAATTTGGAAGCGCTTTTTATTGGTGCCGAGGCTTTCAGTAAATCTCTTGCCGAACCTTTAATCTCAACTGAAGCCATTCTTTGGTGCACCGTTAAGTGCCTAGAAAAACAAGATCAGATTTTCCTCAAAAAACACAAAGTAAATCTCAAATATCTCAACTCCGTCATCACCGATTATCCTTTGCACGCCGTGGCTTCACAATCCCTCCAATCCCCTTTAAATCCCAATAAAAAAACCCATCAAAAAACCGCTCACAAACCCCATCTCCCAAACCCGCACCGAAGCGGAGAAGACCCCAATTCGATCTTCTGCGAAGATTGCCAAGATTTTCATTCTCTACCCCCAGGACTACATGAAGATCCGGACAAAAGAACTTTATTAGAACGCTACACCAGAGATCTAACCGCCTTAGCCAACGCCAAAAAACTTGATCCGGTTTCTGGTCGGGAAAAAGAGATCACTAGGTTACTAGAAATTCTCGGACGGAGGACTAAAAACAATCCTCTACTATTAGGTGAAGCCGGTGTTGGTAAAACCGCCCTAGTAGAAGGATTAGCCCAATATTTGGTGGAAATCCCCAAAAAAACTACTACTCAATCAATCCCTCTCTCCCCCTTCATTAAAAACGCCCGACTGTTAGCGCTAGATCTCACTAGTCTCACCGCCGGTACAATTTATCGTGGGGATCTTGAGGCTAGACTAGAAGGGATCTTGGCCGAGATTAAAAGCGCCGGCAATATCATTTTATTTATTGATGAAGTCCACTTAATCTCCACTGTAGGCGCCGGAAGCAACGGCATTGATATCGCAAATTTACTAAAACCTCCGCTTGCTCG
>CALRGN010000015.1 GCA_943357745.1 Candidatus Uhrbacteria bacterium
TTAATCAGAACGGCGTTGCCAACCCCGAGTTCAATGCCCCGCTGTAAACGGTCGGCTTGAGTAACAAAGAGGTCGTCGCCGACTAACATTAGATCCCCGCCTAAGCGACGCGTTAGAGATTGCCAATCACTCCAAGCATCCTCTGACAACCCGTCCTCAATTGAGATCAAGGGATATTTTTTTTGCCAACTAATAAATAGTTCAATCATTTGAGGGGCGGTGTATCTACGACGATCGGTGGTCATTAGATACTTTTCCTGCCGCTCGTCATAAAATTCCGAGGCGGCCACATCTAAACCGATTCCTACTGATTTTGGAGAGTAGCCGGATTTTTTTATGGCCTTAACTAGGTATTCTAGAACTTTTTCCGATGCTCCAATTCTTGGCGCGTAACCACCTTCATTGCCAACATCGGTATCAAGGCCGTCGGCATGTAGAATTTCACCCAAAGTGTGATAAATCTCAGTGCCCACCTGAAGTCTTTTTGCAAAGGTGGAAAAATTGTGCGGGATTACCAAAAATTCTTGAATATCTAAATTGGTATCAGCGTGCCGGCCACCATTAAAAACATTTAAGAGTGGAGTGGGAAGTTTATATCCTCTAAGAGTTGGTGCGAAAATTTGTCTCAGGTGTCGATAGAGCGGAATGCCGGCGGATTTTGCGGCGGCAACGGCGGCGGCGAGAGAGATACCTAGGATTGCATTGGCACCGAGTTTACTCTTATGGGGAGTGCCGTCGGCGATTCTTAATTGATCATCAAGTTCTCTTTGCTTAAAGGGATCTAATCCGATGGTAACCAACGCGAGCGATGAGTTAGTATTCTTTACTGCTTTCAAAACCCCCAATCCACGATAACGCTTTTGATCACCGTCTCTCAATTCATGCGCTTCATGAGAACCGGTAGAGGCACCGGAAGGAACGGCCGCAACCCCACGCGCTCCGCTTTTAAGAATCACGGTGGTACTCAAAGTGGGATTGCCGCGGGAATCTAAAATTTCATGGGCATGGACGGCTACAATTCGGTCCACCATAATCATCGTTAGACACTGCTAAAATTCTCACCGAATTAGAGGGGTGAATTATTTGTTAGCGAAAGTTAAATTCTAGATGCACAGTGAGACTAACCTCTTCCTCACCGGCTGGTAGTTCTGCAGTGGCGGTGTTGGATTCAAACCGCGCGTAAACCGGATAATCAGTTGAGTACTCATATTCACTATAGCTCACAACTGATCCTAAATTTACTCCAAGGGTCTTAGCAATCGCCACCGCTTGCGCACTAGCCTTAGCAATAGCGACGACTCTTGCCTCAGCTTGGGCCACCTCTTTATCCGTGGCTTCAAAAGTTAAGCTCCCAATGTTGGTGGCGCCAAGAGTGCCGGCGGTATCTACAATCTTTGGCCCCCACTCATCTTGCCTAATTGTTAGAATGAGGGATTGAGTGGCTTCATAGCCAATAATCGCCGGTGGTGTGGCCTCATAATCGTACTGCGGATAAACGTTAAAGCTAGCGGTCTTAATATCAGCAGTGGTAAGACCAACCGCCTTGAAAGCGGCGATGAGAGGATTGATGATGGTGGCAGTATTGGCGGTGGCTTCAGCGGAAGTGGTTCCAGAGCGAGAAACCCCCACTGCAAGTTTAGCTAATTTGGCAGTAGAAGTTGCTTCTCCAGTGGCTTCAACCACAATGGTGGGTGGTAATCTGTCACCAACTCCGATGAGTTGATTTTCTAGCAACGATCCTTTAATTTCTGTTCCCAAAAAAACAATTCCATAGGATAGTAAAATTCCAAGGAGGAGAGCGAAGCCTTTTTGTTCTTGCCACCTTGGCCAAAATGACGGAGTGAGTGCGGGCATAAAAAATATTTTTATAATTTTAATGAGATCAGTTATAATTAGTATACTACAAATTAAATGGTGCAAGACCGGGGAGAAAGGCGCCGCTCAAGTACATAAGCATCGCTCCGCCGCCACTTGAAACATGAGTGATGTTTTTGAAAAGATCATTATTATCTAACAGAGTGGTGGTGGAGCCACCGCCAATGGTGGCGTAAGATACGGGGTGATTGTTTAGATGTTTTCCAATAGCAATGGTGCTTGCCTGACCAGATAGATTCTCTACCTGTCCCAGTGGTCCGTTCCAGATTACCGACCGATGCTGATCAATTAAGGATTTTATTATGGCGATTGATTCTGGTCCAATATCCAAAATCTCGCCGGAGGCTTCTAAGGTCACAAAGTCAGTGGGAAGAATTAATCTATTCCCCCAAGCGCCGACCAACTGGGACGCCGCCAGTGCTTCAGCTTTAGATGATTGAAATTCGGGCGTGATGCCCAAACCACGATTGGCGAGCATGGGCAGACAGAGATTACCGGCTAGAAAAAGACGGCTTTGATGGGAGGCAAGCGCAATGAGGGCGGGGAGTTTTGGCAGGAGTTGATTACCACCTACCACAACCAGTGAATGATCAGGAGCGGATTTTAAGGCATCAACTTCAGCCAGAGTCAGTTGACCAAGAAATGATGGTAACAGGGTGGGAATAAGCGCAATCGAGGCGTGATTGCGGTGCGATACCGAGAAAGCATTATTAACGTAGAACGACTGACCTTGAATGAGGGTGGTGGCGAAGGCTAGATCATTGGCGGTCTCGCCGGGGGAAAAACGTAGATTTTCTAGGAGTCTGATTTCACCGCTGGTGGACTTGGTGACAGACGTGGTGGTGGACGTGGTGGTAATTGGCTCCGCAATAAACCTTACGGGATGATTTAAGGCGGTGGCGAGCAGTGGCGCGAGGCGGGCGGTGGAGAGCTGGCGGTTTGGTTGGTTTGGCTTGCCCCAGTGAGTAATCAAGGTAATGGGTGAACCAAGCTCCAGCCAAAATTTTATTTCTGGCAAAGCTAATGCCAACCGAGAATGTGCACCGCCACTGATAATCTCTCCGGTTTTGGTTAGAGGTAGATTAAGATCAATCCGGATTAACACCGGTTGACCGGCAAATTTGGATTTATTAGGAATGTCCATATTTATTTTCAATTAGGAAAAATCTCACACCTTTGAGCCAGATTTTTAGCGCACGAAAAACGGACCAACTAAATAGAAAATAGCGGAGGTCGGCCAGACATCTGAGACTAAAGCCCAACCGGCTAGAAAATGACCACCCCCAAAGATTACCGCAAGCATAATTTCCTCCAGTGGTGCAAATCAATGACCAAATAATTTTCTTAGGAACTGAACTCAGAGGTCGATGAAGTAAATAAGCGGTTAAGTTAAATCCGGCGATGCGGGAGAATGAATGGGCGGCCTGGGCAGTGGGAGGATTGCTGATCCCACCGTCCCATGAAACCACCGCCGTGTCACCAACCGCGAAGATCCCACTGATGCTGGTTTGCAGATGCTCATTCACCTTGATCCGTCCGCGTTCATCAAGTGCTAAGCCGAGAGTATTGGTGATTGGCCACGGTTTTACACCGGCCGACCAAATAAATAGATCGGCTGAGATTTTTTCTTGGTGGCCGTTTGGGAGAGTGAAGTTTCCAGTACCATTCTTAAATCCCACCAAACGCCGACCCAAAAGTAAGTCAATTTTTAATTGAGTTAATCTGGTTTCAAAATTCTGGTTTAATTTTGGAGATAAGAATCTTCCAATGGTACTGGCGGGATCAAGCAGTTGTAACTTAATTGAGCCCAAACAATTTGCTCCTAAATAATGGGGCAAAACATGAGCGAGTTTGGTGATGAATTCAATCCCGTTGGGGCCAGCACCAATCACCGCCACTGTGAGCTGTTCTCCGGCTTGAGCTCTGACAACTAGTTTTGAGAGCGAGGTTCTTATTTTTAAAGCGTCCTCAAGATTTTTTAAGGGGATTGAATTGTCGGTGAGGCCCGGTATTGAGAAGTCTTGATGAGTGGAACCGATGGCGAGTAATAGGGTGTCAAAATAAAAAGACCTACCGGAGGCGGTGAGAACTGTCCGGCGATCCTGGTTGATACCAACTAATTCTTCCCGATAGTGATTAGTGTTTTTATATCCGCTCCAATTTGAATAATCAAAAGTGGTTAAGGTAGTGAGAGCGGCTTCAAAGTTGGGATCAGTTGAAGTTAAACCGGCGGAGGCCACTTGATAAACCCAAGGGTAATATAGTTGGTGATCAGCCGGATCTAAAAGAGTAACCTGAATTTTTAAATGTTTGGGGAATGATTGATATAAAGCTTTCAAGCTACCTAAGCCCCCAAATCCACCACCAACTATCACCACCTGACGGGTAGACATACCGCTAAAATTTATAATCCTAGACCAAATTTATGAGCTAACTCCGCCAAACGGTTAGCATAACCCCACTCGTTATCATACCAAGCGACAATCTTAACCATTCGTCCGCCAACAACTTTGATTAAATTTAGATCAACAATCGCCGACCTAGGATCGCCTTTGAAATCTAAGGAAACCAGTGGCTCCGAGGTTACGCCAAGAATTCCTTGCATGGTTTGAGTCTTGCTGGCGGTAACAAAGAAATGTTTAAGCTCGTTTACGGTGGTATTTCTTTTTACATAATAGGTGAGGTCGCATAAAGAAACGGTGGCGGTGGGAACTCTGATTGCCAAGCCGTCAAACCGATCTTTTAGCGCCGGTACCACCAAAGCGGTGGCGAGAGCGGCACCGGTTTCTGATGGCACCATGTTTTGGGCGGCGGCTCGACCAGCTCTTAAATCAGCTCTGGGGCTATCAACTAAAGCTTGGGTTGCAGTGTAAGAATGCACGGTGGTGAGCATTCCCGCCTCAATCCCCAACGCTTGCTCAAGTACAGTGCTAACCGGAGCGGAGCAGTTGGTGGTACAAGAACCGTTACTGATGATAGGAGAATTTTCGGTGGCGAGGTTGTCATCATTAACTCCTAGAATATATTGAGGAGCGGAATTTTTCTTGGCAACGGCGGAGATGATGACTTTTTTGGCGCCGGCATCAATATGACCTTGCGCCAGAGCAGCCTCTGTAAAAAAACCGGAGGACTCAATCACTAAATCTACACCAGCATCTCTCCATGGGATTTTTCTGGGATCAGTGGCGTTAAATACCGGAATCGTATGACTCCCCACGATCAAATTGTTTGCCTCCCAACTTACATTGGGAAATTTGCCGTAGTTGGAATCATATTTTAAGAGATAAGCTAATGATTCAACGGGAGCGGGATCATTGATGGCCACCACATGACAATCCGGCCAACGCCTAAATGAAGCTCTTAAAAAAGATCGGCCAATTCTACCAAAACCGTTGATACCAATTTTAAGCATAACCGTTTCTAAAACGCGGTCAGCAAAAAAATTCTGACCAATCGTCCGGCTAATTATACCGTAAATTTTCTAACTTCTGGAAGTCTAACTACAAGTCTATATCTACTCGCCTAGTTGCATTCTTACCATTCGACCGATTTTAATGTTTTCTCCGATGGCGGTGATTTTTGCTTGGAGAAGGTCGGTGATAGTAATGGAATCGTCTTTAACAAACGATTGCTCCATTAAAACAATCTCTTTATAAAATTTATCTAGTTTGCCGGTAATGATTCCCGCTTGAACCGCCTCTGGTTTTCCTTCTGCTAAGAGTTGTTCTTTGACGATGGCGATTTCTCGTTCCACTAAATTAGCCGGGACTTCTGCTCGCGTTACAAATTGGGGCGCGAAAGCGGTAATATGCAAAGCTATATCATGACAAAATTCCAAAAACTGATCATTTCTAGCCACAAAATCCGTTTCGCACATCACTTCCACTAATACTGCTGTTTTTCCGGTGGTGTGAAGATAGGTCTCTATCCGACCTTCAGCGGTTAAACGATCGGCTTTTTTGGCAACTTTAAGAGCGCCAGAGGTTCTTAAAATATCATGGGCCTTTTCTAGATCCCCAGCGGCCTCTGTTAATGCTTTTTTAGCGTCCATTAATCCGGCACCGGTTTGAGCTCGCAATTGAGCTACTTGTTGGGCGGTAATCATAGGATTTGATTTTATTGTTTTTACAATTCGGCGGAAATTTGAGGGAGGATCTCTGGCACTACTGGGGGTGCTTCTATTGCTGGTGCGGCCGCTTGCTCGGCTACTTTCACTTCCTCATCAATGGCTTTTCTAACTTTATCGGCCGCCAATGCATCAGCCTGGGCTTGTGATTGACCAGTCTTTACGGCGGCAACAATTTGTCCGGCGATGAGATCAATTGAAGAGACAGCGTCATCATTCCCAGGAATAATAAATTCAATTCCCACCGGGTTAACATTACTATCAACCAAAGCAATAATTGGAATCTTCATTGTAATCGCTTCCTTGACCACGGTTTTGTCATGGCGGGCGTCTAAAATGAAAATAAGATCCGGTAAGCGAGTGAGAGTGGTAAGACCACCAACGCGCCCATCTAATTCTTCAATCTCCCGATCAAACTGCAACTGTTCAAGTTTGGTATATTTTTTGAGTTCCCCTTTTTCCCGCTTATCTCTTAGATCCAATAATCGGCGACAAAGTTTTTGAATTTGAGAAAAATTTGTGAGAGAACCACCCAACCATCTAACATTAACATAAGGCATCCCCGCCTCTTGAGCGCGAGTAGCAACAATTTCTTGGGCTTGCTGTTTAGTGCCAACAAAGAGGACAATTCCCCCTTTGGCGGTAACTCTTTCAACTACGGCCGAGGCCTTTTCTAAAGCGGTTACGGTTTTTTCTAAATTTATTACATGAACACCATTCCTAACGCCATGAATAAAGGGGGCCATTTTTGGGTGCCATCTAAATGATTGATGACCAAAGTGGACGCCGGCCTTTAACAACTCTAATAGTGAGGGCAGTTTCATAAATATTGACCTTTTATCCTAGATTTTCCCCGTCTCCTTGCCCCACAAACGCGGGGAGGTCGGGAGCGGTTAATGAAAAATCGGGGTGATTAATTAGCGAGGGTATTATAGATGATTTGAGAAAACTGTCAATTGGAGTGGGATTGGGACGGATTGGGAAGGATTAGAGGATGAAAATAATATCCACAGTTTTTTTCAAGTTTATAAGAATCCCTTGAATCTTTGCTATGCTATCCGTAGATAATAATTATTAAGTCTACGATATGATGTCAAGCAATATGTGCGCCGGTCACAAAGTGTCAGAGGTATTGGTTTGGGTGGGAGCCATCAACTGGGGACTGATCGGCTTCTTTGATTTTAATTTAGTGAACGAGGTAGTGGGGAGTTCCCCATCCGTAGAACGAGTGATCTACGGTCTAATTGGGTTGGCAGCGCTTTGTATGTTGGCCTGCAACAACTGTTCAATGTGTAAGGGCGCTAAGTAGTTTTAGACCCCTGACAAGGCGGTCTCTTTAAAAATTGACCAAAAAAATCGACCAATCGTTTTATGATGACTGGTCGATTTTTTATTTCAGTCTGATTGGAGATTTGTTCAACCGAAGTTATACCGGCACAAAGCTTAGCCGAGCGCCTTGTTTAGGGAGGTATTCTAGATAGGCAAGATATTGACCGTTGGATTTGAGCGCGAGTTGTTTTTTTAAATGAGAATGAAGACTTGGTTGAAATGAAGTTTGTTTGGCAGGCATTATAACCGGGTAAGCGCCTCTAAATAGCAAGGCTTGTCTGGCGGAGGAAATAGAATCTACCACCACAATCAATGGTGCTTTGAGCCGGAAGAGATTCACAAAAGCAGGAGGCAGGGCGTTATGCCCTAAGGCCACCACACCGGCGAGAAGATTTTGCCGGTCTAACAAGGCCAGGTTAAAGGCTAGGGATGAGGGCAAACAATCCACCGATTCTGGGTTGAGCGGCAAGGCGGCAAATCGGGATTGCTCCGCTTCTCTAATTACCGTTTGCATGGTTTTCACGGCGGCGACGGGAAATTCTCCAATGGCGGTTTCGGCCGAGAGCATCACGGCATCAACGCCATCAAAGACAGCGTTGGCAATATCAGAAACCTCGGCTCTGGTGGCCCGAGGGTGATTGCGCATACTTTCTAACATATGAGTAGCAACAATTAAGGGGAGTCCGGCGAGTCGGGCTTTTTCTGCTAAATCTTTTTGAATGAGCGGAACATCGGCGTAAGGAATTTCTAGCCCAAGGTCTCCCCTACCAAGCAACAAGCCATCAGCGGCGGCGATAATCTGGGGAAGTTTTTCTAGCGCGGCCGAGCGTTCTATCTTGGCCATTATTTTTGGTGGAGGGAGATTGGCAAGCTTTGCAGCTTTGGCGACGAGTGTCCTAGCCTCCTCTAAGCATTCTGCTCCATCCACAAAGGAAAGACAGATCCAGTCAACTCCGGCTTGCACACCAAACTTGAGGTCGGCTTTATCTTTATCGGTGAGAGGATTAAGTTGAATTTTTGAGTCCGGTAAGTTGAGACCTTTTTTACTGATTAGATGCCCGCCACTCATTACTCGGGCTTGAACAGTTTTACCTTTCACCCCAATCGCTTCTAACTCAATGGAGCCGTCATCCAATAGGAGTCGGTCTCCGGGCTTGAGATGGGTAGCAATCTTGGGATATGAAACCGGAATCGCTCCCGCTTGAGATAATTTAACGCCAAAATAAAAAGAATGAATCTGACCAACGATAAGTTCAAGCCCCGCCTCCCCCAAATCCCCCACGCGCATTTTTGGTCCACCTAAATCCTGGAGCAGTGTGAGCGGTAGACCGGTTTTTTTCTCTGCAACCCTGGCGTTTTTAATTAATTTTTCAAAATAGTGATACTCCCCAAAAGAAAAATTTAGTCGGCCAATCTGCATGCCGGCTTGAAGCAATCGGCTCAAAATTGGTACTTGATCAGAAGCAGGACCAAGAGTGCAAATGATTTTTGTTTGATTCTCCTTCATAGATAGGATCTTGACGATCCGTTATTTCTTACTCTTTAATTTTACCACCTCTTGCTCAAACTTGGCGATGTCGTCAAAGGAGAAGTATACCGAAGCAAATCTTATATAAGCCACCGGATCAAAATCTTTTAAATGTTTGATTACCAGATCACCGATTTGTGAAGTGGTGATTTCAGATCCTTTGATTCGGTGCATCTCATGTTCAATATTATGGAGGAGTAGATCAATTTGAGAATCGGTACAGGGTCTTTTCTCTAATGATCGGCGGAGACCGGAAAGTAGTTTTTCACGGCGATAAGATTCTCTCCGACCGTTTCTTTTTATTACGGTAAGGTCTAGTAGCTCCACTTCTTCCATGGTGGAGAAGCGATAATTACAGCGGCCTTTTTCACATTCTCTTCTTCTTCTAACAGTAAGACCGTCTGGCCCCATGCGGGAATCAACTACCTTGGTGGACTTAAAATTACAAACCGGGCAACGCATATAAAGCAACGGGTTTAGCTTCCTTTATTACATCATTTTTCTCCTGATAAACGCTGGGATGGAGAGGTCTTCATCATCAGTAGCGGTGGGGGAAGATTTAGCGTTGATATTGGTGCTGTTTTTATTAGAAGTGGGGACGGCTTGCAAATCACGGGCTGAAGATTGCTGATGGTGCCGTGGTGGTTCAATGGCGGTAGATTCACCCACGGTTCTAACGGCAAAGGGAACGGATTGAGTTTGATTTTGATTTTGGTTTTGGCCAAAAAATGAACGAGCGATTGGCGGTTCAACTGGAGTGGATGGAGATGAACCAATATTAGGAGGCGTGGGAGGAGGAGTGCCGGTTGGTTTCCAGGATCGGGCGGGAATTGATAAACTATCAGGAGGAGTAGTAGCGCGTCTAAGGTCTTTAGTACCAAAGCCGGTGGCAATCACAGTGACTCGCAATTCATCGCCCATGGCCTCATCATAATTTAAACCAAAAATTACTCTGGCATCATCATCAGCGGCACCGGTAATTACATTGGCCGCTTCTTGTACTTCAAACATGGAAACATTGCTAGAACCGGTAACGGTGAATAGAATTCCTTTAGCACCATCAATTGAGATTTCTAATAATGGGCTAGAGATGGCTTGTTTGGCCGCCTCCATCGCCCGATTATCTCCACTAGCCTTACCAATTCCCATTAAAGCGGTGCCGGAATTTTGCATGATTTGCTTTACATCGGCAAAATCAACATTGGGTTCTCCTGGCAAAGTGATCATTTCAGAAATACCTTGCACGCCTTGCCGTAACACATCGTCAATGATTCTAAAAGAATCAGCGATGGAGGTTTTTTTATCAATTACTTGTAATACACGATCATTGGGGATGGTAATGATTGTATCAACATGAGCGCAGAGATCGGCGTGGGCCTCTTCTGCAATCCGCCGGCGTTGCGCGCCCTCAAAGCTAAATGGTTTTGTAACCACCGCCACCGTAAGCGCCCCCACCTCTTTGGCAATTTTTGCAATTTCTGTTATGGCACCACTACCGGTGCCGCCTCCCAAACCAGCGGTAAGAAATACCATGTCAGAACCAGCCAAAGCATTTCTTAATTCAGAGGCGTTCTCCTCCACGGCGCGGCGTCCGATCTCGGGATTCATTCCCGCTCCTAAACCACGAGTAACGGTTTTACCAATCGCAATTTTAATTGTAGCGGCATTGGCATGCAAGGCTTGAGCGTCAGTATTTACAGCAATAAACTCAATCCCCCGCAATTTCTCTTGGATCATTCTGGTAACAGCAGAGCCGCCTCCACCGCCAATGCCAACTACTTTTATTTTAGCGTTCGTTTCAATTTCCGGTCTGATTTCTTCAGCCATAAAGTTATTGGAGTTACTGCTGGACAGCTTACCTTGGTTTACTAATCAGAGCAACCGTAAGTTAAGGTGATAGCCGTCTAAACCAGGTTTTGATTAAAATCCCAACCGATTTCAGCCAACCGGCACCAATCCCTTTAAACGGGTTCCATTTTTGTCCGTTTTGTTCTTTTACTCCCCGACCCCAGAGTGCGAGGCCAATGGCGGTGGCAAAAGCGGGATCAGCTACCTCATCTAGAACACTTTCTATTCCCTGTGGTGTCCCAAAAGCACAAGGTAACCTCAGTACGCGTTTAGCTAATTCAAGTGACCCCGGCAATTTAAAAGCGCCGCCGGTGAAGATTACACCGATCGGCAACAACCCAGAGCGATCCACCGCCTGCAGTTCAGTATCTATCCCTTCACAAATCTCTTCCAAACGCGCTTCAATTACCTCTGCAACAAAACGAGGTTTAAATTGTTCTTCTGAATCAACCCCGTAATCTTTAAGGGCCAACTGTTCTCTTCTATCCAACGCTTCCGGCAAGGCGGTGCCAAGGCTACGCTTGATTTCTTCAGCGGAGTCAATGGAGATTCTTAAAGCGATCGCAATATCACTAGTGATGTGATCACCGCCGATCGGAATGACCGCAGTATGAAGAAGATCGCCCTCTTCAAATATCGCCAGGGTGGTGGTGGCCGAACCAATGCTCACCACACAAACCCCAAGCTCTTTTTGCTTGGGAGTTAAAACTGCCTCGGCAGTGGCGAGCGGCGCGTAAACTAAATCATCAATTTCTAAACCGGTTCTATAAACACTCCTGGTTAAACTTCTAATATGAGATGATAGCGCTTCAATGATTACGGCGTCTACTTCTAATCTAATGCCAGACATTCCCACCGGATCCTTAATTCCACTCTGACCATCAATCGTAAAACTTTTAGGGATGACATGGAGGATTTCATAGTTGGTGGGAGTGGCCACCGTTCTGGCCGCCTCCATTACCCGCTCCACATCTCCCACTTCAATTTCACCTTGGGGTCGGCTTACCGCCACCACCCCTTGGCTTGATTGAACTAAAATATTTTGACCAGAAATTGCCACCCAAGCATGATTAACCACCACACCGGTGAGCCGTTCTGATTTTTCTAGCGCTTTAGAAATTGCTCCCACCGCTTCCTCTAATGAGGAAATACTGCCTTTATGAACACCGGCAGATTTAGCTTCCACCGCGCCAATCAAATGCAAACTGCCTTCTTTGGATGTTGATACTTGGTATGAACAGACAGCAATCCTAATGGTTGATGAGCCAATGTCCAACCCAAAATATAATTCATCAGCCATAATTAAAGGTTTAGCAGAGTAATAAACTCAACTAACATAGGTCAATTATATCACAAAGGGTGAGGGAAAAGTGGGGTGAAAAAATGTAAATTCCTAGTCCAACCGCGGCCAGGGCAGTGAGTAAGACCGCTCCGGCCATCATATCTTTAATTTCTTTAACAATTGGGCTTAATCTGGCACTGGAAGCGTCTGCGAGCCGCTCTAATACTGAATTCATTAGCTCTAACACTAATACCGAAACGGCGATTAGAACAATAACAATTCGTTCATATTTTAATAACGGCCAGTACCATGCGGCTGATACCGCTAAGAGCGCGCATAAAAATTGAATCTGAAAGTTGCGCTCGGAGTGAAAGGCGGAAGTAAGCCCGTGATAGGCATGGGCGATACTTTTTACTAGGGCTCTAGATCTTCTCATAAACTAGATCTTCTCATAAATAAGGGCGGTGATTTCATCCTGTTGAGGAAACATTATTTTAGCATCTTTAGGATCCTCGTGATCAAATCCAAAAATATGCAGGATACCGTGAGTAACTAGGTCTAGAATTTCTTTTTCAAAACCAGCCGGTATAGATTCAGCTTGAGCTTTAGCTTGATTGATAGAGACAAAAACATCACCCAAATGTGCGCCCACGCCCACTGCAGGAGAAGGAAAAGAGAGGACATCCGTAGTTTTGGGGATTGACCGATGAAGAGTATTTAATCGCATCATTTCCGTATCGCTAACAAAAAAAAGTTCAATCTCGCCTTCTGAAGCCATGGTGCGAGTTAAAACCGAGTGGATGGTGGCTGCTAATTCTAACCACCACTGGTCCGGAAAATGCTCTGAACTGGTTTGGTCTAAATAATTTGGGGAGATGGTTAACATACTGGCTGATGCCGATTACTTACCCTATGGAGTCTGTTTGTCGACAGACCCCATTATGCTATTCGCAACCATCTTGAAAGTCTGCAAATAATCCACTCGGAGTGATTCTGAAAGCTCGTAGGAGATTTTGAGAAATTTATCTAGACCAAGTTGTAGATAGATAATTAGATCAGTCTCCGAAACCTTGCCACCAAACCCGGTTTTAGTGCTAAAAGGTTTTAAATTGACGCCCGAGACATCACCGTCATTCTTTATAAATTCCTCAAGAGTGAGAGTGGAGCTGGTTTGGGTGAAAATAAATTTTACGGCGTTGTCTGGAGTGAGAATCACGGTAGTAGGAGCGCTGTTGGTGTTAATGATCCAAGAACTGGGATAGGTAAAGGTATAGTCTAAATTATTAGCGCTAAAAATGCGGGCGGTGCCATTACTTAACAGGGTTGAAGGGGCAAGCCCAAGCGGATCATAGCCGTGGAAAACTTCGTTGCCATCTAAAAATGAATCACCGTCACTGTCTGAATTTCTAAAGTCGGTTTTGTACAAGAGCTCTTCCACATTGGTGAGGCCGTCAGTATCAGTGTCTGATCCCGGGATGACCACCGCTGGTGTTGGCTCGGCGATGGTGGCGGTGGGAGTGACTGGTGGCGTGACTGGTGCGGTGACGGCGGGAGTGATGGGAGTAATGACTTCTAATGGAGTGGCACTGGCGAAATATTTAGTATAAAGGATCGGGCCAAAATAGATCGTCGCCAAGCCCAAAATAGTCAAACCAATAATAATTAAGAGCGCTAATATTAGGCGGTTGAAAGTGCGGTTAGGATGGTCAAGGACTGGGGTTGATGCTACTTCAGGCCAAAGTTCTGATGAGTCCGCGGTTCCGGGTGCTGTGAGGGGAGTGGCGACTGGTTCGGGGACGGGTGCGGTGAGCGCGGGCAATGAGAGAGGAGTGGTGCTGGAGGCGGTGGCGGCGGTGGCGGCGGTGGAGGCGGTGGCGACGGTGGGCGAGGTGGAAGCGATTGTGCCAGAGTAAAGAGTGATTTGTTCTGCCCTGGGAATTGATACACCCAAACCGCTGGGCAGGTAATGCCAAGTAAAGTCTGCGATGGTGGCGGTGAGGGTGGCGGTGAGAGCGGAAGAATTCATGGGGGATTAGGTGGACTATTTAATTAGCAATTGGAAGCTCAAGGAGTTTGCCGGTGCCGTTTGGATTGTAACCAGAACGGACTTCTTGACCGTCGGAATAGGTGTCGGAATCCGTATCAAATCTTCTGGGGTCGGTACCATAAACCTTGATTTCTTCACGATCCCCCAAGCCATCACTGTCTGTATCGGGCTTGGTGACCGAGGTGCCATATTCAAGTTCTTCATCGTTAGCCAAACCGTCGCCGTCAGAGTCTAAGACCGCTACATCGGAGTTGGAACTACTTGGTGAACCAGTGGGAGCAGTAGGAGTAATAGGGGTGGTGGAACCCACAGAGCCAGAAGGAATTGTTTCTTTGGTGGAAGTGGTGGCGCCGGTGGATGTTTTGCTGGCGGGTGGAGTGGGGGTGATTTCAGAGACTGGCTCATTCTGGAAAAATAGGTAGTAGGCGCCGGCGGCAACACCAATGATAATAATGGCGGCAAAAAGAAAGATGACGGCAATTTTCCAACCATGACCACCATGACCCAGGTCAGCATCAGAGGGCGGTAAGGTGGTGGGATAATCAGAGACCGGCAAACTAGGGCCACCTGGTGGTGACGCAACCGGTTCAACTTTTTCAAAAATATCTTTTGGTGGCTCATTGGTTTCAAACATATAATGCGGTTAGTTATTGATTAGGGTTGTAACCGTTTTGTACCTCTTCACCGTCTAAGTAAGAATCGCCATCAGAATCAGGATTGGTGGGATTGGTTTTATAATTGTAGACCTCTTCCCCATCCTTTAAGCCGTCGTTATCAAAGTCCGCCTGCTTATCTGAAGTCTTAAGAACAAATTCCTCTCTAAGTGAAAGTCCGTCTTGATCTCTATCAGTATCATTATATAACTCTTGGCAAGCAATTGAATCCGTGGATGTGAGTTCTTTACAACTATCCGGATTCCCCTCTTCAAGAGCGGTGAGTACTTCTGGCGATGTAACTGCATCCGGTTTTTCGCAAGAGGAGCGCTTTAGAGGATTGGAAATTTTGTCACACAGATTAGGTGCTGATTCTTTATTGGCCTTAATAAGGTAAAGGGTATCTAGACAACTGGATTTTTCTTCATCCTTCAGGGGATCGCAGTCATCTGGCTCCAATGAATCCCAGGCGTAAATCTTTACGCAATTTGCTAATTCATCAAGGGGCAGAGCCAGACAAGCATTTACACCCTGCTCGGGGGTAGCCCGCTTAACAGCCGCTCTTAAACAATCAAGGTCATTGATAGCGCAACTGGTGCCGACCGGATTTTGGTTGGTATCGTTACCGGCAAAATAAAGCTTAAAAATGATTCCCGCTAAACTAATTCCAATGACGATTGCGAATAGAATGATCAGGATATTTCTACTCCCAAATTTTCTTTGATTGCTGGTTAGACTGGTGTTAGTTGACACCCCAAACTGGGCCGGCATACCGGAGTCAGCGGCAACTGAATTGGGGTCGTAATATTTGATTGGTTCTAATGCCATATTAAGGCGAGCAATATTCTAGATTTAAATTGCTTACAGAAATTGTTCCCTCTCCCACAAAGGAGAATTGGATTGGGAGTTCCTGTTCGCTTACACCATCACATTCAAACAGCTCCGGCCAAGGTAATTGCAAATTTTGCCCCGGTAATAGCTCGGCAGTGCTGGTTTTTGTTTCCTCACCTTCTCCGCTAATAATCGTTACCGCAAAACCGGTTAATGAATCAACGATTACTTCATAAATATCGGATAGCTCATCCGCAGTGTTACCGTTATATGCATAATCAATGCCGCTCGGCGATTCGGAATAATCATCGTCACCAGCATCATCAATATCAGGCGGATTATTACTAGACCAACTTTCCATGTCTTCAATCCAGGAAATTTCGATTCCTAATGAAACCGTATAAAGCTCAAAACCGGCATTTTTAAACTCATCGGAATAAAATGCTGCATTAGCGGCAGTAATAATAGGATCCACTACTACATCGTCATTATCCACCACATACGCTTCACCGTCAGAGAGAATAATCGCCACTTTTCTAACATTGGTACTATCTGAAACCGCGTCTAGGAGGTTCTTAGCTTCAGCAAAGGCGTCGGGAGTGTTGGTTTCATAGTAGGTGGTAAATTGATTGACCCGCTCCATCAATGTAGCCGAATTAGTTTGGTCAATAAAATCTAAAATCTCCGTGCAAGTAGCGGAATTGTCGCAATTTTCATCTTTTGTGCAGTCGCTTATCTTAGTGTCCTCGATTGAACAAAGACCGGTACCGGCATTGGCGGCGAAACCCATCACCGTGATATGTGCTAAATCTCCGAGCTCATCAAATAATCCGCTAATGGAGTCACTGATTACTTCTTTGGCGATATCTAACTTTACCCCACCGACAATTGAGTGATCCATAGTAAGTGAGCGATCAACAATCATGACCACATAGAGATCGGGCTTGATTACTTTATCAAAGTTAACATCGATGGAAGCAGAATCGGCCACCGTACAGGCGGGAACGGAAATGGTGGCGGCGTTGGGGATGTCTGAGGTTGGGTCGGCACTATAAGTGAAGAGCTCAACCGAATCAGATGGTTTGTCGCCGGGCTGGTTTGAGGTGAGAAGCAGGGGGATGTTGGCATACCCAAGCGGACAAGAACTCAAACAACTGCCAGAACAGCGCGGTGGAGTGCAACTACCTGTACCGCATTCACTATCATAGCCACAGATGTTACCGTTAAAATCGGTTCCGCCGCCGTTACAGGCGCCTAGCGCTAAACACTCATAGCCATCATCGTTAATTTTACCAAGTACAGCACAAGAAGCGATGGCGGTTTGAGTATTGTCACTATAGTAGACCAACGGCACTTGACTGCCGTCGCAATATTCCCCGCCGTTAATAAGACCGTCGCCACAATAATTGCCGGTGATCACTTCATAGTGACAGGTACGAGAGCAGGCGGTACAAGTAACACCGTATTCAGATTCGCAACCACCGCCGTTTTCTATACCTTGGTCACATTGTTCATTACCGGCATAGAGATATCCGTCTCCGCACACATTAACTTGGCAATCGTTAGTACAGTCATCGGAGCTATCATCATTACCATCATCGCAAATTTCATCCGGATCCAGGGTACCATCGCCGCAAGAACCGATAGCGGTACATGG
>CALRGN010000016.1 GCA_943357745.1 Candidatus Uhrbacteria bacterium
CCCTACTAATGGAATCCTCAACCGGCATAATAATCGTCAACGCCTACTCTCTAGGCTTCCCGGCCATTGGTCTAGAAAACTTACTCCAATCATATTGGCCAAAAGCTACCTCGCTCCAATCGGTAGAGCTTACTCTCAGGGAAACCACCACCAGAGCTTTTCTCCTTCCAACTGGAGTGGCAGTTAGGGTAAAGTGGTAATATTTCTTTATTTTGCCACTTATGGCTCAGCAAAAAACCGTCCTATTAGGATTAAGTGGGGGCGTAGATAGCGCCGTCTCCGCAATTTTATTGCAACAGCAAGGATACAAGGTAATTGCCGGTTTCATGAAAAATTGGAGCGATGGTGATGACTCCGCTGAATGCAACTGGCGTTTAGAGCGCCGCGATGCCATGACAATCGCCAATCAACTAGGAATAGAGTTCCACACTTTTGATTTTGAAAAAGAATATCGGCGCCTTGTTTACGATTACATGATCAACGAATATAAATCCGGTCGCACCCCCAATCCCGATGTGCTCTGTAATAAATATTTGAAGTTTGATCTATTTCTAAAAGAGGCTGATAAACTAAATTGCGATTTTCTAGCCACCGGTCATTACGCTCAAGTCCATGAAGATCAAACCGGTACCGTCCACCTCCTTTCAGCGCTAGATCAAACCAAAGATCAAACCTACTTCCTCTGCCAGCTGAATCAAGACCAATTAAAACGGACGCTGTTCCCAATCGGCTCCTTAAAAAAAACCGAGGTTCGGAAAATTGCTAAACATCATAATCTTAGCGTCGCCACTAAAAAGGACAGTCAGGGGATTTGTTTTATAGGAAAAGTTGAACTGAAAGATTTTTTATCGACCAAAATTGCGCGTCACTCCGGAAACATTATAACTACCGACGGTGAAATCATCGGTCACCATCAAGGGTTTGAATATTACACCATTGGTCAACGAAGTGGTCTGGGAATCGGTGGCGGGATTCCATATTATGTTGTAGAAAGAAGATCAATTACTAATGAGGTAGTAGTAGCGACCGGCGCTAATCATCCCGCGTTATTCCAACTTACACTCACTGCTACCGATCTAACAGAAACCGTCCCCGGTCACCTAATAAGACTTGCCAATCAACCACTTAGAGCTAGAATTAGATACCGCCAACCATTAGCCCGGTGTAGTTATTCGTTGACTAATCAACCAGCTAATCTTAATCATTCAGAAGAGGTTCTATTTGCGTCGGTAAACCCTCAGACAATCGTCTCCGTAACCTTCATCACCCCCCAACGCGCCGTTGCTTCGGGACAGTTCATCGCTTTTTATCTAGGTGAGGAACTGATTGGGTCTGGAGTAATCAGTTGATTGACAATAAACTTGATATGAAAAGAATAGAATCAACCCAAGGTCAACGCTTCAAAAATATTGATCAAGAACTAGCTCAATTATCAGCAATTTCCGGCACTGATCTATATGCCGTCAACACCGTGGGAGATGGGGAAAGTAATATAGTTTTTAAGGTTAATAATCATCCGGGAGTAGTGGTTAAGGTTCCATATAAAGAAATCATTAAGCAGTTTAGGGAGGAATCGGCTAGGCTAAAAGGTGGTGCTGACAACTCATTAGAGTTAGAATTAGCGCTAGAGCATAGAACTAAAATTAAAAAAGAACAGTTAGCTAAATTAAAATCCGCTCTAACAACTGCTGGACTTCCTAAAGGGATCGTTCCGCGCAGTCATTTTCTATGGGGAACAATCCCGGTTAACCAGACTTTGATTAACCAAACTAGAAGTTCTCGTTCACATCAACCGATTGACATAACGGAGCCCGGGACAATCATTAGAACTATTCTAGAAATTCAGACCGCCCTTCCAGAAGCGGCGTTAAATGAGGAGATGTCAGTAGATCTACGCTTTGATTATGTTGAATCTTTTCCCAGTGTCACCCCCGCTCTCTATCAAGACTTTAATCGAGTACTTGTTGATGGTGACGGTGATCTTTTAACCACACCGGTTTATAGAGAGAAGATTAGAGCAATTGCTTTAGGGTATCTACACTTAGAACATCAAGTTAGACCAGATTCAGATTGGAAGCGAATCCTAGATATGATAGATCCTCACAGTAAGTCTCAGCGCAATAAACAGGTAATGGCTCTATTTAGCGAATTTGTTAGCGCCTCAATCGCTCTTGCGAAAGAGGGTGAGTTATTAGATTTTGGTGGTAGTAATAATGTAATTCTATATTCAGAGAACGATCAATGGAAGTTAATCATCCCAGACCCATTTGCCGGATGTCAATTATTCTATCAGGCAAATCTGATTGCTAATAACCTTCATCTGACTTCTATTACGGATTCTAAATCCGCCCTAGGATTATTCAATCCGCTGAACACCATCAGGTTAGTTAATGCCTTGGCAATTGTTTTAGAACTTCCAGATAGAATCAGGTTAGCAAATCCAATCGCCCCTTATTCAGAAGAGATTTTAGCCTATGTTAGAGAGAAACGGTTTCCTAAAACCAAACCAACGTCTGCCGTCACTCAACCAGCCAACCAACCGGCTACTCTTTCATAGCAAATTACTCTATGAAAATCCTTTATGAAGACAACCACTTGATTGCGGTGGAGAAACCTCATGGTCAACCGGTCCAGGCAGATGATAGCGGAGATCTATCACTACTTGATGAAATCAAAATATTCCTAAAAAATCGTGATCAAAAACCCGGTAATGTTTACCTAGGGCTTTTGCATCGTCTTGATCGTCCGGTCAGTGGAGTAGTCCTTTTTGCAAAAACAAGCAAAGCCGCCAGGCGTCTCTCTGAACAATTCCGGAACCACTCAGTGATTAAAAACTACACCGCTCAAGTTGAGGGTAGCCCAAAATCTGAAGCTGGTCTATCACTCCCCGAAGGCGCCATTACCCAGTGGTTACTAAAAGATGAAAATACAAACACGGTCGCTATCGTTCCGCCCAGCACTCCCAATGCCAAATTAGCCCACCTCACCTTCAAGGTATTATCAACCAAGAACAACCAGTCAAAAATTGAAATCAAGCCCACTACCGGTCGCTCACATCAAATCAGGGTGGCGATGACCTCCCTCGGCACCCCAATCATCGGTGATCTAAAATATGGCGCCGCCAAACCAAGAACGGATAAAAACATCTCGCTCGTTGCCCAATCATTAACCTTCAACCATCCAATTACTAAAAAATCAACCACGGTCACAATTGCCGATCAAATAACCAATTAGAAAGACCCACAAGCATCTCCGGTGCGGGCCAGGCCATTTTCAACTGGCGCCGGTTGCGTAACAACAAACGCCCTTATAATAGACTAGACCAAGCAAATCAACTACACTAGTCAACAATTATGGTCCCCCAATCCCAAATTAGGAATTTTTGCATTATTGCTCATATTGATCACGGAAAATCAACACTTTCGGATCGTCTACTAGAGATCACAGGTACCGTACAATCAAGACACATGAAAGATCAGCTCTTGGATTCAATGGATCTAGAGCGAGAGCGGGGGATTACCATCAAGCTCGCTCCCGCCCGCATGACTTGGAACTCAAATGCGGTGGAATATACCCTAAACTTAATTGATACACCCGGACACATTGATTTCAATTATGAAGTTTCAAGGTCTCTGGCGTCAGTAGAAGGGGCCGTCCTCCTAGTTGATGCCACTCAAGGGGTACAAGCGCAAACGATCGCCAACCTCTATCTTGCTCTAGAAGAAGGGCTAGAAGTGATTCCAGTCTTGAATAAAATTGATCTTCCCGCCGCTGATATTCCCCGGCGTCAAGCCGAGTTGGTGAAACTACTTGGCTGCAAACCAGAAGATATTTTAGCCGTCTCTGGAAAAACCGGCGCCGGAGTCAGGGAGCTATTGGATCGAGTCGTCGCCAAAGTACCGGCACCAATGGGACAGGAAGCTAACCAAACCAGAGCGGTAATTTTTGACTCGGCCTACGACGACTACAAAGGAGTGATCGCTTATGTGAGAGTAGTTGACGGCATCTTAAAAAAGAGAGATAAAATTAAATTGCTAGCCACCCAAGTAGAGGGCGAGATTTTAGAAATCGGGGCGCTTAAACCCAAGTTCTCACCATTACTAGAATTAGAAACCGGTCAGATCGGTTACATTGTTACCGGTTTAAAAACGATCAGCGCCTGTAGGGTAGGGGACACTATCACAGTTGGTCAGAGTTCGGCCGGTATCATACCTCTCCCCGGATATAGAGAAGTCAAACCCATGGTCTTTGCCGGAGTTTTCCCCGCCAAAGGAGATGAATATAGCTCGCTTAGGGAAGCGATGGAGCGCTTAAAACTAAACGACGCCGCTTTGATTTACGAGCCAGAACATTCGCCCGCGCTTGGGTACGGTTTTCGGTGTGGCTTTTTAGGAATGTTACATTTGGAAATTTTAAAGGAACGACTCTCCAGAGAATATAAAATAGATTTGGTGGTGACTCTCCCCTCCGTAGCCTATCATTTAGTTAAAGATGGGGCACCGGATTTTGAAGTTATTAAAAGCGCCCTTGATCTACCAGAGCTCGCCCCAACAAGTTATCTAGAGGAACCGTGGGCAAGAACTGACATCATTGTCCCCACTGAATACATTGGTAATGTAATGACCTTAGCCCAAGAACGAAGAGGGATCTACCAAAATACCGAATACCTCTCGGAGGGCCGGGCGATCCTTCATTACGAACTTCCACTAGCGGCCATCATCGTTGATTTCAACGACAAATTAAAATCGGTCTCCAGCGGTTTTGCCTCCTTGAGTTACGAAATCTTTACCTACCGCCGTGCCGACATTGTTAGGCTAGATATCATGGTAGCTGAAGACCAAGTTGATGCTTTCGCCTCGCTCGTCTACCGAGATGAAACCGTCAGCGTGGGTAGGCGTTTATTAGAGATCCTCAAAGAGACTATTCCCAAGACGCAATTTGTCATCAAGCTACAGGCTTCCGTGGGTGGTAAAATCGTCGCCGCCGAGCGTATCTCAGCTTTGAGAAAAGATGTAACCAGTGGTCTCTATGGTGGAGACTACACTAGAAAATTAAAACTGCTTCAGAAACAAAAAAAAGGAAAGAAAAAAATGATGGCCATGGGAGTGGGTACGGTAGCAATCCCCAGCGAAACATATCTGAAAATTCTAAAACGATAATTTCAGCTACCGATTAATTAACAGGTATAATATAGCTAATTCCCCTATGCTCAATTTGTTCCGACCACTGGTATTAATTTTCTGCACTATTTTTATTGTGGGATTATTTTATCTTATTAATTTAGTAAGAGAAGAACAGATTGACGATCAAAGAGAAATCAGTACCAACAATCCAAATTCGCTAATCATGCCCGTCACCGCCAGCATTTATCCAATTGGCTGGTTAGTTGATCAAATTATAAATGATCCGTTATTTCCAGTCGGTATCATTGTTCCAAGTGGAATTGAACCGCATGAATATGAACCAAAACCCACCGACCTCCAACTCATCAACAACTCTTCGCTCCTGTTTTGGAGTGGAGGCTCAATTGACGGTTGGGTGGGGGAGCAAACCCCAAAACATGGGATGAGTATCAATCTTGGTGAAACAATCGCCTCAATCTATCCCAAGGATGATGACGGTTATGGAAAAACCCTAGAACATTACTGGCTTGATCCCAATCAACTAATTGACCTTGTGCCAGTGATTGTTAGGTCGTTAAGCCAGATTGATAATGCTAAGGTTACAGAATATAAAAGGAACGGCGCCAACTTAATCACCTCCTTGCTTGATCTAGACACTGCCTATAAAACCGGACTAGCTAATTGTAATCAATCCACCATCGTCACCTCACATGATGCCTATGGTCATTTAGGTGAAGCCTATGGATTCAGCACTAAAACCTTGGCCGGACTATCTCCTGAAGACGAACCGGGCGCTCAAACCTTAGCCAACTTATCCATTTTACTCTCCGAGCAATCAGAAAAATACATTCTTTTTGAACCGGAAACCGATTCTGGCTTTGCGGACGCCTTATCAAAATCAACCGGCGCCACCATTCTCCCCCTCCATACCTTGGAATTTCTTACACCAATACAGCAGGAGAATCACGACGACTATCTAACTCTGATGCGCGCCAATCTAGCCACTTTGAAAATAGCGTTGGTATGCGAATAGGAGTCAATAATAGGCACCAAATAGAATGCAAATAATATGCAAATAGCCGCCGTTGTCGCCTCGCACCTTACTTATAAAATCGGTGATCAGCCGGTGATCGATGATTTTAGTTTTTCTATTCCAGCGGGCAAAATGGTGGGAGTGCTAGGTCCAAACGGTTCCGGAAAAAGTACCCTAATTAAAATTTTGGTGGGACTACTTCCTCAATCAGCTGGCACAATTAAAATTTTTGGGACTCATCCAAAAGCTATTTCCGCCGGGCAAATTGCCTATGTTGGTCAAAAATTAGCGGTGGATAGTTTTTTCCCCGCCACCGTACAGGAACTGTTAGCAATCCCTAGGTGGTCAGCTTTATCGCCATCGGCTAGAACTGCTTTAATAAAGACTTTAGGCTTAGCTGGTCTATTACAACGATCTTTTAATAGTCTTTCCGGCGGAGAAAAACAACGGGTAATTTTAGCTAGAGCTTTAATTGGCAATCCAAAACTATTAGTATTAGATGAGCCCACCGACGGTCTAGACCCCACCACGCGCCGAGAATTTTATCATTTCCTCAAAACTCAACAGGTAGAAAATAATATTACTATTCTCCTCGTGAGTCATGATGTTCATGGCATCTCACCAATCCTAGACGCCGCCATTTGTCTCAGGCATGAATCAGTTTGTCACGGAGAGGAGCAATGCCTGCTCTCCGGAGCGGATTTAAAAAACGCCTTCCACTCCGAACGCCAAGAGATCGTTAAACATCACCACTAACCTTAACTATGTTTTTAAATTTTTGGGCATACGACTTTTTCCAAAACGCAATCATCGTGGTCACGCTGATTGGAATCCTCGCCCCAACGGTGGGCATATTCTTTGTGATTAGAAGGCTTTCCGGACTCGCTGACGGAGTGGCTCATTTATCATTACTTGGCGCCGCCATTGCAGTGCTCCTCGGGTGGCCAATGCTTCCCACCACCATCGCCACCACCCTCATTTCCTCCGCTTCATTGGAAGCAGTGAGAAAACACTCCAAATTACCGGCTGAAGCGATACTCACCCTATTCACCTTCACTTCACTCGCATTGGCCGCTCTGATATTTGCCATCTCACCGGCCGGCAGAGGGAGCATCAACACTTTTCTACTTGGAAGTATCTTTACAATTTCGGCGACCGATATCTATACCATCGCCCTGGTTACAGTTATCACGCTCGTCTTGATCGCCATCAATTACAAAGCCCTACTTTCTATTGCCTTTGATGAACCGGCCGCCATCGTTGCTGGCCTTCCCGTTCATAGTTTGAACTACTTATTAATGGGCTTAGGTGCAATTACGATTTCAGTTTCTATCAACGCTGTTGGTGCCCTACTTATCGGCGCCCTAATGGTAATCCCCGTAATTTCCGCCTTGCAATTTAATAAAGGCTTTGTAAGCACCTGGGCAATTGCCGTAATTATTGGTGTGCTGTCAGGCTTAGGTGGTATTTTACTAGCCGGTTTCACTAATCTCCCTGGTGGGCCTTGTATTGCCCTCACCGCCACCGTTATTTTTATTTTAGTTGCCTTAAGCCGAGTGAAATAATTTCATTTGTTAATTAGTTTTCTGGACAATTTGACCAAAGAGCCAAATTCGTGTTACACAGTTAACGGTTTCAAATCCAATCAGATTAAAGACCAGCCCGATCTATCACCACTGGAGGTTCCATGAGAATTTTTCTTGTAAAAGCCGGTAGAATACCGAGTGAAGCCAGCCTGGATTTATCCGGCCAGGCACCCCGACTTTTACCTGAAAGTATCAACGAACTGAACTACTTGGCAACTGCGCTTAAGATTCACCACCGCTGTACGCCTTTACAGATCGCTAGCGGCCCCAATCATACCCATTGCTTCACCAGCCTTTACCTACAATCTCAACTAGGTGGAACGGTTGTTAGTTGTAGGGAGTTGGATCTAATGGATTCAATTGCTAGCATTGAACCAGAAGGAGGGCGAGCTAAATCCCTCAGTAAAAATCAACGGACAGAAGTGGCCAAACAGAGGCGTCGCCAAGCAACAAAGAGAAACATCGCCCAGGTTACCGCTTGGTTTGCCGTTATGCCAGCTGACGGAGATCAGATTGTGGTGGTAGGAACCAAGTTATTGGAAGTGATCGGGGGAATCGCGCTTCCAACTTTCCCAAGTACGCCGTGCCTGATTGGTGATCTAGATTGGGGGCAAACCTATTTGCTTACAAGCAAATCTCCGGCAGGAGTGCTCATTGATCCTCTGCGGGGATTGAATTCCAATACCGGATTAGTCAGAAATCAGGCCAGAACACCAGTCGCCAAAAACTAAATCGGATGAACGCTATCATCCATCTTCATCCCTCCTCCCGACTCGTCTAATAGTCGGAGGGGGGGTATATTGTAAATATCAATCCTTCTCTCTCAATAACTAGCCTATGAATCGGTCCGCAAATTGGAAAATTGAAAAAGAGGCACTAAACGCAACTCAATCCATTATCACCGCAATCTTACTTGCTCGGGGCCACGCCCTAGAAAATCATGATCAATTTCTCAATCCAAGCTATGAATTTGGAACGCATGACCCGTTTATTTTTACAAAACTTTCCGCCGCCGCCGCGCTGGTTATAGACCATTTAAAATCCGGAGAGTCGATTGTAATCCACGGTGACTATGACGCCGATGGCGTTTGCGGATCAACCCTCTTACATTCCGCCCTCCAAGAAATCGCTACCAGTTGTGGATGGTCTCCGCAAATAATGGTCTATTTACCAGATCGAGAGTTAGACGGATACGGAGTTGCTAAACACACCATTGAGAGATTATCCGAAGCGGGAACAAAGTTATTAATCACCGTAGATTGTGGAATCGCCAATTATAAAGAATTAGATCTCGCCCATGAGCTTGGATTGCAAGTGATTGTTTGCGACCATCATCAGCTTGGAACAAAACTACCCGCCCACGCTCTATTGATTCATCCATTAGTTCCCGGAGAAACTTACCCCAACAAATTTTTATGCGGAACCGGAGTAGCCTTCAAACTTGCATCAGCGGTGCTTACCCTCTCCAGAGATCACGGTTGTACTCTTGCCATCGGCCATGAACGCTGGTGGTTGGATTTAGTGGCCATCGCCACTGTGACTGATGTTATGCCACTGCTAGGAGAAAATCGAATACTAGAACAATTCGGGTTGAAAGTAATATTAAAGACCAAGCGCCCCGGACTTAGAGCGCTATTAGAACAATGCAAAATTGAAACTGAAATCACCGCCCGCGATCTTGGCTTTAGGATTGGACCCCGATTAAACGCCGCCGGCCGGTTAGAGTCCGCGGAGCTTGCCTACCAGGCACTAATCGCACCCACTACAGTACAGGCCATCCCCGCCGTTCGAAAATTAGAGGCTCTTAATCAAACTAGACAGCAGATTTTTACCGAAAGTTATCAGGTCGCTCTAACTCAACCAATCAGCACCGGCGTAGTGGCGATTGTCTATGATCCCAGTTGGAAACCGGGGATCATTGGACTGATCGCCGGACGAATCGCCACCGATCACGGTCAGCCTTGCTTTGCGTTCACAAAAATTGGCGAGCGTTTGGTGGGTTCCGGTAGAAGTGTTGGTGGTTTGCACTTAGTAGAGTTGATGCAATCCTGTGATCAACGGTTATTTATTAAGCACGGCGGTCATCCTCAAGCTTGCGGACTAACCCTAGTAAATGAATACGCCTTAGAGGATTTCAGAGCGCAATCACAAGCTTTTGCCACCAAGTTTTTTGGGGGAAACCTGCCCGAGTTTCCAATTTTTATTCAACTTCCCTTACCGTTTACCGCCCTCTCCCTATCGCTCGCCCAAGATCTAAATAAGTTAGCGCCGTTTGGTGAAGGAAACCGAGAACCAATTTTTGCAACTATGAACACCATTATCGTATCCAAGAAAATAATTGGTCAAACCGGCAAACATCTAAAATTTCAGGCTCGTGATCAAACCGGTAAAGTAGTAGAGTTTTTATATTTCAACGCTGATCCACTGGCTCTAGCCTGGAGGGTGGGGGATCAACTAGATCTAGCGTATACTATTGCCATCAATCACTGGCAAAACCGTCAAGCCCTGGAATGTAAATTAGTTGATTGGCGTCCGTTCACCTTGCCTAGTCCCAGTGGTGTCCAAACAACCACTTCATCATGAACCTATGAAATTACGAATTTTAGCAGACGGTGGTTCTAGAGGTAATCCCGGACCCGCCGCCGGTGGGGCAGTGCTCTGCAAACCAATTGGTGCTTGGCCCGGAGAAATTGTTGACCAGATCGGCATCTACATTGGGGTGGCTACCAATAATCAAGCCGAATATACCGGACTAATCGGCGGTCTAAAATTAGCTCTAGCCAAGAAAGTAACCGAACTGGAAATCTGTCTTGATTCAGAACTAGTAGTAAAACAAATCAAAGGTGAATACCGTGTGAAACACCCTCATCTAAAACCACTCCATCAAGAAGCAATTGTGCTCCTCAATAATTTCAAGCACTACACCATCAAACATATCCCCCGTGCCAAGAATGACGCCGCCGACAAGATAGTAAATCAAACTCTTGATAATCAATAGCTTCAGTCCCACTCTGCGTGTTATAATGCCCAAAGAATTATGGGAATCTTTCGTTTGGGAAAGAAAAATAAAACCAAGCCTGGCGCGGGTATTATTGGCATTGATTTGGCGGCCACTGGCATTAAAATGGTAGAGATCAGTCAGGAGAACGGCGGGTTTGCTCTCAAGCATTATGCTTTTGCCACCCTTGATAAAACCATTCTAACTCCTATTAATCTAAGAGAAAATCTTGCCCTCGCCGCCGAGTTAATTAAGACTGGTATTGAGCAAGGGGGATTTAGTGGGTTACGGGTGGTGGCCTCACTGCCTTCTTCCCAAGTTTTTCAGGGCGTGATTACAATTCAAGCTCAAGATAAAACCGAAGCCGAATTGAAACCGTTAATTGAAAATCAGATGGCCAAACTATTGCCGTTTCCCGTAAGTGAAGCGGTACTTGATTCTAGAATTATTCCTCAAGAAAATAAAGGGTATTTTAAAATTCAACTTAATGCCGCTCCTAAAACCTTGATTGAAAGTTATGTAAGATTATTTGCTGGCCTAGGGGTTGAATTACTCTCTTTGGAGACCGAGACTTTTGCATTAATAAGATCATTGGTGGGAACCGACCAAGGCGCAATCCTCCTCGTAGACATCGGTGAACAGCGTTCTTCTTTAGTAATTATAAAGGCGGGGATCCCTTTAATCACAAGAGGAATAAAAATTGGTGGCCGGGAAATAACCCAAACCATTATGGACTCTCTGGGACTTGGGTTCAAGGAAGCAGAACTAATGAAGCGAGACTTCTCCTACAACCAAACCAAAGATTTACCACCAGCAATCAAAACCGCTTTAGCCCCAGTACTGCATGAAATTAGATATATAATTAATCTCGCCACCCAAGCAATGATTGAAGATTTGGGATCAATAGACAAAATCCTGCTCACTGGTGGCAGTAGTAGGATGAATGGGTTAGCCGAATATTTACAGGCTGAGATCGGTCTAAATATCTATTTAGGCGATCCTTGGAACCGACTCCAAGTACCAAGAGATGGTGGCCTGGTTTTGGATGAAGTCGGTCCAAAGTTAGCCGTTGCCATTGGACTGGCTTTAAGAGGGGAAGAATTATGACCGCTTGGCGCAAAATTATGGTAATTTCATCAGATGCAACTTATCGAACCATCCTCTCCTCAACTCTAGAGCGACTCGGTTGGGAAGTGGATACATCAAATTCCCCTTTGGATGGCGCCAGACGGGCGGCCAGTCTCAAACCGGTGGCCGTAGTTTTAGAACCAAGCGGACGCGATCAGCTAGAGCATGAAATTAAGCTGACCAGAAAATCGGCGTGGTTAAAAACCATCCCCCTTTTCCTCACCCTTGAAACTCCCACCGCTTCAGAAATTCTCTCCATAGCTGGACTACCGCAAGTATTTATTCTAAACAAATACGGCCGGTGGGGAAGTAGTCTGGTGAATTATTTAGACACAACTTTAAAAAAACATTATCTATGAAACGCATTTGGCCTTATCTTTTAGCAGCAACAATTGGTTTATTATTAATCGCTATAGTAGGGAATATCCTAAACTCATCTGCCAAACTTGTTAGGGATATCACAAGAATTGCAAATGTACGAGAACTTCAAACCGGATTAGAGTTAAGATTTGCTCAGAGTGCCACCTATCCAGTGGCGCCAGCACCAATCGCCTTAGGTCAGCCCGGAACCAGTTGTCTAACCATGGAAGGATTTGAGGCTCCTTGTAAGTTAGGAAGTAATCAAGAAGTCTTTGTGCGATATATTGTTACTCCGCCCAAGGGTGGAAAAAGTAGCACCAGCTGTAATGATCAGAAACCAGCCTATTGCTACCAAAGCCAAGGTGAGAGTTATCAAATCCAATTTGATTTAGAACGAGAAATTGAGTCCCTTGGGCTTAGCAAAGGAGTGAACTGCGCTTCCATTGACGGTCTAAAATCCGGAAATTGTAAGCTATGACCACTTTCATCTTTGCAATTCTCGCCCTTTGTCTTGGCCTCATTGGCGGGGCCGTGGTAAACAGCTTCGTAATGAGAACTCCCACCGGGTTAAAATTTACGGTTGGTAGAAGTTGCTCCACTTGTGCCTCTCCGCTTAGATGGCAAGATCATTTGCCACTAGTAAGCTACATCACTCTCGCCAGTCGCTGTTCCTCTTGCCGCGCTGTGCATCCGCTCCACTATTTGTTCTTTGAACTTACTTGCGCTTTGCTCGCGCTGGTTGCTTTTGGTAGATCTCAAGGTTGGTGGTTTGATTTTCCAATTCTTTTTGATCCCGGAGAAGACTGGCTATTGTTTGCAAGAGATCTAATAATTTCAATTCTTGCGCTCTCTATTTTCTTATTTGATTATAAATCTTATCGGATTCCAGACATTTTAACGGTGCCAGGAATTGTTTGCGCCATTATTCTTAATTTATCGCTCGGCGCTAACCCGCTCACTTTACTTGTTTCTGGATTAGCGGTGGGTTCATTTTTTGCCCTACAATTTCTCATTTCTCATGGGTTATGGATTGGGGCCGGGGATGTAAGGCTCGGCCTACTTACTGGATTCACTTTAGGGCCCGGTGCTGCCGCCGTGGCGGTGGTAATGTCTTATATCATTGGTGCCATTACCGGCGGCATCTTAATTTCAACCGGTAAAAAAACCTGGACCAGCTATGTGCCGTATGGGACTTTTCTAACCTTTGCTCTAATTGTCTCCTTATATTTTGGCGAACCAATCGCCAATTGGTACAGCGATCTCTGGCTTTAAAACCAAAAAGGCTGTAAAACCAAAAACGGCCTATGCCGTTTTTGTGATTTCCGCTTTAGCGAATCTTTTTGCCTTATTTTTCCTTCTTGTAAAGGCGGCTTCTTTACGCACCACCGCCGTTCGCTCCCTTTGTCCCTTTCTTGATAAATGATGTCTTGTTGGCATAAAATAATTTTCTGAATTATCACCTATTTGCCCAAACCTGTCAAATTTAGTAATCTAGCTAGAACCAAATCCAATAATAGCTTGTTGGTTAATTGCAACGGGCTGTAGCGTAGTTGGTAGCGCGCGTCGTTCGGGACGACGAGGTCGTGGGTTCAAATCCCGCCAGCCCGACCAAAGATATATAGATAAGAACTTATCTATATATCTTTGTTCTAGATTGAGGGATTTGAACGGGTTTCCCACTAAGATGAACAAATTTCATCATAGTGGGAAACCCAGGACGAGCATAAAATCTGCAGATTTTATGCGAGATAAAATCCCGCCAGCCCGACCAATCAAAACTTAACGATCTTGGTTTCAAGATCTTAAAAAAAAATAAATATTTCGTTCAAATGAAACTTTCCAATTATGAAAAAAGTCGCCATTGTAACTGGAGGAGTCAGTTCCGAACGAGTAATCGCTTTGCGGTCGGCATCCAATGTAGCGGATTTACTCCGTGATACATTTGAGATCTCAACTTTTGATTTTCCGAAAGACATTAATTTATTTTTGCAAAAATACCACGAGATCGAACTTGTCATCCCAGTCCTACACGGTAAGGGTGGGGAGGACGGAACAATTCAGGGTTTTCTAGAGACGCTTGGTTTACCCTATCTTTTTTCTGGCGTTCAAGCTCACGCTATCGCTTTGGATAAAGAGAAAACAAAAATTGTGGTTTCAGCGGTGGGGATCAAAACACCACATTCTCGGACAATAGAAAAAGGTGATCCCGTTCATTACAACCATCCGGTAGTCGTTAAGCCGTTTGATGGAGGAAGCAGTGTGGCCACAGCAATTGCTAAATCTCAAGAAGAACTCATAAAGGCTTGTGAGAGCGCTTCTGAGCATGCCGTAAAGTTACTTATTGAGGATTTTGTTGCTGGACAAGAATTCACCATCGCTGTGGTTGAGAAAGACGGCAGGACTACTGCTCTGCCTGTCATTGCTATTACGCCAAAAAACGGCTTCTTTGATTTTTTAAGCAAATATAATCAGGATAATTTGGCGGATGAAATTTGTCCCGCTCCAATCAACAGGGAACTTTCCGACAAACTTCAAGCCATTGCTCAATTGGCCCACGTGTCCCTTGGATGCCGGCATGTGAGTCGAACGGATATTATTGTAGACCACAATGGTGAAGCCTGGTTTCTGGAAACAAATACTATTCCCGGCATGACTGCCACATCATTACTTCC
>CALRGN010000017.1 GCA_943357745.1 Candidatus Uhrbacteria bacterium
GCCGTTTTGAAACGCATTACTTTCACTCCTTGAGTGGCCCGACCCAGTTGCGAGACGGTCATGACCGGCGTTCTAATCACCTGTCCCGCCACAGAAACCACTAATAAATCCCTAGCATCCTTTTTGTCCACCAACCGGCCGGCCACCAGCTTGCCGGTTTTGACATTAATCTGGGCGGTCTTTACTCCCATTCCTCCTCTGCCCTGTAAACCATATTCTTTCACCGCCGTCCGTTTGCCATAACCGTTACCTAAAATAATCAAAAGTTGATTACCCGCCTCCAGCGCATCGGGCGTAATTACTTCCATACCAATCACAGAATCATCGCCTTTGAGCTTAATCCCTCGCACGCCGGCCGCCGTTCTTCCCATTGGTCTAACATCATCTTCTGGGAATCTAATTGACATTCCATTAGCCGTGACTAACATTACCTCATCCTTACCAGTGGAAGTCTTAACCCATTCAAGGTTATCTCCATCATTCAATTTTAAGGCAATAATTCCGGAACTCCTAACATTTTCAAAATCAGCCAAGGTAGTTTTCTTAATCGTGCCCTTTTGGGTTACCATCATAATAAACTTAGCTTTCTCCCCCTTCAGATCCCCAGTGAGCACCGCCGTCACTCTTTCCCCCGGTCCTAAATTCAAAAAGTTAACAATCGCTTGACCCTTGGCAGTGCGAGTGGTCTCCGGAATCTCATACGCCTTCAACTTAAATACTCGGCCCCTTGAAGTAAAGAACATTAAATCTTGATGGGTACTGCCAAACATTACCCGTTCCACCGAATCTTCTTCTTTAGTGGTAAGCCCCATCACTCCTTTCCCGCCCCGTAGCTGTTGACCAAAACTCTCCGGCAACAGCCGTTTAATATAGCCATCTTTGGTCATCAAAATAATCGTTGCCAAATCTGGAATTAGATCTTCCATGGAGAATTCTTTTACTCCGCTCTTGATAATCTTGGTGCGTCTTTCATCACCAAATTTTTCATCTAATGCAACAAATTCATCTCTAATTACTCCTAGCATTCGTTTAGGTGAATTCAAAATGCTCATCAGTTCCGCCATGATGGCGCTCTTCTCTTTGTATTCGCTTTCAATTTTGAGTACCTCCAAACTCGCCAAGGTTTGTAACCTCATTTCTAAAATCGCCACCGCTTGCCGCTCTGACATCTTAAATTTAGCGATCAAATTTACTCGCGCCTCATCTTTATCGGCCGACTTCTTGATGGTCGCAATCACCTCATCAATCTTTTTTAAAGCCATTTTCAACCCCTCCAAGATATGCAAGCGCTCTTTGATTTTATCCAAATCAAATTCCGTTCTCCGCTTCACCACTTCTTGCCGGTGCTTTAAGTGTTCAACTAATATGTCTTTCAAATTTAAGACCTTGGGCTGAATCCCATTCACCAACGCCAAAACATTGTAATGAAAAGTCGTCTGCAGCGGAGTTAATTGATAAAGTTGATTTAAAACTTTTTTAGGATAGCTATCTTTTTTAAGTTCAATCACCACTCTTACCCCCTCCTTATTAGACTCATCTCTAAGGTCTCTAATCCCTTCAATCCGTTTTTCTCTCACCAGATCTGCGATCTTTTCTAGCAAGGTGGCTTTATTCACCATGTAAGGAATCTCTGTTACCACAATCATCGCCTGTTCTTTTTTACCTTCCGTAATCTCGGCCTTTGCTCTCACCACCACTCCACCTCGGCCAGTAGCATAGGCCACCTTCAAATCCGCCGCTCCGTAAACAATTCCACCTGTGGGAAAATCTGGTCCCGGAATTATTGCGAACAACTCATCTAAATCTATCTCCGGCTTATCAATCAAAGCCAACAGTCCCGCAATCACTTCTCTAACATTGTGCGGTGGAACATTAGTGGCCATGCCCACCGCAATTCCCAAAGTACCATTTACTAATAAATTTGGAAGTTTAGCCGGCAAGATTCCCGGCTCTTCATGGGAGCCATCATAGTTTTTTAAGAAATTAACAGTCTTTTTTTCAATATCAAACAGCATCTCCTCTGCGATTGGCGAGAGCTTAGCCTCTGTATACCGCATCGCCGCCGCCGAATCTCCATCCATGGAGCCAAAGTTTCCCTGACCAGTCACAAGCGGATATCTAAAAGAAAAATCTTGAGCCATGCGCACCATTGACTCATAGATCGCCGAATCTCCATGGGGGTGGTACTTAGCCATCACTTCTCCCACCACATTGGCTGATTTTCTAAACCGAGCATTTGCTTTTAGACCAATGCTCCACATGGCGTATAAAATTCTCCGGTGCACCGGCTTCAAACCATCCCTAACATCCGGTAATGCCCTAGAAACAATTACAGACATCGCATAATCCAAATACGCTCGGCGCATTTCCTCCGTAATACTTTGCGTAACAATCGTTCCTACATTTTCCGGCAATAACTCCCCTTGAGAAACTTGAGCCATAATAGATTTTTTGAGTGTTGCAAATTAACTCTTTTCTAAAATCACCAATTGCAGATCCTCAAGTGGTAATCCGCTCTTCTGAATTTTAAACTTGGTTACTCGTTCTGGCACAATGCCCAGCGCTCTACCCAACACATCCGCCGATCCAAACCCCTCACCATCCACATAAATCGGCACCACTATTCTCGGTTCAATCTCCATAATCACCGCCGCCGCTTGCTCTGGAGTCAAAACTTTGCCTCCCCCAGCCGGACAAAACAAAATATCCACCGCTCCCAATTTTTCTAGTTCTGGCTCTGTAAGATGTCTATCCAGTGCTCCCAAAAACCCCAATTTAATCCCTTCGGTATCAATTCTGTACACAGTATGCGCCTCACCAGACTTAAGCTTCACCATGCCACCATTCACGCTCACCCCTTGAACTTCATACTCCCCCGCATGATTAATCAAAAAAACCTTCCTACCATCTTCTGGATGTTCTGGTTCTATCCCTTTAAAACCGGCGGTATCCAAGCCTTCATGAGACTGGATCACCAAAGAGGCAGCCGAACTCTTCACTTTGCCAAGCGCATCACCAAAGGGATTGGTAACTAGAGTTACCTCTCCCATTACTGGTTTAGAAACAATTTCTAATCTTCCGTAGCCATTCCATGTTATTACCATAAATCAGCACCAGCTTATCACTATCCCGCATCTTCCGCAATCATTTCATTCCCACCCTCCGTTTTCAATTTGTTTTGCCAAAAAATAAGCTCCTCCTCCACTTGACGCCGTTCCGGATCTCTCTCCACCAAAGACCATCCCTCCTCAAAATCATTAGCCAAAGAGATCATCTCCGCCTGATGTTCACCGCCCGCTTCTGCCAAGGTCTTTAATTGCTCTATCACCGCTTGAGTTTGAGCTTGATCAGCTTTCCATTTTTCTACCAGTTGCTCAAAATTCTCCGCTCGATTTTTAGCTCGTTCATCACATTGTTCATTTAGCACTTCATGCGCCATCAACACCGCTTGATCAACTTGATATCGTTCCTCTCCGGAGAGATCTTCAAAAAACTTGCTCTTAAGATAGTCAACCAAATGAATCCCCTGCGTAAGCAAATGATTCAGTTTTTCTTTTAACTCCGGGGATAATCTCTGCAAAATCTCGGTTTGCATTCTCACCTCTTCATCTTTTTGACAAAGCTCTTCATAAGACCGCCGATACGGATACTCCCACTTTCCCACCTCAATGAGCGCTTGTCTAATCTGTTGCTCCGTAACATCGGTGGTAGCTATCAATTGCGCATACAGCTCTTCCGCCTTAACGGTTAAGTCCGCTGGAAATAACGGCACCAATCGGTCTAGTACCAATCTAAATTCTTGAAGGATATATGACATAGATTAATGGGGTCAGCCACCGTTTTTAATAGAATGGGTGTAATTAAGATTAGGTCGGGAATGTAAAATGCAGTATATCTTGGTTGTTGCTATTTTACCACTCTAGAATCTACCCCACTTCAAACCACAATCATCACTCAATCACTACCTTATCAAAATTGACTTTTCTCCCCCCGTAGTTTACACTTCCCCCACTAATTATTAGCGCCAGTGTACCCCTAATTAATAAAATTGGGCGTTTTCTGGAGATTTTTTATGACCAATAGTGCCATCACGGAACCAGTAACGGAATCAGTAACAGAATCAGCAACAGAACCAATAACAAAAACAGTCGCAAAATCAGTTACAAAACCCACCCCACCTCCGGCGGTATTAACAGAGCTAGATAAATTATTAGAGCAAGGTAATTTTTTAAATGTTCCAAAAAAGGGAGCGGCAGTTAAGGGTAAGGTCATTTCCACCAAAAATCGTCAGGTTAAAATCAGCATTGACGGCTTGATGGTGGGAGTGGTACGCGGTCGAGAACTTTTTCAAGATCCAGAAATGTTCCGCAGTCTAAAAGACGGCGATGAAGTAGAAGCCACCGTGGTTGATGTAGAAAATGAGAACGGTGAAGTTGAACTCTCTTTTAGATCTGTTGGCCAAAAGAAAGCTTGGCAGAGTCTAGGTGAGCTTTCCGTTTCCGGTGAGATTATCAAAGTTAAAATTTTAGAAGCTAACAAAGGCGGACTGATTGTTAAGGTTGGCAACCTCCAAGGTTTCTTGCCAGTCTCCCAGCTTGCACCAGAACATTATCCCAGAGTGTCCGGCGGTGATAAGCACAAAATCCTAGAGAAGCTAAAATCATTAATCGGACAAGAAATCAAAGTCAAAGTTCTGGATGTAATGGAGGATGACGGTAAATTGATTGTCTCAGAAAAAGCGGTTTGGGAAGAGGAACAGAAGAGTATTATTGATCGCTGTAAAGTGGGAGATGTGGTGGTGGGAGAAATAAGTGCCGTGGCCGACTTTGGCGTCTTTGTTAAATTCTATCCCACTGGTACTGATGTGCCCCTTGAAGGCTTGGTGCATATTTCAGAAATCGCTTGGCAAAGAATTGATCACCCTAAAGATCTCTTAACTATCAATCAAACCGTTAAGGCAGAAATTATCGGCCTTGAAGGCAGTAAAATCTTCCTCTCCATGAAAAAGTTAGTCTCTGATCCCTGGGTTGATGTCGCTCAAAAATACAAGATCGGTGAATGGGTTGAGGGTAAGATTGTCAAAATGAATCCCTTCGGCTTTTTTGTGGAGCTTGATCATGATATCCAAGGCTTAGCTCATATCTCTGAATTATCAGAAACCCCGATTGATGATCCCAGCAAAATCGGCAAGATTGGAGAGACCATGCGCTTCCGCGTTGTTTCTATTGAACCGCAAGAACACCGCTTAGGGCTCTCTCTTAAAACCGAGTCAACCGTGGTCAAACCGGTCGCGGTTCCCGCGGTCACGGTTCCCGCCGTAACTGAGACAACATCAGCCGATCTCTCTCAAACGCCCGCCCAGACACTTGCCTCACCAGTAGAAGTCACCCCAGTTTCAACCACCTAAACTATGAAGGCCGTAACGCGTAACTTATCGGGGCTCCTCTTTGCTCTATTGGTTTTAGGCTTAATCTTCTCCTCGGCCTCACTAAACCCCAATACCACCCAAGAGATTCCCATCTCATCATTGGTAGAAAAAATAAAATCCGCCGAGGTAAAATCTTTGGTCGTTAAAGAAAATTTAGTCACCGGATTAGATGAAACGGATAAACCGATTTTTGAAAGCAGAAAAGAGAAAACCGAATCACTCACTGACCTCTTGCAAAACTACGGGCTAGAAAAATCTGCCTTGGCCGCGCTCAAAATTGAAATTTCCGAACCAAGCGCCGCTTCCTATTGGGTTAAAGGTTTGCTCCCCACCATTATAATTGTTATTGGATTCTCAATCGTACTTTGGTTTTTCTTGAGACAGATGCAAGGCGCCAACAACCGCGCTCTTACATTCGGTCAAGCTAATGCGAAAGACGCCAAAGATAGCGCCACCAAATTAACTTTCGCTGACATTGCCGGCAATCCAGAAGCCAAGGAGGAGCTATCAGAAATTGTTGAGTTCCTTAAAACTCCAAAAAAATTCATTGATGTTGGTGCTAAGATTCCTAAGGGCGTCCTTCTGATGGGCCCACCGGGAACCGGTAAAACCCTCATGGCTCGAGCCGTAGCTGGAGAAGCCGAGGTTCCATTTTTCCACATTTCCGGTTCAGAGTTTGTGGAAATGTTTGTGGGCGTAGGCGCTAGTCGCGTTAGAGACCTATTTGCCAAGGCAAAAAAACAAGCGCCAGCAATCATCTTTATTGATGAAATTGACGCCGTTGGGAGACAACGCGGTGCTGGTCTTGGCGGTGGTCATGATGAGCGTGAACAAACTCTAAACCAAATTTTGGTAGAAATGGACGGCTTTGATCCCAATCTGGGTGTGATTGTTATTGCCGCCACTAATCGCCCCGATGTTTTAGATCCCGCTCTCTTGCGTCCCGGTCGGTTTGATAGAAGAGTAACTTTAGATCGACCAGATCTCAAAGCCAGACAAGCAATCCTCGCCATTCATAGTGCCGGTAAACCACTTGACCCCGATGTTGATCTTAAAACAATTGCCGAGCGCACCGTAGGCATGTCTGGTGCAGATTTAATGAATGTCTTTAATGAAGCCGCCATTCTAACCGCAAGGCAAAATCGTACCGCCGTTACACAGGTAGATCTTTTGTCTGCCATTGAAAAAGTCATGCTAGGACCAGAACGGAAAAGTCATATTTTGAGCGATGCCGAAAAGACCCTCACCGCTTATCATGAAGCCGGCCACGCTTTGGTGGGACATTTTCTCCCCCATTGCGATACCGTTCATAAAATCTCTCTCATCTCTAGAGGTAGAGCCGCCGGTTATACCATGAGCATCCCGGACGAAGATAAAAAAATGCACACCAAAGAGGAGTTTGAAGATGAGCTTGCTATGATGCTAGGCGGTTACGCGGCCGAGAAAACCATCTTTGGAGTTCTCACCACCGGCGCCAGCAATGATCTCCAGCGTGCCACCGCGGTGGCCCGAGATTTAGTAACTCAATATGGAATGAGCGCCGAACTTGGCCCAAGAACTTATGGGGAAAGAGAGGATATTTTCCTTGGTCGGCAAATTAGAGATAATAGAAATTATTCAGAAAAGTTTGCCGAACGGATTGACGAGGAAATTAATAAATTCTTGAGCATCGCCCTCAATACCGCCATTGAAACCATTAAAACCCATCGCACCAAAATGGATCTAGTGGTCAAACGACTCCTAGAAAAAGAGATGATAGAAAAAGCAGAATTTGAAGAGTTGGTTGGACCAGCCGTGAAAGCGCCCGTTCCTACACCACTGACGGCCTAGTTAGCACCAAATTGAATCACCCCGCAAAAAACTGCGGGGTCTTTAATTATCAGTTTCATGACTCTGGTATCCCAATCAAAACTTTTATCCGATCGTAAATTTAGTCCACCGTCACAACATGCGCTATAATTACAAGGTATGAAGCGAGAAAAATCTTTTCACTCGCCGCGCTTAAAGCACGCTATTAAAGTTGCTCTGTCTCGGCCCGAACTTTGGCCGGTAGCCGCCCTCTCTGGGCTCACCGGTTTAGGGGTGATGGGTTACCAGGAATGGAGACTGTGGGAAAGTTTACCCAACTTAAGGATTGATGCCTGGACCCCAGAATTTAAAATTATTCTTGCTAATTTACAGCTAGAATCTCTGATATTAACCCCGTTTGGCTGGGTGCTTTTTGGAGCGATCATCTTGGTACTATCGCTACTCATATTAACCGCCATTGCTTGGGCCCAACAATACACCATCCAAACCATCACCGCCCAAACCCCAAACCACTCTCACCTCCACCCCTTCAGACACTTAAACCAACTTATCAAGCTCAATCTTTATTATAAATTACTAACCATCGTCATCATTCTAGCGGGTCAACTTTTCTTTTTCAAATTACTCACTGCTCAATTAATCTCCACTTGGTTTTTAGTGGGGATTTCCAGTTTAGCAATTCTCCTCGCACTTCTTTTTCTAAACCTTCTCATCACCTGGTCTTTGGCGGAAATTTCTACTCATACGCATTCCAACCTGTATTCTATTATTAAAAAGCTAGTTACCAAAATAAACAATAATCGTTTAATCATCATGGAAACCGCCGCCATCCTATTTGCTTTCAATGTTGGTCTTAGCTTAGTTCACCTTCTAGGTATCACCACTCTCAATCTGATCTCCCACCTAACTGGATTATTAACCAACACTGTTGACTCATTTAGCAATACCATTCTCCTTAGTCAATCCGCTCCCCTGCCACTTGATTTAAGTTTAGGTGTAGCGGTAGCGCTAAATATCGCCGCGATTCTCTTTGGCATCGTCTTAAACGGCCTCGCTTTTTTGATCAATTTCCAAGTCTGGTGGGAGCTCAAACAAACCACTGACGCTACTCCTGTTGCACCACGGTTTCATCATCACCTAAAACGCCTGCTTCCTAAACCTTCCCCATAAACCACTCTTACCACCACCCACTAAACTGCCCCCATCACCCTTATAGTTAAACCCTATAGTTAAACCCGATTTTCATGTCTCCCCTCACCATTAAAGACCTAATCAAACAACGCCAGGCCACTAAAACGGCTCCCATTTCAGTCACAGCTGTCATTCCACCGAACAGTGCAACGACCAGTACACCGACCAGTGCAACGACCAGTGCAACGACCACCTCAACCACCACCTCACCCACCAACACCTCACCGAACACCCCACCGAACACCCCACCGCCCCTCCCCCCCCACTCATCCCTCTCTGTTTCCGATCTTGCCACTTCCACCGCCTTACAATCAAAAATCTCCAACATTCGTATTACGGAAGCAGAACACGCTGCTCAAGTTAGTGCCGCCTCACTTGGATTACCAACCATTGAATTACTAGGCTTCCCCATTAATCCAGAAGCGCTCGCTCTCATCCCGGAAGCCATCGCCAAAGATCATGGCCTGATCTCATTTTTCTTTAACGGTCCAGAAATCCGGATTGGGGTTACTTCTCCCCAAGATCCCTATATCAATGAACTGACTTTTGAGCTATCAGAACGCCATCACGCCAATGTTAAACAATATCTCATTTCTCAAAACTCTTTTAAGGTAGCTTTTAAAGCTTACGCTTCGCTTCCTAAAATCAAAACCATCACCAAAGGCATCTCCATTACTGCCACCGAGCTAGATTCCGCCACTTCCAACATGACCGACCTTCGTGCCATTGCCTCCATGCTCCAAAAAGCTAACGCTACCGATGTCCTAACTCTCATCATTGCCGCTTCCATCAAACTAAAATCATCCGATATTCATATTGAAGCCGAAGAAAAAGGAATCGTAATCCGTTTCCGCCTTGACGGCCTCCTCCAAGAGATTGCCGTGATTGATAGAATCCAGTGGAAAAAAATTATTAATCGTATCAAACTGGTCGCTTCACTCAAATTAAATATCTCTGACAGAGCGCAGGACGGTCGTTTTACAATTTTCCAAAAAGAAGGGGAGATTGATGTGCGTATGAGTACCATTCCCACTGCCTATGGGGAGTCGGTTGTCATGCGTCTACTGAATCCCGATGCAATCTCCCTTGATATTAATTCGCTGGGCTTCCGTCCCGCCGTTCTTAAAAAATTAGAACGAGAAATTAGTCGACCAAATGGCATGATCATTACCACCGGCCCCACCGGCTCCGGTAAAACCACCACCCTCTATGCGATTCTAAAACAACTCAACCAGCCTGATGTGAAAATTATAACTCTGGAGGATCCAATTGAATATCGCTTAGAAGGTTTGAATCAAAGTCAGATTGACTCCACAAAGAATTACACTTTTGCCAACGGCTTGCGCTCACTCTTAAGGCAGGATCCGGACATTATCATGGTAGGAGAAATCAGAGATATAGAAACGGCCGAGATTGCCGTTCAAGCCTCATTAACCGGACACCTCCTGCTCTCCACCATTCACACCAATGACGCCGCCGGTGCCGTTCCCCGATTTCAATCAATGGGCGTGCCCCCGCATCTGCTCGCTCCCGCTTTGAATCTAATTATGGGTCAGCGATTAATCCGGAAGCTTTGCCAAGCTTGCAAAGAAGCCTATTCACCTATCAGAGAAGATTTAGAAATAATTACCCAAAACATAAATAATATCTCTGAAGCTAGTGGGGAGACCAAACCAGACCTCGCCGTCGCTCAGTGGTTTGAACCCAGAACCGGTGGTTGTGAAAAGTGCCAGAGCAGTGGTTATAAAGGGCGGTTGGGTGTCTATGAAATCCTAATTAAAACTCCAGCGGTAGAGGCCGCGATTCTCAAAGGCAACACTTCAGAATATGAAATGCGCGCCATCGCTCACGCCCAAGGCATGACCACAATGCTCCAAGACGGCATTCTTAAAGCCCTAGAAGGTCAAACTTCAATCAGTGAATTAAAACGGGTTGTGGGGTTGGCCTAAATTAATATAAAACCTCTTCAATCCAAACGCTCCCAGCCAATCTCTCGCACTGTGGGCGATATCCAAATTATCTTTATTACCACCGTCGGATTCCAATCCACCTTATTCACTTTCTCCGGCCACTCCGCAAAAAAAATCGTTTCGTTATTCAACTCCGATTCTAAATCCAACGCTTGAATATCCTTCAAATTTTCAAACCGATAAAAATCAGCGTGAATAATTTTTTTCAAACCAGAAAAATCATTGTCAGTCGATAGTTTATATTCATTCAAAATAGTAAAGGTTGGGGACTTAACCATCCCTGCATAGCCAAGCGCCTTAGCAATCGCCTTCACAAGGGTTGTTTTGCCCGCGCCCATTTCTCCAATCAAAGCTACTCGATCTCCCGCTCGTAAATCACCCACCAACTCTCTAGCAAATAATGGTAGCTTCTCTAAATTTACCAATTTAGTTTTTTGCATAGTCGGGTAAATCGGTCTTATGGTCTTGTTGGTTATTGTTATGGTCATGTAAATCAGCTTTAGGGTCAACTTTCACCGCCAACAACGCCTCCCCTGTCACGGCATTTTGTTTGGCCAAAAAATATCCGGCCGCCGCAATCATCCCCGCATTATCCAAAGAATATTGAAACGGCGGCAACTTTACTTCAATCCCCGCCTCTCCACACCGGCGAGTCAATTCCGCTCTGAGCACCAGATTCGCCGCCACTCCCCCCGCCAACACCACCGTCTTCACCCCCTGCGCCAGTGCACACTTCACTGTCTTCTCCACCAACACCTCCACCGCCGCCGCCTGAAAAGAGGCACAAACATCTTCAATAAACCCCGGCGTATCAAATTCCTTTTCTCTCCCCTTAAGCGAATACAGTACCGCCGTTTTCAATCCCGAAAAACTAAAATCATAATTATCTTCTTTGATCATCGGCCGCGGCCAATCCCACGCTTCCACATTACCACTCTCCGCTCGTGCCTCCACTCGTGGCCCCCCCGGATATCCTAACCCCACCATCTTAGCGACCTTATCAAAACACTCCCCCACCGCATCATCGCGCGTTTCCCCTAATTTAAAAAACTCTCCATGACCACGCACCAAAATTAATTCCGTGTGCCCACCAGAAACAAGCAGTGCTAAAAACGGCCATTTCGGCCCCTCATCCTCCCCAAACCAAGCCGCATAAATATGCCCCGCCAAATGATTCACCGGAATTAACGGCTTCTTCCAGCCCCAAGCCAACGCCTTGGCCGTCTCCACTCCCACTCTAAGCGCCGGCGCCAATCCCGGCCCGTATGTCACTGCCACCGCATCAATCCCCGCTCCATCCCGCGACAAATGCTCTCTCACCAGCGCCGCCAAAATCTCCACATGCTCCCGCGCCGCCACCTCCGGCACCACTCCCCCATATTGGCTGTGCAAATCAGCCTGACTTCTAATAATCGACCAAATTGGCCTCACCCTCTCCCCCTTTCCTTCCACCAAAGCAATCGCCGTTTCATCACAACTTGATTCAATTCCCAACACTCGCATAATTTGATCCTTGTATATCTCCCAAAAAAAGATTAAAATAACCGTGGTCTAATCTCCCCCGATTTCAATTCCCATCTTACATCAACTAATTTTTTTTCACTAATTATTCATATGCCTTATACCGCCAAAACTTTTACCATTACTCCCGGCGCCGATCTTTCCCCCGTTCAACTTGAACTTCATTTGGGGCTTTACGCCGGCTATGTAAAGAATCTAAATTTATTGAACCACCAACTAACCCTCCTAAAATCCGACCGCTCCACTAACACTCTAGCCATCTCAGAACTCACCCGTCGCCTTGGCTTTGAATTTAATGGCATGCGTCTCCATGAATTATATTTTGAGCAACTAAGTGGCAACGGAGAAATTTCTGGACCCTTAGCCACCGCTCTCGCTACTCAGTGGGGCTCAATTGAAACCTGGAAAGAAGATTTTGAACAAACCTGCCTTTTCCGAGGGATCGGCTGGGGAATATTGTCGATCGATGTGGAGTCAGGTCAATTCTATAATAGCTGGGTTTCCGATCATGAAATTGGTCATCTTGCTGGTCTCCCCATAATTCTCGCCGTTGATATGTGGGAGCATGCTTATTTGATCGACTACAAACCTTCCCAAAAAACCGATTATCTTAAAGCGATATTTGCTAGGCTTAATTGGTCAACTCTTGATTCTAGATTGGCAAACTAAACTTACATAAAATCAAACAAAACGGGAGAGGTTCTGGCCACGGGCCAAATCCCCTCCCAAGTATTTCCCTCACCGTGGCCGAGCCCGTTGTTTGGTTGGGACTTTCCGTACTTTTTGCTCTTGCGGGGTCAACTCAATCTTCAGTTCCCTGCCGTCCCAGGTGAGGATGATTCTCCCCTTGGGGGTGTTGATTATCGCTCGACCCAAAACGATCACCACCAAATAATCCAGCTGGACCAGTCTAGCCTCTTGTCTCCTGGCGGTCTTGAACCTTCTACGATACTCCCACCAACCTCTACCATAGGTCCTCCCGTTTGGAACGCTAATAGGATCTCCGATCTGGAAAGTCTGAGCAAAGTAAACGGCCGCCGCGAAAGTGGGGTTATCAGCCGTTAAGACCGTAGGATCGATTGGGGAAAGAGTTGCCCCAATCAACTGCGAATTGCTAATTCTCTTCTTAAGAAGCAGATTACCGCTCGTCGGCACCATGCTCCCGCCAAATTGAGGTGCAATTCTCACCGTGAAGGGGAAGTTACAATAATCAGTACCGTCACCAAGACTAAAAGTAGGCGGACCGGTAATCTTCAGATTTTGTTCACCATTCGATGGCAAAGTAGTGTTTCGCGCTGGGGTAATTGGCCATCCCGGAATGATTTGGTCCTCTTTTAGATGGTATAGAAGTACTGGTTGATTGGAAAATTCGTAAGTGGGCATCGGATTGCCGTCTGCCGTAACATAGGCCTCACCTGACCCTACTGGCTTAGATCCAATCATCTCGCCTCCAAAGTGAAGTAGCCCTTAATTAGGCGTGATTATCTTAACAAATTTATAAAAAAATGCAAATGTCAGGGCTTACAACTATAATCCTTTAGATCAGATGCTTTCTGATCTCAGTACAAACCTGCTCCGGTGAAAGATTCACCACCTCAAGGATCTTTGCTTGCGGACGCTGATCCTTCAGTACATTTATTTTATCCCAAAGTTGTGCGCATTTTTCCGGGGTGAGGAGTCCACCTTCATGCCAGCCTCTGGTATCAGCCCGTTCCATAACAAATTCTTTTGGTGCCCATAAAATAAATTCGTGGATCTCTGCTGAAAATTCCTCAGCAACGGCACGATAACCATCAATCACCCCCGCACGAATCATACACTTCTCCAAAATAACATCTTTACCATTCTCAAAAA
>CALRGN010000018.1 GCA_943357745.1 Candidatus Uhrbacteria bacterium
ATAAAAACACCAGCCTGTAGCGGCTGATGGGTTTGTGGCAGGGACGCAGGGGCTCGAACCCTGAATAACGGTTTTGGAGACCGTTGTGATACCATTTCACTACATCCCTAAAATTACCGACCAGTTTTCCTCACCTAGCTTCCCCACGGAATCGATAGATGATCGATCAAGCATTAGGATACCTTTTCCTCGGTTGTAATTCAAGAGTCAATGGAGTTCTGACCATAGGGCTCCACCCATTGTCAACATCCTAAGATTTGTTATTATTATCCCGCTCATTATGGGCCTGTAGCTCAGTTGGTAGAGCGCTGCATTCGCATTGCAGAGGCCAGCGGTTCAACTCCGCTCAGGTCCAGATCACCAAAGTTCTCTCCCGAGAAAATTGTTTGTTAGATATAGAACCACCCACTCTTATGCTATACCAAGTCCCCTTTTATTCCCAAAGTTGGGATTTAGATAATTGGAACGAACTCGGTTTTGAAAGCTACTCCCAGGCTGAATATTGGGAACGCTCTAGCTGTGGGGTTCTTTGCCTAAAAATGGCCATGGATTATTTTAAGTCGATTACTTATCACCCCCTCTCCCCCACCATTTTCAAACTAATCCAGCACGGACTACAGCTAAACGCCTATTCCGATCAATCCGGTTGGAGCCATTCCGGCTTGATCGCACTTGCCGGAGAGCTCGGTTTCAATGCTAAGCAAACCACCATAACCTCCCCTCAACAGCTCAAGTCAGCCCTAGATCTGGGTCAGCTCCCAATCATTTCCATTAAATGGGCATTTGCCCCTACTAAAACACTAAAAGAACGGCTTTTATTTTGGAAGAAATTCGGCGGACATTTGGCACTAGTGGTGGGTTATTTAGCTCTTGGCGATCAGGTTATCGGATTCTATGTGCATCATACCTCCAAAATCCCCCACCAAAATTGGATCAGCCGTTTAGTTTTGATCGACCAATTTTCCTCCGGTTTCACGGGGCGATCGATTATTATTTCTAAGCTGTAAATACAATTTGACTACACAGCTATAACCAATAGATAGGTTGCACGTGCAACTAAGAACCATTCCCTTTTAAAGGGGCTAGATGTAATGAACTAAGAGAAAAATCAGACCAAATAAAAATAAAATTATCAAGCACGTGCAACATTCGAACATTTAACCTAAACTTTGTGGCCGTTAATCTACTAAAAGATTTTAAGTATCAAGTCAGCTTTAACAGTTAATCACCAAGAGAATTATCAGTATATCGATGAGGGATGTTCGGAGCGGCTCTTAATCGTCTAATCGTTTTGATCCAGACGAAATCTAGTTTCTGATGTAGAACCGACTATCGGCAATCACCAAATCGCCGTTTCCGTGATCCGAATTCCGATCAGACCACGGGAGGATGTTTTGTATGCAACCTTGATCCGAATCAGTTTTTCGGAATCTGAATGGTCTCAACGGTCTCAATGGCCATGAAAAAGGTAGATAAGACACCACACCGTATTTATAATTAATCCATAACCAACCACAGGATAGTTTGTAAGGTGTGAGGCTAGCCTAAACCGTAAGAAGGCATCAAATAAAACAGCTTGGGGGCAGAACAATCGATCTTCAATAGTGGGGAGGGGGCTAAAGTTGATTGTGCAACCAACGGATTAGCCTTAAAAATAGGGAATAGAGCAATCATTGAATACATAGCTAATATTAGCCAAATAACCTAGTTTTAACCGTTTGGTCAATATACCGTAAAATATCTGGCAATCTTAAGAGGAACCGACCGATTTAATTATAAAGTGACTTATCCACAGCGCTGTGGATAACCTACATATCTACAATACACCCTGTAAAACCTCAAAAAAGACCCATTTCTAACCATCAAAGCACCAGCACTGAACACTAAAAATACGGAGCCAAATTCAAAACTGTGGATAACCATCAATCTCGCATCTCCGTTAAGAATATCACCATCTAAATTCCACTCAGTCGCCCAAAAAGCAGATCGTGACTCACTTTCACGCCCTCCCATCTCCCCCTTCACTAATCTACACCTCATCCGGCACCCTCAAGTCGTGAGAAACCTCGCAAAAAATTTCATCACCAGCCCCAAAAATCTCCCAGTGAAAGATATCCACAGAAAAAAGGGACTTATCCACTCCGATGACCTATCCTATATAAATATTGTATACAGTATGACCTCCAAAAGATCACACACTAAAACAGCCATCGTAACAGCCTTGATTCTATTGACCATAATGCTGTATACAAAAATTATCACACCAACCTACGCCGCCATGTCCTCCACCAATTACCTGATCAATTGGGACACAGTCTCGGTCGGAGGTGTGGATAACTCCACTTCGGCCAGCTATCTCCTAAGAGACTCGGTCGGAGCACAGGGAGATCAAGCCTCTTCTACTACCTATAAACTTGATCAGGGCTATCGTGCCGGCCTCTACGATCAGGTCGCTGATTTTGACCTCTTTGTCCAAAACACCGCCAGCCAAGTAGCCACCACTGCCATCACCACCACTACCACCACCGTTACCTCGGTCGCCGGCTTCGCAGTGGGGGATCTGATCGCAATAATTCAGGATGAGGGGGCGTCGCAGGTGGCCGCGGTCGGTAAAGTGGTCGGGGTGAGTTCCCCCACGCTGACGGTTGACTACTTCACTTTCGCCGTCTCGCTACCAATAATTGACGGCAGTAACGACTACGTTTATAAATTAACCGGCTCCACCACCGCCCTCACTACTCTTAGTCCCAATACTCTAAGCACTGGCATCATTGCTTGGCAGGCAAGCGCTGATGTTCCTAATGGCTATTCCGTTCAGGTAATGCAAAGTGGGAATCTGGCCTCCGGCAACAACATCATCGCTTCCGTCACTGACGGTACCGTTACCACGGGACAAAACGAATACGGTGGCCGATCATCAGACGTAACTATCATTAGCTCAACTTTTGATACACAAGATACCGGCTTTACCACTTCGCTCCAACCAATCGCCACCAGAACCGACTCCACTATCAATGCTCGTGATTTTATCACCATCAAAGCGGCCGTTAGCGGCGCTAATGCCAATGGCACCTACTCCCAGAATCTTATTTTTGTTTTTATTGGTGAGTATTAATGGTGGTAGCTGGTAGTCGTATGATCACTTTTTGGAAAAAATCTCTCTTTATTTCTCTTAGTTTATCGGCGATTCTCTTAGTGATGTCTAGTAATGTTCTTTTTGCCGCGAATATCACACCTTCAGTGGTGGATGTTTATGTAAATCCCGGCCAAGTAATAGAAGTAAAATTAGAGCTAGAAAATCCCACTTCAGAAACAGTTAATACCCTCTGGTCCCTGCAAACCGTCACTTTTTCCTCCACTGGTGAAGTTCAATTTTCCCCCGCCTCGGATCTCATTAATAGTCTCTTGGCTTTACCATCGGATCAAGTTATTCTTCCGCCTGAATCCAAACAGGAGGTAGTTATTAAAGTCAACGCTCCAGCCGAAGCTTTAGTTGAAGAAGTAGATTTCGCCTTGATTAATCAAACGCTGAATCCTCCTTTCGTTGGCGTTTTGCCAACCACCGCCAGCGCCACTTTGTTTTTCATTCATTTTGGTCAACCACAGACATCAAAACTTCTCCTCACCAATTTCACCGCCAACATTATTCGCAGTGCCACTAACTCCTTCGGTCAACCCAAGCTATCTTTAGGTAACGCTAGTTGGTCAATTACTTCCACGGTTGTTAATCAGGGTTCACAAACGGTAATTCCTATCCTCGGTCTGGAAGCGCGCTATCTAGGAATGGTTAGAAATTTTGATTTGAATCCGGAGAATAATCGCCTTCCCACTGGCAGTGGTCGTGAACTGAATGAAAGGATTGAATTACCATGGTGGTGGATTGGTCCGATTAATTTAATGCCAGTGGTAAACAAGGAATTTATTATCAGTCAAAGCCTGTCCGTGTTACAATTTGGAGGAGCGATCATCCTGATCGGCGCTTTATTAGTCACTTGTTTTGGGATTATCTGTGTTTTATTACTATTCCGTAAATACAGAAATAAAAAGAAACTTTAATCGACCAGGCTTTTGGTCTAAGCTAGTCGCCTGGGTCTTTTTTTTCATAATTTTAAGTAATTTACTAACCAGTCAGTCAGTTCTAGCCGCTTCTGTTACCGCCTTTACTGATCAACCCAGTACACTGGTAAGTTCCACCGCCGCTAATCATAAATTTACCTTTACCTTGATTGACGCTTGGTCTGATTTAGAGACTATTACCCTTACTTTTCCCTCCGGCTATACAATCGGTACGGTGGATGAGGATGATTTCGATCTCACTGATGATGGTGTAGATTTAACCACCGCCAGTAACTGTGACCGAGGAGACAAAGCGTCTATCACCGTGGTAGGACAAACCGCGACTTTTGTAATTTGTGCCAATTTCGGAGGGGCTATGACCGTGGGAAGCGTGGTAACGATAGAGATCGGTCTAAATGCCTCTTTTTCTGGTACCGGGGCCGATCAAATTATTAATCCCACCACCATCGGTACTTATGATCTAACTCTCTCTGGCACCAGTGGAAACAGCGGGGTCTTATCACTTCCCACCATCTCGCCCGGCCTCTCTTCTATTGGAATCACGGTTACCGGCGCCACTCCTACTAGCAGTGGTGGTAGTAGTGGCGGTAGTAATGGCGGTAGTCCAAGTTTTTCTTCTCCCCCCACCTCCACTTCAGACCCCATTCCCACTCCAGATCCCATCATCACTCCAGATCCAACTTCCACCACGCCCCCTTCAGATCCAACTTCCACCACCCCCACCCCAGACCCCACCTCCACCACCCCCACTCCCGATCCGACTTCAGTTCCAGATCCCACCGATCCCACCACCCCAGCAGAAACACCAACCGATCCCTCCGCTGACACAACCCCTTCCTCTGAAGATTCAGCACCATCAGTGAGCGATCCCGTTTATTCAGACTCCAACCCCTCTTCATCCTCTTTTGGTAATCAAGATGAATCAAATAACCGCTCGGTCGGTTACGACCTTACTTTAGATAATCCTCTATATCCAAATGGAGAAGACGGTCTTTTTACACCCAATCAATCATCGGCCAGCAATTCCGCGGTAAATCAGAATCAATCGGTTAATTATTCTGAACTACCTAATATTCTTGCCGCCAGCGACCGCATTGTTGCCGACACCGCCACCACTGTGAGAAATCTCCTCCTGAATTTATCCGCGGGTACGGTGAGCAATGAAATCACTGCTCTAAACGCCATTACTCTCGCCACCGCCACGGTGATTGCTGCTAGTAGCTTTGGTCTCTTGAGTTTCTTGCAATATCTTTGGCTTCTTCCCGGGCTTTTCTTCCGTCGGCGTCATTCTCGTGGCGTTGGCTATCTCTACAACCCGCTTTCCAATCTCCCCATCGGTCTCGCCACCGTGAGAATCTTCACCGCCCAAGGTCAATTAGTCACCACTCTCGTCTCCAGTCCAGCTGGGGAATTTCCCCTGTTATTAGAGGTCGGTGAGTATCAAATTAAGGTTATGAAATCCGGTTTCCGCACTCTCATAGCAGGGGATTTAGTAGGTACGGTTGATGATCACGGTCAACCAATTTACCGCGGAGAAATAATAAAAGTTGATGAAGCTAGCAAGCTAGATTTAGCCATTCCTCTATTACCAATCAATCAACCAGAACAACTGGCTATTAAAAGCGGTCGCAAATTTCAGCTATTACGCCAATTCCAATCCACTTTATTTGTCGCTTCCTTAGGATTCTCTCTTTACATCGTGGTCCTTCAACCCACTATTATCAACTTTATCCTATTAATCAGCCAATTAGTGATCATCGCGGTTCTTAGATTCTTAAAGAACTATCAAATCGCCAAGAGCTGGTCTTTAGTAGGCGACCAAAAGACTAGATTTCCTATTGGTAGAGCAAACATAAGGGTCTTTGAAATGCGCTATAATAAACTAGTCCAGACCATGCAAAGTGATCGTGCTGGTCGGTTTGGTCTATATCTTGGTGGGAACCAATATTTTTACTCCGTTCAAAAGGAAGGCTATCAGCCGTTTTCTTCCCCCATGTTAGACCTCACCACCGCCGTTAAGCCTAAGTCATTTTCTCATCATGTCTGGCTCCAACCCCATGAGCAGGTTCCGCCATCATCAATATCATCAAGCATCCCGCCTCCTCCAACGGCTCCTCCCTCTAGTTCTAGTGGTTAGTTTTTTATTAGTCGATCAACTTTTAGCCGCCGCACCTCCAAACATCATTCAATATCAAGGGAGGATTTTAAACACCGCCGGTTCTCCGATTACGGATACCACCGCCAGTATCAGCTTTCAGCTCTACAGCGCGTTAACCGGTGGCACCTGTCTCTGGTCAAACTCATCTTCCACTTGTGCCACCACCACGGCGGAAACGGTTACCCTCACCGAGGGTTTAATCAGTCGTGAATTAGGCAACACGGATGTATCAGTTGGTCATTCTGCGATTTTGAATTCAGTTTTTGCAGACAACACCACCGTTTATTTACAAGTAGTGATTAATACCGAAAGTCTATCTCCCCGCAAGCGGTTGCTCTCGGCGCCGTATGCCATCAGTTCTCAAACTTTAGATGGTTTTGATAGCGACCAAGATGGCGCCACCGCCGCCGCCATCCCCGCACTCACTTCCACCGGCAACTTGGTTATAACCGGCAATCCCAGCGGGAGCGGTGTTTCCGCTGGCACCCTTTATCTTAATCCAGCCGCCTTGGATACAGCCGCTAATGATACTATTTTTGGCGTTGCTGACGGCGGTTCCGCTCTTTTTAGAATTGATAAAGAAGGGGACGGTACTTTAACCGGTGATCTCACCATTAACGGTACCGCCCTCACCACCGGCAACTTACTCACTCTTTCCGGTTCCACTACTCTCACCACTGGCAACGTTTTATCTATCACCGCTCAAGCCGCCGCCAATAACGGTGGCACTTCAGACGGTATTGACCTAATTTTCAACACCCCAATCAACACCACCGGTACTAATATTAATCAAGCTATCAGCATCACCCCCACTATCGGCGCCACCTCCGCCGGTACTAACACCGTTAATGTCTTAAATATCGCCGCCACTACCGTTGCCCCTTTCACTGGAGGCACCAACGCCGTTAGATTTATTAATATCGGAAACATCACCGGAGATTCAACCTCCACCACCACCGGTTTAAATATCGGTACCCTTTCAAGTGGCAGTGCCGCCACAGAAAATGCGATTAGCATTGGTGACGGTTGGGATGCCGCCATCGCCGCTATGAATGGTCCTTTAAGGCTGGAAGCCGGTTCGGGTGGAATAATTTTCGGCACCAGTGACGATCTCACCACCACCGGTAATGTTGATTTTACTTTTATCACCGGCGGTGCAGGCGGTGAAAATCTCTTTATTTCTGATACCCATGCCCTTGATTTTGCTAAAAGTAGCGTGGTCATTGATGGCACCAATACCGCTGCCACGGATGTGGAAGAGACCAATCTACTAGAGATTAACAATCAAAATGACGGCGGAAACACCGGTACCTGGGATACCTTGATTAGTATTGAAACTATGGATGCCAATGAAGTGGTCGCCGATGGCATTAGAATTAACTCCTTCTTCAATACCGGTATCACGGACGCGCTTGATGTCAAAGATCCAGAAATCGATAATGCTTTAAGTATAGGTGACAATATAATTCTAGGAGATGCCGCCGTGATTAATTTTACCAATTTTGACCTCTCCGGAGCGGGAGTGATGACTCTTAATAATACCGGTACCAGTACCGGTCTCACTGTTACACAAAACACGGTGGCCGATACTACTGGTACAGCCATTACCACCCAAGCTTTTGTAATTGATGTTAATGAAGCCGCGAACAACGATGATGTTATGGTTATTAGGGCCAGTGTTAGCACCACACCAGATATCACTTTTAGAATTGATAACAACGGCACCGTTACGGCGGATGATGCCTTCACCGGCGGTGGCGCCGACTTTGCTGAATATTTTTATAAATCCGATTCAAAATTAGCCGTCGGTATGTTAGCTTGTGCCGATCTAAAAATAATGGGAGCGGTTAAACGCTGTTCTCCAAGCGGCGGAAGAATTGTTGGTGTAATTTCTGATAATCCTGGTTTCATTGGCAACCACTTTACTGGAGCGGAAGGGGATTTGAGTAAAGATCCTCGTTATGCCGTGGTCGGTTTGTTGGGGCAGATTGATATGTGGGTCAATTCTAGCGGTGGCCCAATCAGTGCTGGCGATCCCATTAGAAATTCCTCCACCGTGTCTGGTTACGGCGCTAAAGCCACGGGCCCTTCAGAAATCGTCGGATTCGCTCAAGAAGCACTTTTCTCCGGTTCAGGAAAAATTAAAGTTTTGGTTAGACCAGGTTGGACTGCTGGGGACATTCTCACCTCTAATGGTGAACTCACCAATATCACGAGCTCATTATTGATCGGAACCTTGCAGGCAAGCGTGGCGGGTGTAAATGAAAACTCCCCCTCACTCTCCCTTAGGGGCTGGCGCTGGGCCAATAACCTAGCCCAAGAATCAACTGTGAACCTCACAACAACCGTAGCCTCAGCCAGCGAATTCGGTTTTGAAATCTCCACCACTGATCATGGTCGACTAGCTTATTTCAGTAACTCGGGCAAAGTATTCGTAACCGGTGACTTGGTATTCCAAGACAGCTTATCTGGTACCGATAACTATTTTGGTTTTGATTCTGCATTTGGCGGTGCGCTTTCATCATCGGCTGGATTTGGTGCCGACCAATTTGATTACGCTGTCACTTTTAGCTCCACCGATTTGTTGACGGCGGGGGAGGTGGTGATGCTTTACGGCGAAGATCAGGTTAAACGCGCTAGTCCTAATCTCGGCGGTGAAGCTAATCTCTTTTTGAACTCAAACATGATGATTGGCGTTGTTACGGCAAATCCGGGCTTTAGTGCCGGTCGCAACTCGATCGCCGACCAATCGAATCAACATAGTGGCTTGGTCGGAAATGAGTATGCCATCGCCGTTGCTGGCAAGGCGCTCACGCGGGTTGTAACGGAAGGGGGAAACATCGCCCCTGGCGATCCCATCACCACCGCAAACACCGCCGGTGCGGCCAAAAAAGCTACTACCGCCGGTGCCATTCTCGGCTATGCGCTAGAGAGTTTTAGTGGTACGGATGGGTTTATAAAAGTATTTATTAGCCCAGGGTATTATTCTGGCACGGGAACGGTCGCGAGCGCTAGCAACACCCTTTCATTATTAGCGTTTGGCGCTGACGGTTCGCTTGACCTACTCGGTGGTTCAATTAAGTCGGTCGGATCAATTACCGGCGCCAACAACCTTTGGTCGATCGATAATCTCGGCAACCTAATCACAAACGGGACGATCACTAAAATTATTTCTAACCCCGGCGGTGAGTCGGTTTACACCACCCCATTACTTACTTTAGATGAGCAGATTTTACTAACCGGCTCAGTGGCCATCTCGGGTTCGGTAACCTTGATTAACTTTGCAGAAGTAAATCCCGACTACATCAAACTCCAACCATATCTAAACGATTATCAAGTATTTTTAACAAATAGCGGTGGGGGAGTGGTCACGGTGCAAAATAAAACCGCCCTAGGTTTTGAAATTTTGAATCCAACCGGCTTCAATGCCAGTCTCTCCTGGTTAGTGTTAGTTTCAACGGCAACTCCGGCGCCGCTCAATCAATTGATCAGCGCTAACCCGGCGGTCGGCGAATTTATCGGAAATGACGCCGCGGTCGGCGATCTGGAACCCGTTCCTGTATCCGACCTTGGTGCTCTGCTTGACGAGAACCCATCGTCAGAAATCGTCGACCTGATCGACCCGATCATTCCCATTGAGGCGATCGCCCCCATCGTCCCAATCGACCCCATCGCTCCCGTCGCAGAACTCTCCATTCCCGATCTAACCCCCGCCCCACTGTTCGCTCCTATTCCAGTTCCACCCCCTGCTCCTGTGGTAGAGTAGAGTGGTATGAAGGTAGTTTTCAAAATTAATTCTCTGCGTGATCTGATCCCGCTCGTGGTAGTAATCGGGTTTTGGTTTTGTTGGTTTTTCTCTCCTGATCGTCCGATTTTTAATTATTTAGTTGGTTGTACGGCTTTACTACTCTCGGTGGAAGCGATCATAGATCTTTTTTCTAAAACTTCAGAAAAAGCTAAAATGATAGAATGGCAGAATCATCAGCTTCAGTATTGGTATGTCTTTACATTAGCGGTAATTCCTATCTCAACCCTTTATTCTTTTGGACCAGTGGCAACGATTTTTGGACAAACCCCACTCGCTCCCACCTCATTAATGGGGATATTGACCGCCGGCACAATTTTCTTTATCAGCAGAAAAGCAATCAATCGCGCTAGTAGTATTAGCATTCTAAGTCAGCGCGTTATCCCGATTTTCCTAATCGCATCAATCGTACTCGGTATTATTTGGGGTGCCACTCATCCCAAAACTTTAATTAGTCAATCTTGGTGGCCAACCTATGGATTAACCGCCCCCAGTTTAAGTTGGAGCGGAGTTTGGTCCGTGAAGGCGGCAATCAATCAGGTACAAGGTCATTGGTTTGGTTCTGGTTCTGGAACAGCGGAGATGGCGATCAATCGCTTTGCTCCGCTTGATTATTACTCCTCCGATTTATATAAAGTTGGTCTACCAATTGCACCTAACTCGCTAGCAAGCAGGATCTATATTGAATTAGGACTGATCGGTTTACTGCTTTGGGGTTGGTTCTCAATCATTTTGATTTATCAATTTGTGAGATTGTTCAGGGCCGTCAGGTCTAAAAATAATTTAAAAAAAATCGGTTCCCCCACCGATTCACATTCGGCTCTACTTACGTCAGCTCAACTGATTTCCATTGGCGTGAATATCGCTTTATTGACCCTCTCTTGGACGGTGGATCTCTGGTGGCCTTGGATCGCTCTTTGGGCAATTGTTCTTCCAACTGTTTTCACTTTCCACTCGGTAATTCCCGCTGGTAACGCCAAAACCGGAGCACTCGTCCGATTTACAAAGTCCAAGCCATATCGGTCGTTAAAATTTGCGTCAATTATTTTCACTATTATCACCACGCAAACATTTTTCTCAATTGACCTGTTGGGTCGGGTGGCCTTAGCAAAACTCCGACTTGATTACCAGTCAGTAGACCCCAGTGCTCTCAAAGACCAGCTAGAACGAGCCATTACCTTAAATCCTTGGAACGCCAGTCTCACTCGGAATCTCGCCGCTCTCGCCCTAAATTCCGTCACTGCTAAAGTCGCCACCGGCTCTCCGGTTGAATCACTTCAAGAGGATCTCACCACTGCTCTGGCCGCCATTCATCTTTCTCCGCTTCAAGGTGCCAACGATCCCCTCAATTTCGCCGCCGCTTATCAGATTTATTCCGTCTTGGGAGATAGTGTGAGTGGAGCGCGAGAGTTGGCCTACAACTCCGCCAAAGAAGCGGTAGTTCTGGCACCAAACCACCCCACTTATCTAACCAACCTCGCATCGGCTGCGCTTGCTCAATATGATGCCGACCTTCTCCTCAATTTAAATGAAAAAAGTTCTGAGACTGCAGTTGGCGGTAATATCGCCCAGTCAGCCTTGTTGTTAGAGGCAAAATCAGCTCTCACCTTAGCTCTAACCATTTCACCAGAGTATCTGCCAGCTACTTTGTTGTTGGCCACCCTAGAAGAACGGGCTGGCAATTTAGAAACCGCCGTCTCTCTTTTAACCGCAATCATTTCATCGGCCCCCAAAGATACTGGGCTTCTGCTCCGGCTAGGACTACTCCAATTAAAACTCGGCCGTTGGATTGAGGCCGACCAATTATTCTCGGCAATTATTGAACTAGATCCCCTTAATATAGAAGTTTACTGGCTGTTAGCTAAGGCGCAAATTGCCCAAGGTAAATTCTCGCTCGCCCAACTCACTGTGGCCCAATTATTAATATTATCACCCAATCATCCCGAGGCCCTTAAAATTCAAGCGGAGTTGGAGGTGTTGAGTTTAGAGGAGTTGTTGGGTGATAGTGTGTTGTTGGCGGAATGACCGGAACGAGTGGGGGAGGATAAATTGGGGATAAATTTAGTAATTGAAATTGAAATTTTGGGGGAACGGACTAGAAGAATAGTGGCTGATTTGTTATAATTCCCCTATATGAAAGAAGGATTAAACCCGGAGTTTCTCAGACAAAAATATCAGCTTGAGAAGTCAGCCGAAACAGACCGTGCCGTGAATAAAAAGGAACGAAACGGCGAACGCGTTCGCAATGTTCCAGCCGAGCGCATCCAGACATACCTAGACCGTCTGGACATCATTTTCAATCCGCCAAAACTTGAAGGTCACAGAAGTTTTGACCGCAAAGCCCGCAATGTAGCAATGATGAAGCGTTTCATGCATGAAGCACTGACTGTGAAACCAGACGTCGCCACCGATGAATACTTAGGGCATCAACAAAAACAGGCGCGTGCCCTAGGACATGGCGACACCGACATTCCCGATGATGTCCACGATCAGATTACGCGTGCGGTAGCGGCTATCGCCAAAGGATCAGACATCGGGGAAGAGCTTCAGGAACTTCCGAACGAACAAAAGCAGATGGCCGAGGAAATCGTCGCCAAGATCGAAGACCAAAAGCGATCACTGGACAAGTGGATCGACTATCTTGCAACCGATGATGCCGGAGCCGCCTACCCAGACTGGTTCAGGTACTGGGCGATGAGGAGCGTCACCGGACTCTCGAGTTTTGATAAGGATACCAAAACCTTTCCCTCCAGGGACGAAGAGACCATGAATCCGTTCCCCGAATTGGACCAGGCAGTTCTTGGAAAGGTTCGCGATCACGTTGAACATGATCGTATTTACAAGGAACAGCTTGCAGCGTCACGGCAGGAGCTGGAACGAGCAGAAAAAAAGCACAACAAGGAACGCCAGCTTGTTATCGGACAAAAGATTGCCGAAGCCAAGAAACAAAACCCAGCCGCGCCCGTTGACCGCGAACGAATCATCGCGGAACTTGACATGGCTCCGTTTGATCCGTCGACGTTTGAAATTGCAACGCCTGTCGACGAACGAAATCTCGAACCGGAAGTTCAGTCAGCCTTGGATGCCAAGGACTTTGCCAGGCTCTATGCCCTTGAATTTGCCAAACTCATCCCGACCAGCGAAACGCTCCTTCATAACACTGCTGGACAATGGGTGAAGTACGCTCAAGGCTCCGAGCCTACCGAGCTCGTCCAATCTATCGAGCGCCACAAGACTGGTTGGTGTACCGCCGGAGAAGAGGTGGCAAAGTCCCAGCTCTCCCGTGGCGACTTTTATGTTTACTATTCGCAAGATGAATCCGACGCAAGCAGCAT
>CALRGN010000019.1 GCA_943357745.1 Candidatus Uhrbacteria bacterium
CCCAAAATCGGCGCCCTATTTCCGTTTACCATCACCACTCCTTGATTGGATAAGCGCTTGTCAATTCCCTCATAATATCCTACCGGTATCAATCCCACTCGCCGGTCGGTGAGAGCGCTAAAGCTACCACCATAACCCAATTTTTCCCCAGTTAATAAGGGCTTAATACCTACAATTTTAGCGAACATTTTTAAAGCCGGTTTAAGATTAATCAAACTAGTATCTTCGCTATAGCCATATAAACCAATCCCCGCCCGTCCTACATTGGCAGTCATCTTATCGGCCAATAAAAATCCGTGCGAATTGGCCAAATGCCAATACTTCAAAGTCTTAAAACTCTCTCTAAATTGAATCGCTAAACGATTCCAAGTTTTTATCTGCACCCAAGTTAGGTCAGAATGAATGATTTCTGATTCCGCCAAGTGTGAAAATATTCCGGTCACTATAATTTTAGGATGATCTAACAAATATTTGATCAACTCTTCAATCATCTCTGCTCTAAATCCCTGCCTGTTCATCCCACTATCCAATTTAATCTGCACTGAAACCTCGGTTTCTAAATCGCCGATTTCTTTAAGCAACTCCCACTCCCCCACGCTATAATCTATTTTATCCCACTGATTATGCTTAATTTTATTGCCAAAGGTCGCCCCCAAAATCAATATTCGTTCATTAATCCCGTGTAAACGCAATTTCTCCGCTTCAAAATAGGAATCAACACACCAAAACGGCGTTACCAGTTTTTCTCTAATCAGCCAGTTAGCCATAATAAACAGACCGTGACCATAAGCATTACTTTTTAACACCGGTGCCACTCCCCACTCCGGCGCCAATCGTTGTAATTCTTTAAAATTAGCCTTCAAAGCTTCAGAACTAATTTCAATTTTCACTAAACCATCTTGAGAGCATTGCCTCAAAACCTTTATTTTAATTAACGACCAAATTCTTTTCCCCGAAAATCTAATCAGCTCTATTCTATTAACCAATATTTTCCCCAACATATTTAACGATCTATTTGCCAAACCGTCTCGATCGCTGTTGAAAGGACCTGATCGCTCGCAAGAAATCAATCTTCCTAAATGCTGGCCAGTTGGCGTCCAAGAAGTAGAATTCACTGTAAGCCGATTGCCACAATAAAAACCCAGACAATCTTATTTCACCAGAAGTTCTGATCACAAAATCCGGATCCAACACGGTGGCGTTATATAAGTTCTTGGACAGTTCAATTTCGGAGAAACCAGCTCTTGCTTCCGTTAAACTAACCCCGTTGCGTTCGCACTCCTCCAAATACCCTTTCACCGCATCCACAATTTCCTCTCTGCCCCCATAACTGATCGCTAATTGAATTAGTCTACCAGTTCTGTTTTCCGTGCCCATCTCTAATTTTTCTAATCCTTGTCTCACTTCATCCGGTAACAGCTCTTTTCTTCCGATTACTTTTACTCTAATTTCTTTAGCTTGCATCTCGGAATCATTTACCATCCGCTCCACTTCTTCCAAAATTAATTTCATCAATGTTTTCACCTCTTCCTCCGATCGCGAATAATTTTGGGTAGAAAATAACCATAGCGTTACCACCGGAATTTTAAGCTCATCACACCAATCTAAAAATCTATGCAATGTTTCGGTACCGATTTTATGTCCTTCTGTTACCGGCAAACCCAGTCTTTTGGCGTGCCTTCTGTTACCATCTACAATTACACCTAAATGTTTAGGAACTTCCCCTTTTTTTACATTTTCTAACAATCTTGTCTGGTAAGTAAAAGTTAGCAATCCTTTTAAGAACTTTTTAAGTCTAAAAATTGCTCTATAAATAATGCTCGTCATAAATTCGATAAAAATCTAACAAAAATTCTCCGAGTCGTACGTACTGGTATGGTAAGGAAATCCGACCAATGAAGAGAAAAAATAGCCCGAATTAGAAGGCTATTTCTGGGCGAGAAGGGACTCGAACCCTTAATGCTTTCGCACATGCTCCTAAGGCATGCGTGTATACCAATTTCACCACTCGCCCCTGATCTCTACATTATCACAGCCTTACCTTTTTTCCAAATAACTCCCAAGTATTTCCATTAACAGCGTGGCTTGTCCCCAACTCCACCTTGACTATTATTCAAAAATCAGCTTAACTGGAACTACAAAACATTGCTCCCCCTTGCGATCCCTCATCGGATCCAACGGGGAGCTTTGTTTTTGTCACGGCCGTGTTCATTCATAACTATTCTATGGTCAAACTGTATGGACTCTTCTTTGGATTCCTTATCGGGTTGTCCCCTCTGTTTGCTGTACCCGCACCGGCCTTTGCCTCCGGGTATTTTACCGAGGGAGTTATCATCACTGAAGTCAATTGGGCCGGATCATCCGCCTCCACCGCCGACGAATGGCTAGAACTCTCCAACCTTGGCACCACTGCCGTTAATTTGAACGGATATGTACTCTCCGGTGCGGCCACCGGCGGCAACGGCATCAGCATCGCTGAAGATCTCTATCTTGAAGTTGGCGCCACCATGCTTATCGCTAACTATCCTGATAGTGACCCCAAAACCACTCTTGCCATTGCCCCCGCTCTAGTTAGTGCTAGTATCTCCTTGAGCAACACCGGATTGGCTTTATATCTAATCAATCCAACTGGCCTTATTATCGACCAATTTGTTGCCTCTATCACACCCGCCGGCAGTTCCAACCCCTACACCTCCGCCGAGCGAGATCTTGTCACCGGCACTTGGTTCACCGCCGTCACTTCAGAGAATCTCACTAATCTAACACAAGCAGGGACGCCCGGAAAAATTAGTTCCCTAAATCTGCCGATTGCCTTCAGTCAAGATCCAATAACAATCCCGGAACCAACCCTTTCGGAACCAACCCTTGGCGTAACCCCAGTCTTCTCATCATTGGAAATTAGTTTAGAATTATTTAGTCCAATTGCAACACCCATCGTTCCAGAAGTCATGATCACCAGTGAACAGTGCGTTTGTCCAGAACCATTCATCGCACCGCCAGTCATAATCACACCGGTTGTCACACCGGTTATCACTCCCGTTGTCACCCCTGTCACCATTCCGGCGGTCGCACCGGCACTAACCCCTGTTGTCACCCCAATTGTGGCACCCATCCTCGCTCCAATCGGCCTTCCCGCTCCACTCATTATTCCCGCCAAACTATCGCTATCTGAACTCTACCCCAACCCTTTAATCGGCGATGAGTGGATAGAAATCTACAATCACGAACCTTATTCGGTCAGCCTCACCGGCTGGTCCGTTACCGACGCTACTCTTAAAGCCACCGCCCTTACCGGCTCCATTCCTGCCTTGGGCTACTTCCTGATCAATTCTCCAATTGGCAAACTCAACAATGACTTTGACACTATTAGTTTGATCAACCCAACCGGTCAGGTGGTAGAGGTGATCAGTTACGGCAACCCTACTCTGGCCACGCCAGACAAAGGAGAAACCATTAGCCTGCAAACAAGTGGCAGTTGGAGCGTTACCGCTCCCACTCCCGGACTTATTAATCAGGCGATTATCGCCATCATTCAACCGATCTATGATAATGACAATCTTCCCTACCAATCAACGGGGGAAATACCTACTCTGGAAACCAATTCCGCTCTCGAGCCTGCTACAACCATTTCAGAGGAGTTTCCTCAATTTGCCAGTGACGGTGACGGATCAATTACCCCACCCGAATCTATCACCATTGTTGATCACTTCGTAAGTTCTTATTCATCTCTTGGAAAATCGGTTAAACAGTTACTGCCAAAATCAACCGCAACAATCGCCACCAAATCAGGAAAAAGCACAAAGAAATCCACAACCCTCACGGGAGTTATCACCGCCGGTCCCAATCTATTTGGAAAACAGGTAATCATGATTCAGGGTACTGAAATCTATCTTCATGACGCCAGTTGGCCCACCGGACTAAGCACCGGCCAAACTATCAGGGTAACTTGCGAGCCGTATCAAATCTCCACCGGACCAAGGTGCAAACTAGCCCAAAATACCAACATTATAATCACCAATCAAACCATCTTAGAATCACCAATTGCGCTTTTGAACGCGGTCTCAATCGGTGAATTCGGAACTCTGCATCAACTCTCCGGAATAGCGGTAGATCAAACCAACAATTCCCTCTGGGTAGAGTTAGCACCTGGCGAGAAAATTGAAGTCATAAGCAATGCTAAATCCGGAGCCAATTTTAGAGGTGTGAAAGCTGGTGACCAAATCAAGATTCTGGCCGTGGTAAGACTAGTGAATGGCATCAACACTCTATCACTAAGACAATCAAGCGATCTTCAAGTAATTGCCGACCCGTCAGCATCCGGCACCGCCTTGGCCACCACCAACCCTAATTCCGGGCCATCGCCGATTGTAAGTGGCGGATTAATCACTGGTGCCCTTGGTACATTAGGCACTCTTTATGCTCGATCTAAAAAACATCTAAGTCAGTTATTCCTTAATATCACCTAAACCAATATGGAAACTATCAATCTATCATCTCTTACTCCAATCAATCAAAACCCAGAAACTCCCACTATCTCAAAAATCGGCTGGTATGAGTCTTTGTTAGACCGATTCAATGCCCTAATGACCAAATTTGATATGCCAGAAGATATTAGGCTGGAAATTGAGAGCTTCCTAGTGGAGACCGCTCGAGAACAATATCGAGTCGGTAACCGTTCCGGAATCTCCTGGGCGCGCCGCCAAGGTCTAGCCCCCGGTCTCCTACCAAAGTTCACTCTTCCAAGCGTCGCCTAAGGAATATCAGCCACAACAAAGCACCCGGTCAGAATTTTCTGATCGGGTGCTTGTTACTTATAGAAATCTCTTCACCAACTCAATCCACTAGCACTCTAGATCCAAATGGTTACTACTTTAAAACTGGAGCGGCGGACCGGATTCGAACCGGCGACCCCTTCCTTGGCAAGGAAGTGTTCTACCACTGAACTACCACCGCAAACAATTCATTAAAACAGAAGTAATCACCGGGTAAATTGTAACATCTTCACCAAAACCAGTCAAAAATAGACGATCTGTAACTACCGCGGGCGGGAGTCGAACCCGCATGGTTATTCACCCGGGGATTTTAAGTCCCCTACGTATACCTTTCCGCCACCGCGGCCTATTTGAATTGAATCCAAAACCTAACGGGACTATTCTGCTTGAGAATCAGGAAAAAATCAACTACAATAATATCATGTGATAAATGACAATGAAACCCCCCAACAAACTCCTCCCCCGGATCGCGTGCTTCTCCCCACAGAGCAAAGCGATGACCAAGTAGCCGATAATACCCTTAGACCGAGCAGATTAAACGACTTTATTGGTCAAAGTGAGCTCAAAACCACCTTGCAGATTTTTATTGATGCCGCTCTGAAGCGCGCCGAACCATTGGAACATGTTCTACTCTACGGCAATCCCGGGCTGGGAAAAACTACCCTCGCTCACATTATTGCCAAAGAACTTGGTGGCAATCTAAAAATCACCAGTGGTCCCGCTTTAGAGCGAGTCGGTGATTTGGCCGCCGTCCTCTCAAACCTCGCCCGCGGCGATATTCTCTTTATAGATGAGATACACCGTATCAATCACACCATTGAAGAGGTGTTGTATCCCGCCATGGAGGACTTCGCTTTGGACATCATGGTGGGAAAAGGCCCCACTGCTCGCATTCTCCGCCTTAACTTAGAGCCATTCACCATCATCGGCGCTACCACTCGTCTCTCTCTCCTCTCTGCCCCACTTCGGGACCGCTTTGGTGCCACTTTTCATCTTAATTTTTACACCCCCGCCGAAATGCGCCTCATAGTCGCCAGATCCGCCAAAATTCTCGGGCTCAATCCGGAAGAACCAGCCATCCACGCCTTAGCCGATCGTTCTCGCCGTACCCCTCGCATCGCCAATCGCCTCCTTAAACGCGCCCGTGATTACGCCGAGGTCAAACACCAAGGCAACTTAACCTTTATCGCCGCCATTGAAGCTTTAAACTTATTAGCAATTGATGAGCTCGGCTTGGATAGCACCGATCGTTTTCTCCTCCAAACTTTAATAGAAAAATTTAAAGGCGGACCGGTTGGCTTAAACACTTTAGCTGCCGCCACTCAAGAGGAAATGGCCACCATTGAAGAAGTGTACGAACCGTTTCTTTTGCAAATAGGATTTCTTGAACGCACTCCGCGTGGTCGCCAAGCCACCAGTCGCGCCTATACTCATCTCAAAATCAACCACACCCCTCGTTAGTGCTACACTATAACCGTATGAACACTCTAAATTTATCCCTACTTTTTTGGCCATATCTTTTGCTAATCGCCATCTGCTGTCTCTTCTTTTTCTTTAACATCTTCCATATTTATCGCTACGCCATCAGCTCCCCCGGCTCTTATTTGGTCGCCTTCGCCTATTTTTTTTCCTTCGCCATCATGCTGATCGGCACCATCCTGCTCACTATCAACATTGATTGGCAAACTCCCCTCAATCTCAATCTCCCCTCCCTTACTTCTAGCAAAATCTCCCCCTTCTAATCATCCTCTCTAACCACCCCCCACTTACTCATTTAATTATCTTATGATGCGAATCGACACTCTCCCCAATCAAGGCGCCAATGAAACGGTCGTTCTCTTTTTGAGACGCCATTGGATGGATCTGGTAAGAATCGCCTTTTTCACATTTTTTCTCCTACTAATTCCCCTCGCAATCTACGCTTTTCTCTGGTATTTCCAAATCCCTCTTCTAGACCATCCCATTCTCGGTCCAATTATTACCTTATCAAGCGCCATTTATTTATTGGTCGTTTACTTAATTACCATCACCGAAATCACGGACTACTGGCTTGATGTTTGGCTAGTGACCACTGAACGCGTGATTAATATTGAACAGCACGGTCTTTTTAATCGACTGATCTCTGAAGTTGGTCTGGATCTTATTCAAGACATCACAAGCGAGACCAAAGGTCTGTTAGAAACTTTCCTTACTTATGGCGATGTTTATGTGCAATCCGCCGGAGAAAAAGTGCGGTTCCGTTTCAAAAATGTTGATAATCCCGATGAGGTCAAGCTCCAAATCTCCGCTCTTGTTACCGCCTGCCAAACCAAACATGTTCATTCTCATCCTGAAGTTGGTCTACCAAAATTAGCCGATCAAAACAAAAGTCATCTCTAATTCTGGTATTTTTTTTGACCAACTCACTCACCACTTCCGCTCAATCTCCACTCCCGTATAAAAGTATTTTAAAATCTCCTCGTAGCTCTTCCCTTCTTTGGCCAAACAAATCGCTCCGGAGGCCGACATTCCCACCCCGTGCCCCCACATCACCTTCCCTTCATCACACGGTACCGCCACACTCACCGAATACGGCACCACCCCGTTCCATACTTCGCTCCAATCCCTCGTTCTCCCGTTTGATCTAGAAAAATATGCCGTCACCGCCGTCTCCTCCCCATAAGTCACAATCTCTCCCCGGGTTGCCTCCACCCCCGCCACAATCATTGGATTCCGCTCCGCCTGTCCATATCCTAAATAAACTTGATCCCTATAGGCATCCACATGAAACCCCGACTCCCGATGTCGGGTGAGATGCTCATAGTGATAATAGGCGTAAGTCCGGGCCGCGGTCATCAATGCCTTCTGAAATTCCGTTCTAGATAGATTAGATGTTTCTGCCAATCCCCCCAAATAATCTTCAATCGGTAATTCATTTATCAACCAAACAGTGTCATTACTGGAATTAGCTCTAATTTCCAAATTATTTATAAATCTATTATCTTCAAATTCCGCCTCTCTCGTAACTCTCCGATCAAAATTCATCACCGTCATCACCGCTCCGAAAACGGTCGGTTCATATCTAAGCGGACGGGTCGCCACCCCTGCCACCCCCGGCCCCGAGTATTCATATCGCCCCTCAACATAGGCCGTTCGCACTCGGTCTCCAATTTTAAAATTCCCCAACTCTCTCCCCCCCTCTTCCACCAATCTAAATCCACTCTCCGCCGAACTCACAATCACCTCATTATCCGTTTCCTCATCCACCGTCAAAATCCCCACTCTCATCATCGGCTCCGCCATCAATGTCACCACCGGCGGCAGTTCCACTTCCAAAGGCGCAGTCAGCGCCTCCCCCGCCCCGCCCGTCACCTCCACTGGAATCAAAATCTCCCCCGCTTCCGCCCGTTCACCATTGGCTTGTAAATAAAACTTCGCCGTTTGCAAACCATTATTAGTTGGCGCCGTAAAGAAAAATTGCGCCGTTGCCTGCTCACCCGGTTTAATCACTTTCTTTTCTAAATACGCTAATGACCCGTCCCAACTTTTGTGGCTATATCTATTCTGAGCGCCACTTGCAATTAGAAACTGCGGTGCTTCAACGCCAAAATTTTTCCAATCATTAGCACCAGCATTTTCCACCAATACCGTAAAAGAGATTGTCTTCCCCGCCACCGCCTTAATTTTTTCCGCCGATTTAGAGATTATTTTAACGACCGGTGTTCTTGTCAGATTTACAACCGTCGCTTCAGTTGCTGTTCCCGCCACTGCGCTCGCTTCGGTTCCGATAGCCCCCTCAAAACTCTCCGCCACTCGTATATTTAAGGTAAATTCTCCCCCTTCAAGCCAAGCCGTTGCTTCTGATGCCAACCGAAACCCTTCACTATAAATTCCTGGCGTAATGGGCGCACGCAGTTCAAACTGGAAACTCCCCACTTCCCCCGGCGCCACCCCCGGTTCAATCAACCGCTTCACTTGATCGGATGCTAGCCATGTTCCCGGATCAAATTCACTCTTCCGATACTTAGGCCCGTAGGTAAAGATAGAAATAAATCTCGGTCCATCATTGCTCCAACTCTCTGAACCGCTATTTTGCGCCTGCACTGTAATCACTTTCACTTCACCGGGTTGCATTTTAATTTCACTGCCACCAGTTATCAAAATCAAAGTACTTTTATACAACAGCGCCTCCGACGGCGTCTCCGCCCGTAGCACCCCGCTTGATCCCATTCCACCAGTCAGACCACCAAAAAGCACCGTGAGCAAAACTAGCACTTTTAGAGCGTTTTTTCTCATACCCAATGATTATACAACATCTTCAATTAGGTCGGTCACCCCGCTTGGCGTATAATCATATCGCCCCATCCCTATGTCCTCCCTCACCAAAAGCACCTTTTCCTTCATGTCTGGCAAGATTTTCGGCGTGCTGGCTGGGATTATTACCGTCTATCTTTGGCTAGATCTCTTTGGGATTGAGAACTTTGGCTTACTCACCGCCGCCACCACCTATGTCACAATTTTCTCCATCATCGCCGACTTCGGCCTCACCCTCACCGCCGCCAAAATGGTATCAGAACAAAAATTTGAGGAGAAAACCGTAATGAGCAACCTCCTCGGCCTCCGCCTCCTCTCCGCCTTCCTCTTCATGACCCTCCCCCTCCTCCTTGCCCCATTACTTCCAGAAATAAAACCCCTCTTGTATCTCATCATCCCCCTTACAATCACCTATCTTCTCGCCACCATTTCTCAAATCTTCCTGGGCATTTTCCAAAAAAGATTAACCGTGGGCGCCGCCGTTTGGGGAGAAACCGCCAATCGTCTGATCGTCCTCGCCGGCGTATTGGTCATCGGCCTCCTTCACCTCCCCCTCATCCACGCCGTCCAGTTTTTCATCCTTGGCGCCCTCGCTCAATTGCTCATCATGTGGCTGGCCGGCCATCGCCTCCTCACCATCAAACCCGCCTACAACCGCGCCCTCTGGCAAAAAATCATCACTCAATCTTGGCCCATCGGCTTAGCAATATTTTTCAATCTGTTGTACCTCAAAGGCGATATTTTTTTCTTAGTAATGTTTGATCGACCAATTTTAGAAATCGGCCAATACGGCACCGCCTACAAAGTCTTAGATGTCTGTGTAATGCTACCAATGACCTATATGGGGCTCGCCCTTCCCCTCTTAACTTCCGCTTGGCAAAAATCAAAAACCGATTTCCAAGTCACCTTACAAACCTCCTTTGACCACTTAATTCCCATCGCCATTCCGTTAAGTGTCGGTGTTGCTCTCACCGGCCTCCCTTTATTAACCGCCGTCAAACCAGAACTAATTCTGGCCGGCCAATTGCTTTGGATTTTAGGACCAACAATCGCCTTTGTTCATTTGAGCGCCATCTTTGGCCACTGCATTGTTGCCCTTAACAGACAGCGAGCCATCCTTTGGGGTTATTTTTTGGTGGCGATCATCGCCCTCGCCGGCTACATTATTTTCATTCCAATCTATGGCGTTTGGGGCGCCGCCTACACCACCCTCATTGCTGAAGCGCTAATCGCCCTCATCACCGCCCTCGTCGTCCTCCGTTTCACCTCCACTCGCATCAATCTCAAGGTATTAAGAAAAACCATCCTAGCCACGCTAATCATGATGACTATTCTCATAATTAGCCCTGCCAATTCTCCCCTTCTACTCCTAACAACCACCATCGTCGCCGCCCTCACTTACACCATCACCCAATTTGCCCAAGGTGTTTGGCGCTATAAATACCCCACACTCAACTCCCCGTTGTGACCATTTCAATTCTCACCATCATCATCCTCCTAATTCTCGTGCTTTACGGTTATCTTGCCTTCAGCAATTTTAGATCCGCGCTTTTGTTCTCCCCTTGGCTTTTCCCTGGCTACCTTCTAAAAATCCCCATAAACTCTTTTTCCACCAATCTTCTTGAACTCTCGCTCGGTTTGTTAATCGTGGCCTATCTCTATCATCACTTCATCAAGCGCCCCCCTGTAGTGGTCCACCATTCCTCCCCTCCCCACCCCTCCACTCCCCCTCTCTCCCCAATTTTCTTCCCCCTCATTCTCCTCGCCCTCTCCGCCATCATCGCCCTTAGCTGGACTCCCTCTCCGCTAGTTGGCCTCGGTTCCGTCCTCGCCCACATCCTTGAGCCCCTCGCCTACCTCTTCATCCTTCACCAAACCCTCACCTCACCAGAAGACCACCGCAAACTCTGGATCAACCTCAAACTCCTCGCCCTCACCCTCACCCTTTACACCATCATTCAATCCCTTTTTCAGATTGGCCTGATCCCCCCTTGGGACATAGAAACCCGCGTCACCGGTATTTTTGACTATCCCAACGCCAGCGGTCTCTTTCTTACCCCCATCCTTGCCGCCGCCATTTTTTCTTTCATTAAAAACCTCCACCGGTCTAGCCTAACTATTTTTTTATTCAACCAACTCTTTACTTTAGACGCGCTCTTAATCATCACTGGCATCACTTCACTATTTCTATCCAGCACCGAGGCCGGGATAGTCGCGCTTATCGCCTGTACTTTCCTTATACTTTTATTTAAAATAAAAACGCCTCTAGGGCGAATGTTGTATTTCATCGTTGTTTCCATCGTGCTAAGCGGCACCCTCATTCTACTGCCCAACTTACAAGACAAGCTTTTCCTCGCCGACCACTCCGGTTTGGTCCGTCGCTCCCAGTGGCAAGAAACCATCAGCTTTCTCACCGACCACCCCTTACAAGGCGCCGGTCCCCAAAATTACCCCACCGCCATCAAGCCCTATCACTCAAGTCCCAATTTAGAAATCTTCCAGTACCCTCATAATATTTTCTTAAACTTCTGGGTGGAGTATGGTCTGCTCGGTCTGCTCTCTTTCCTCTGGCTCATCAGCGTAATTATTTATTCCACCAGAAATCGACCGACCGATAATAACAATTCGATCTCAAACAATAATCGCTTTTCCCAAGAAAATCTCACCCCGGCTCATCTCGCCTTGCTCGCCCTTCTGATTCATGGCTTAGTGGATGTCCCTTGGTTAAAAAACGACCTCGCCTTCCTCACCATCCTCATAATATTTTTAGCTGGCTCCAGTTCTCCTTCTACCTCTCTTGATAACCACACAAAAAGAAGAGCGACCTAGCAGTGCTCGGAGCCCACGCGGCTCCGAACACTCACCAAGTCGCTTCACGCTGTCACTTGCAGGTACAGGCCTTCTCTTGGGGATGCTGATCGCAGTACCCCCCAAAGTTCACCCGCCCCCGCTCTTCGCTGGTGGCAGTAGCAAACGGTGCCAATACTCCCCTCTCTAACACCACCAATTGCCGTTTCCAGCAATCAGGGGTGGGGGGTGGAGCACTGCTCTCGCACACGGCCGGCCAAGTTCCGAGCCCCGTCAAGGCGCTGTCCCCAAACCGATACCGCTTCAGGAGAACATTCACCTCCTGCCGGGCGGTGTGGCACCGTTTCTGTTCTGGATCCATTGGGATCCCCACCGCTTCACCCACTTGGTGGTAGGCGGCGGCCGTTCCAGTCTCGGAAACGAAGTTGGCCACCACCAAGGCGGCAGTCAGGGTGATCAACCCCACCATCGCCAGGCCCAGCCTTCTCAAGTCTAGTCGAGAAGAAGCTGTCCCCAACAGGTGAGGCCATTTGTTGCCCAAAAGCTCCACTGATCCGAAGACCAGAAAAGCCAAGGTGGGCAACCACCAACCCAATCCACCAATTTTGGAGATAGCCGGCACGGCTTCAGTCTCTGCAGTGGCCATAACCGCCACACTCCCCGTTCCAATCACGGCGTATTGGAGCTGAATCCCCAACATCGCAAACATGACCACCATGTTCACAGTTACGGCAATTTGCCGATAACCACCACGATCTCGCCAGGCGCCCGGAAGGAGTAGGTTCATGCTCCGATCCAGTTGCTCCCGCGCTACCGTCCAAGACCGGGAATCATTCCGATCCAAGAGCGGGAACAGAAACCGCCAGACCACCATCACGATGATCGCCCAGTAGGCATCAATCATTTGACTGCTATCAAGCGTCCCCTTCAGGGACCCCAATCCAATCGTGATCAACTTCCAAGCGGCGATTAGGGCGAACCCGGCGGACCCCCAGCCAAGAACCAAATTCATCAGCCATTCCAGCCCAACGGCCGGCGGCCGCTGATTGGCCGGCGGACAATCCAACGGTGCGACCACCGCCGGAACAAGCGGTGCGACCACCGCCGGAACAAGCGGTGCGACCACCGCCGGAACGGCAGCGACCGGGACGACCGGGACGACCGGTACGGGCGGTACAGGTAGTACAGGCGGTGCAGGTGGTACGACCACCGGTGCGCCCGCCGGTACGACTGGCGCGATTGGAGCCGGGACGACCACCGCTGCAGGCGGTGCAGGTGGTACGACCACCGGTGCGCCCGCCGGTACGACTGGCGCGATTGGAGCCGGGACGGGAACGAATCCTTTCATCCAATTCCAGCCGCGTTGCAACTGAGAACCGGGCCAAAAGAGCGCGACCGTTCCGGCAAAAATGCCCG
>CALRGN010000020.1 GCA_943357745.1 Candidatus Uhrbacteria bacterium
AGCGACTCCGTTTTTAGTGCCGCCGTATTAGTGGGGTTGCTTTCAGTACTCTCCCGCGTGGTGGGATTATTAAGAGATCGCTGGCTTTCTAGTCAATTTGGGGCGGGGGATGAATTGGATATTTTCTTTGCCGCCTTTAGAGTACCGGATTTTCTCTTTCAATTGTTGGTACTTGGTACCATCAGTGTTGCCTTTATTCCAATTTTTACCAAGTATTATCCCGATCGCTCCAAGTCAGCTTGGGAGTACGCCAATAAAATCCTCTATCTTGTTATATTCGGATTTAGTATTTTAGCTGGTTTGGGAATTTGGTTGGCGCCCATGTTGGTGAATCTAACCAATATCGGTTTCTCTCCAGAAAAACAGCAGGCGGTGGTGGAGTTAATGAGAATAATTTTTATTGCCCAGTTAGCTTTTGGCGGATCAGTGGTCTTTGGGTCAGTTTTGCAAGGAGCAAGACGCTTCTTTTTATATTCCTTCGCCCCAATCGTAAATAATCTGGGAATCTTGGTGGGCGCCTGGTTGTTTTATCCGGTTTTTGGATTGGTCGGATTAGCCTGGGGGGCAGTGCTTGGTGCGGTCGCCCATGCCACCGTTCAGTTAATTGGCGTGGTGTCCTTGGGGTATCGGCCCACTTGGCCGCGTCAGCTTTTGGACGCCGATGTAATCAGAACCATCAAAGTTGGAATTCCGCGCGTCTTTAGTCTTGCTACCGGTCAAATCACATTTTTGGTGTTAACCGTTCTTTCCACTATTTATCAAGCCGGTTCCGTCACCATCTTCCAGTTTGCTAATAATTTAAATTATTTTGTGGTCGGCGCTTTGGGGGTCTCATATGGCATTGCCTCGTATCCAACCTTCGTGGCGGCCGTTAATGCCAAAGACTTCACCAAGTTACAGCTTGAGATCAACAGAACCGTTCGGCAAGTGATTTGGCTGATCATTCCCATCACGGTTATCACTTTATTATTAAGAACGCAAATTGTTCGGTTGGTTTATGGCGCCGGAGAATTTGACTGGCTCGCCACCGTCATCACCGCCAACACCTTAGCTTTTTTTGCGATCGGGTTTTTTGCCCAATGTTTGGTATTTGTGCTTGCTCGCGCCGTGCTTTCACTTGGGGCAACTTGGATGACCCTGTGGTCTGGTTTACTGGGGCTAGTGGTAACTTTAGGTACTGCCTACTATTTGGCTCCGATTTATGGTCTGCCGGCCTTGGCCGGGGGAGTGTCACTGGGGGCGATGGTTCAGCTGGCAGTTCTGTGGGTATATCTTCACGGTCAACTACCAGGGATCACTGACCGCTCTCTTTTATTATTGAGCGTGAGAGTAACGCTCGCTGGTATCTCTACAGCGATTGTGGTGCAAATTATAAAAATTGCTTTTGGTTCTTGGTGGCCGTTAGATAATTTCTTTGCGGTTTTCTTTCAAACCAGCGTGGGAATGGCCTTTGGTTTACTGAGTTATTTTGCCATCATGTATTTTATCTTTAATTCTTCAGAAAGCCGCGATTTCCTCCAGGCAATCAGACGCCGTTCGCTCAAGCGCGCCACTCCGGTTGAGGTGGTGGGACAGATGGCTGACTTGTGAGTCGGGGCGAGGTCGGTAAGATTGGATTTGCCCCACCATCATCCTGCCTGCTACACTGTCACCTAAACCCACCAACCAGAGACCATTATGACCGTCAATGAAATCAGATCCAAATACCTCGCCTTTTTTCAGTCCAAGGGACATATAATTTTGCCATCGGCCGCGCTTATTCCGGAAAATGATCCTTCCACTTTATTTACCGGCAGTGGTATGCAACCGATGGTGCCGTTCTTACTCGGGGAACAACACCCAGCCGGGAAACGCCTGGTGGACTCTCAAAAATGTTTTCGCTCTCAAGACATAGAAGAGGTCGGCGACAACCGCCACACCACTTTCTTCGAAATGCTCGGCAACTGGTCCCTAGGAGACTATTTCAAACAAGAACAAATTCCATGGATGTTTGAGTTTTTGACTAAAGAGCTCTCACTCGACGCCAACCGTCTTTATATCACTTTTTTTAAGGGTAATGACCAGTTAAACATTCCGCGCGACGATGAGTCAGCTCAACTGTGGCAAAAATCCTTTGCCGATCTGGGTGTGGAGGCAAACATAGTCGATAACGCAGAAGCGGAGGGAATGCGTAACGGTCGCATATTCTCATATTCAGAAAACAAGAACTGGTGGAGTCGCGCTGGCGTCCCTGACAATATGCCCGTGGGTGAGCCCGGAGGTCCAGACACTGAAATGTTTTGGGATTTTGGTGTTGAACGCGAGCTTCACGAATCTTCAATTTGGAAAGACCAACCGTGTCATGTAAATTGTGATTGCGGTCGCTTTATGGAGATTGGCAACAATGTCTTCATGCAATATCAAAAGACCGTTGACGGATTCAATGCTTTATCGCAAAAAAACGTCGACTTTGGCGGGGGACTGGAGCGTGTAGCATCGGCGGTGAATGGTGATCCTGATATGTTTCTTGTCGACGCATTCACCTCAGCTCGCCTCGCGCTCGAATCATCAACAGGAAAGAAATACGGAGCCGATGAGACAGACACCTACGCTTTCCGCGTGATTCTCGACCACATTCGTGCCGCAACTTTCCTTATTGGTGACGGTGTGTTGCCTGGGAATAAGGACCAAGGATATTTCGTTCGTCGATTACTCCGACGTGCCGTCCGTTTTGCTCGTAAACTCGGCGTAGCAAACGCGATCGTTCGATCGGTTTCGGAAGCGTATATCGAGATGTATAAGGTTGCGTACCCAAACCTCTACGAAAAGCGTGAAGTGATTTTGGACGCGATCGAAACTGAAGAAACGAAGTTTGCGAAGACGGTTGAACAAGGCCTTCGTGAAGTCAAGAAAATCGTTGATCGTGGAAATGGTGTGACGGGAACGGATGCGTTTAACTTGTATCAGAGTTTCGGTTTCCCATTGGAGCTGACGACCGAGGAATTGCAGCGATCGCACGATTTGAAGATCGACGCCGATCAGTTCGCTGTCGATTTCAAGAAGCATCAAGACTTGTCTCGTGCCGGATCGGAACAAAAGTTTACTGGCGGATTAGCGGATCATTCAGAGAAAACCACCAAGCTCCACACCGCCACTCATCTCTTGCATCAAGCCTTAAGAACTGTTCTAGGTGCTCATGTGGAACAAAAGGGGAGCAACATAACGCCGGAGCGTTTGCGCTTTGATTTCTCACACCCCGCTAAACTCACTTCAGAACAAATTAAGACGGTAGAAGATTTGGTTAATCAAGCCATCAAAAAAGATTATCCAGTCAACTTTGAATTAACCACGGTGCCTGCCGCCAAGTCCGCCGGAGCGATTGGGTTATTTGAAGATACATACGCCAATGTTGGCGGTCAGATTAAGGTTTATACCGTGGGCACGAATGGAGGCGAATGGTTTAGCAAGGAGGTCTGCGGTGGCCCGCATGTAACCCATACCGGTGTTCTAGGGCAATTCACAATTCAAAAAGAAGAAGCTAGTTCCAGTGGTGTGAGAAGAATCAAGGCAGTGGTAAAGTAGGCCATTAAATTGCTTGGTCGTTTAATAAAATGTCGCTTAATAAAACACAATAAAACACATGAGACTCGCCACCAGGAAATCAGAGAAAGATCGGTTGCTTTTATCCCCGGTTGATCATTTGGTTACCGCCCAAAAACTAAAAAATTATCAGTCCGAGATAATTCAACTTAATCAGACTAGGATTCCGGCGGCCTCCGAGGTAGCTCGCACCGCGGCGATGGGGGACTTAAGTGAGAACGCTGCTTATCAGTTTGCAAAACAACATCTTCGTAGTTTACTAAACCGGATCACCAAACTGGAGAACCTCATTGCCCACGCCGTGGTGATCAATTCTAGCCCCAATCTCACCGGTAAGGTGATGATCGGTAATTCCGTTACTGTCAGTTGTAACGGTCTAACTCAAAAATTTCAAATCCTTGGCTCGCAAGACGCAAAACCGCAGGCGGGCCGGATCTCTCATTCATCGCCGCTCGGGCAAGCTTTATTAGGTAAGTTAATTGGCGACCAAATTTCCCTAACGGTTGCTAACAAAACAATGGTCTACACCATTCAGCGAGTTGAATAGGTCCACCGCCCAACATCGGCCCGATATCGGCCCGCTATCGGCCACAAATCCTGTTATAATTATTCATATGAAAAAACGCCAACTCGCCCCCACCGACTATCTTATTGACCAACTTACCGTTGGCGGCAAACTCGCCTTGAATCTTTCCAGATCAATTGGCACCTGGTGGTTTTGCCTGATTAATCTTCTACTTTTCATTCTTTGGATTTCTATCAATTCCGGTCTATTCCAAGGTCTACCAATCTTTGATCCCTATCCCTACAACTTACTCACCATGCTTGTTTCTCTGGAGGCGATCATTCTTACCCTAGTGATTTTAATGAGTCAATCTAGGCAAGAACGCCTCACTAATCAAAGGGAAGAAAGAGATTATCAAGTGGATGTCAGAGCGGAAAACGAGGTCGGATTATTACTAGAGCAACTCACCCGTGTAGAAAAAAAACTCAATCAAATCACCGCTCAAAATTCCACAAAATCCTCTTAGTCCTTCTATGTGCATAACTTACTACCGCCATTTCTGAAATATGTTACGATTTCCCTTGTAAATTTGATTATTTAACTTTTACCTATGGCAAGTAGAATGACCAAGTCACAGATCATGGCCGAGCTTTCTAAGGGTTGGAATGTTTCTAAGCGTGAGTCAGTGGAGATGTATGACGCTTTTTTGGCGATCGTATACGGTGAGGTAAAGCGCTGTGGCGAGTTTGTACTTCCAGGGATTGGTAAGATTGCCAAGAAGCACCGCGCCGCTCGCGTTGGTCGCAACCCTGCTACTGGCGCTACCATCCAGATCCCTGCTAAGACCGTTTTGAAGGTGGCCGTTTCTAAGGCCGCTAAGGAAGCCTTGCTATAAGTCAAATTTCGGCCTGTCAGTAGCTAGTCAACTCCACCCAGTAATGGGTTTAAAAGGACCAATTGACAGGCGTGAAAAAGTAATCCACAATCCTCTGTCACAAACAGAGGATTGTTCGATTATTTTTAATGATAGAATAAGACCAAGATCTCTGAGTGCAAAAGACTCCCAAAAATTTTTATATGAAGCGCTGGTTGCTAAAGTCGGGTACCTTGGTGGGAGTGGGAATCACCGTTTTAGTTGGCGGGGGATTTGTGTTCATGAAACCAATTCTTCCCAACTCCTATATTCAACCAACTGCACTAGCGCTGGCCCCGGATTTAGTGGGGGAGATGATTAGAACTAGACGATTGGAACTATCAGGTGGAGCCAAGGAAATTCCTTGGGGAGCAGATGGAGAGATCAATTTGTTAGCACTCGGTTTGGACGCCAGAAAAGAAGGGCCTAGCGGTACCAAAACCGCTCATTGCGATTCAATTCATTTAGTCACTTTTAAATTAGTGGACTGGTCAATTAAAATCACTTCGGTTCCAAGGGGCACTTATTCCGCTCTGCCTCCGGGCGGCGAATATCAACCCACCGACTATTATCTCGCCAACGCCTGTGCTTTTGGCGGACTAGACTATGGGGTCGCTCAAATTGAAAAAGTTATCGGGGTTAAAACCGACTATTTGGCTACCGTTGGTTTCTCTGATATTTACGGGATCGCCAGACTACTCCGCTTTCCCACCGTTGAAACTTTGCAGTGGTTACGCCACCGCCAAAGTTTTGCAATTGGAGACCCACAAAGAAGTCACAATCAAGCGGTTTTTATAAAAGATATCGGACTCAAGTTGCTTAAAGAAAAAGAGTTGATCGGTCCCATGCTTTATCTCTTTTATTCCGTGGTTGAAACCGACCTTGATTTTCAAACCAGCCAAGCCCTTTTTTACGGCTATGCCAAATCTCAATTATTGGAAAAACCGGAACTGGTAACGCTGGCTATGATTCCTCCTCATCCGATTGAGGAGCTTCATTTTGATCCCAACAATTCTCAGTCTCAAATTTCCCAGTTATTAACTAAGCTCATTGGAAAACTTTCGCCAAATGATTTATCAGAAAAAACTTTAACGGATACCCAAACCGACCTAATAGCCTATCTAAGGGCGGGATTAGCTGATCCAGCCACGGTCACCCATATTTTTAATGACCAAACCTGGCAACAAGTGGAAGATCAAGCGGTAAGATCAGAATTAGAATTTAGAATTTTAGAAAAGTATATTTCCGAGCGATTAGCAACTAGCTCAAATGTAATAACGTCGGAGATCACGGTGGAAAACAACAACACCCACGCTACCGATGGTGTTATGGCATCAATTGAAAATTTACTAACCGACTATATCCTAGAGCAAACTATCCTTGGAGCTAACGAATGGCGAGAACGCGGTGAAAAATATTTGGCCAGTCTTTTACTTACCAATGGTGACCTATAATTTGATCGACCAAAACTAAGCGGTCAAATCTTGCAAATTAAGTTTAATTCCCGCTTTGATCCACTTTTTAAGGGAACGCAATCCACGAGCAGAAACCACAATACTTTCCGGTTTTCCGGTGGCCGGGTTAATCAGCGCCCGCTTTTGCATATTAGGATACTGACGTCGTTTGGTTTTATTATTAGCGTGACTAACATTGTTCGCGGTATTAGGCCGCTTTCCCGTCACTAGACAAAGTTTAGACATATAAATAATTCTGCAAGATTATACCCGATTGAGGATTCGGAGTCAAACCTTGGGTGCAATGGGGTCAGAGCCACCATCCCGAGCAGGATACTTGACCTCTCCATACCGTTCCAGTAAATCAATCGGATATTCGCCGGTAAAGCAAGAGGTATTGAAATGGTCTTTAGAAAGCCCGGTGGAACTAATCAGGCCATCAAGCGAAAGGAAATAGAGCGAGGTGGCACCAATGTAGGCCCGTATTTCTTCTACCGACCTTCCGTAGGCAAGTAGGTTCTCTTGGGTGGGTGTGTCAATGCCATAAAAATCCGGAAAGATAATTGGTGGGGAAGAGAGAACAAAGTGCACTTCTTTGGCACCGGCTTCGAAAAGTAACGCCACAATCCGTTTTGAAGTTGTTCCGCGCACAATTGAATCATCAATTACTACCACCCGTTTTCCTTTCAATAAGTTTGGGATGGGTGTGAGTTTCATTTTCACGCTTTGATTTCGCATCTTTTGGGTAGGTTGTATAAAGGTGCGTTGGATGTAGCGATTTTTATTAAGCCCCATCTCATACGGAATCCCGGACTCCTGCGCGTAACCAAGTGCGCAGGGAAGCGATGTTTCAGGAACACCAATCACCACATCAGCCTCGATTGGATACTCACGCGCCAGAGTTTTACCAAAATTTTTGCGCACATGATAAACGGATTTTCCTAAGATCTCGCTATCATGACGGGCAAAATAAATGAATTCAAAAATATCAAGTTTCTGATAACCTTCTACAATCTGCTCGGCATGCATTCCGGTTTCATTAATCGTTATCATTTCTCCCGGTAGTACCTCGCGAATAAACTGTGAATCAATAGTGCTAAAAGCACAGGTCTCACTTGAGACAATAAACCCGCCATTTTGACGGGCAAGCGAGAGCGGACGAATGCCGTAAGCATCGCGGGCCGCAACCAAGGTATCTTTGGTCATTACTAAAATAGAAAAAGCCCCTGTGAACAGGGGGTAGGAGGTCTTCACTGCCTCACCCAAACTTAGGCCTTGCTTCAGATACCAGTTGATAGCCTCTGCCATTAGACCAGAGTCGGAAAGCAGATCTAGGTTGGATATCTTGTTGGATAAAAATAGTTCAAGCGCCTTGGTAGAAGGTAGATTGCCATTATGGGCGAGCGCGAGCGTTCCATCTCCCACTACGATCGGTTGGATGTGTTCGGGTGCTGTACCTTTTGAGGTTGAATAGCGATTATGACCAATTGCAATATCTCCCTTCAGAGCATCGATCGCTGCTTCCGTAAATACCTGGGCCACCAGTCCGTGATCCTTGTGATAGCGTATCTGGTTGCCATCCCCCACAGCAATCCCCGAACTCTCTTGTCCCCGGTGTTGGAGCGCAAACAAACCAAAATATGCGAGGCGGGCCACATCCATCCCTTTGCCATATATCCCAAATACCGCGCACTTTTCTCCGAGGCCATCCATAGTCGCTCCTATTCTACACCAGTCCCCTGAAGTTATCGATCCATTGACTCAAACTCCGCTTGACCACATAATAAAACAAGAAAATATGCCACCAATCAATCCCAATCTCACCCCAGAACAGTCCAACATCTGCTTCATGAAGGGCACGGAGCCACCATTTAGTGGGAAATATAACAAGCACACCGAAACCGGCAAGTATCTCTGCGCCAATTGTCAGGCCGAGCTGTTCGTTTCTGGTACAAAATTTGACTCTGGCACTGGATGGCCCAGTTTTTTTTCTGCCATTCCTAATCAAGTTTCTAGAACTGAGGACCGATCTGGTGGCATGAGCAGAACCGAGATCAACTGCGCCCAATGTCAGTCCCATCTTGGTCATGTTTTTTCCGATGGTCCCGCCCCCACCGGTGAACGGTTTTGCGTTAATTCGCTCGCTCTTGATTTTAGGAAAACCGATACTGATCCTATTATTCAAGCTCGCGCCCAATTATTGCGTTCAGAAATTGAACGCTACCGCTATGCTTATCATGTTGAAAATCGCTCACTTATTCCAGAAGCGGTGTTAGACCAACTCAAACACGAGCTCTATCAAATCGAGCAGGCCCATCCCGCCCTCATCCACGCCACTTCTCCCACTCAACGCGTCGGCGGTTTGCCCCTCCCCCAATTCACCAAAATCACTCACCCTTCGCCCCTCTTGTCCATGGAGGATGTTTTCTCATTTCAGGAATTGCAAGATTGGGAAACTAGATTGATCAACCGCCGACCGGCCCAAGATTGGAGTTACACCGCCATGTATAAAATTGACGGCTTGGCGGTCTCCCTAATTTATAAAAACGGAATTTTACACAGCGCCGCCACGCGTGGCGACGGTTTGGTCGGCGAAGATGTAACCCAAAATATTAGAACGATTGAGTCAATCCCTCTCACTCTTAACTGGCCCGATTCCCTCGGTCCCGTTCCGTCTCAACTAGAAGTTAGAGGGGAGGTATATATTAAAACTGATGCGTTTCAAAAACTAAACCAAGCTCAAATCACAGCCGGACTACCACCATTTGCCAACCCGCGCAATTTGGCCGCCGGTAGCATTAGACAATTAGATCCCAAAATTACCGCTAGTCGCCCCTTAAGTTTTATGGCCTGGGGATTAAACTACCAGCCCGATCAGTCCGACCAGTCTCATTCCCTCAAACTCCTCCCCCAAATAGGTTTCAAAACCGTTCCGCATCACGGTCCTAGCATTTTAGGTCAGATCGCTCAGTGGTACGCCACTGCCCAAACTGCTCGACCAACCTTAGATTATTGGATTGACGGATTGGTAATTAAAGTAGACCAACTTGAGATTTATCAAAACTTTGGCGTGGTTGGAAAAACTCCGCGCGCGTTAGTGGCTTGGAAATTCCCAGCGGAGGAGGCGGTAGCTACTTTACTGTCGGTGAATTGGCAGGTCGGCCGAACCGGCACCATTACGCCGGTGGCGGTGCTCACTCCCACCAGCATTGCCGGCACCACCGTTCAACACGCCACTTTGCATAACCTAGATGAGATCGCTCGTCTTGGTCTAAAAATTGGCGATCGCGTGATCCTCATTAAAGCGGGGGACATCATTCCTAAAATCTCCTCCGTGTTAGACAAACTTCGCACCGGCTCGGAAACAGAAATTACTATTCCCACGCACTGCCCAATTTGTGGTGGGGAAGTGGTAAGGTTGATCGACCAAGTGGCGCTCCGATGTCCTTCAGAAAATTGTTTTGCAAAAGAATGTGCCGCTGTCCTTCACGCCGCCCGAGCCTTTGGTGTTGATGGTCTAGGAGAAAAAGTCGTGGAAAAATTAGTTCAATCCGGATTGGTTTTAACTCCGCCTGATTTATGGCAACTCAAAAGCGCTGATCTTGAAACTATCTCGGGGTTTGCACCAGTCTCCGCCAAAAAATTATTTAATGAGTTACAATCAAAACGATCAATCCGTTGGTCCCAATTTATCTTGGCCTTAAATATCCCCCATGTCGGTGATGAGACCGCCTATTTATTGTCCACCTACTTTCCCTCTCTGTCAGTATTACAATCGGCGACCTTTGATCGGCTTTTAGCAATTCCCGCCATCGGCCCGATCATCGCTAATTCCGTTTCCGATTTTTTCTCCTCAACCTCCGGCCAACAACTCCTCGCCCACTGGTCAGAACTAAATCTAACGATCCAGTTCCCATCGCCCACACCCTCCACCATATCACCCACCACCTCACCCTCGCCGACCACTTCGCCGACCACCTCACTCGTCGGTAAGACATTTGTGCTCACCGGCACCCTCAGTGCGCTTGATCGCGCGCAGGCAAAAACCAAAATCCGTGACCTAGGCGGTGCTGTCTCTGAATCGGTTAGTAAAACAACTAGCTACTTGGTGGTGGGGGAGAACCCGGGCAGTAAAGTGGCTATCGCCGAATCATTGGGCGTATCGCTCTTGCTTGAACCGGAGTTTTTAGCTATGATTTCCTAAAACTATGACTGTAGACATTGATCACCTCGCCCGTCTAGTACGGCTCGCCCTCACCCCAGAAGAAAAAACTGTTTTCAGCGAACAGTTTCCCAGGATTCTAGATTACATTGATTCCCTGCAGTCGGTTGAGTTAAAAAATAACCTTGCGGTCGGTCCAGATTCAGTTTTGCCAACCTCACTAAGAGCTGATCAAATCGCACTAGATGAGAACATCAGATCAGCCGTGATCAATGCTTTCCCAGAAAAATCCGGTACCGCCTTAAAAGTTCCCGGGATTTTTGGTTAAACTTCTTTGGTTAAATAATATGGCTCTCCCTCCACTCTTATCACCGCTTACCATTCAGGGCGCTCTCACCGCCTTGAATTCCGGCCAAATCACCGCCGAACTTTTAACCGAAGAATGCCTAAAAAAAATTCATGAACAAGATCCCAACATCGGTGCGTTTTTAGAGACTTTTGACGACCGCGCGCTCACCCAAGCGCGGGCGATTGATCAGGCTCGCCTCACCGGCGCACCGCTCGGAAGACTGGCCGGTGTACCAGTGGCGATCAAAGATAACCTTCTGCTTAAAGGTGAATTAGCTACTGCTGGTTGCAAAATCCTTAAGGATCATCGGGCCGCTTATACCGCCACCGTGGTCGCCAGGTTAGAAGCGGCGGGGGCAATTATTCTTGGTCGATTAAACATGGATGAATGCGCCATGGGTAGCTCCACGGAAACCTCCGCTTGGCAATTAACCAGAAATCCCAGAGATACCAACAGGATTCCCGGTGGTTCTTCTGGTGGTCCCGCCGCCGCTGTCGCCGCCGGCTTTGTGGCCGCTACTTTGGGTACAGACACGGGCGGATCGGTACGGCAACCGGCCTCGCTTTGTGGGGTGGTGGGGTTAAAACCAACTTACGGTCGGGTATCAAGATATGGCATGATTGCCCTCGCTAGCTCATTTGATCAAGTGGGAGTTTTTGCACACACTGTGGAAGATGTGATACGCGTGATGGAAGTGATTGAGGGCCAGGATGATTTTGACCTCACCTCCCAACCGCTCCCGGATCAGCCACTAGCCGAGCTTGTAAACACAGATCTGGCTGGTTTGAGAATTGGCGTTCCGGCCGAATATTTTACGGACACCATGGATCCTGGTTCCAAATTGGCAGTAGAAACCGCTTTGGAAAAATTTAAAACCGCCGGCGCAATTTTAGTCCCAATTTCATTACCGCTCACAAAATTCGCTCTTCCCACTTACTACATTATCCAACCCGCCGAGGCGAGTAGCAATCTAGGGCGTTATGACGGTTTGAGATACGGCACCCGCGCTCCCGGTAAACTATCCGAATCATACCTCACTGCTCGGAGCATTGGCTTTGGCCGAGAAGTAAAACGCCGCATCATGCTTGGCGCCTTCATCCTCTCCGCCGGTTACTATGACGCCTATTATAAAAAAGCCCTAGCTGTTCAAGCTGAACTCAAACAAGAATTTATCAACGCTTTCAAAACGGTAGACATCATTGCTTCTCCCACTAGTCCGGCCGTTGCTTGGAAGTTTGGGGAGATTCAAGACCCAATCACTATGTATCTCTCTGACATCATGACCGCCCCCGCTAACATCGCCGGCATCCCGGCCATTTCTGTTCCTTGTGGGCTTTCTCAAGGATTACCAGTCGGTCTTCAACTTCAAGCCAATCATTTCGCCGAAGCCACTCTGTACCGCGCCGCCGCCGGATATTTAAAAGTCGCCGGCTACACCCCCACGATCGGTAACAGTTGATCGGGTGCAATCTCTTGCACAATTTATGATCCCATATTTTACATTTCCCACTTTCGAGCTTGGTCCGCTGACCATCCAAATCTGGGGCCTGCTCGCCGCCCTGGGATTTCTAATTGGCGCCAAAACCGCCTCAATTAGGTTGCTCCGGTCAGGTTCGGATTTTGCCCTCACCTCATTACTCCCTGGACTCATGTTCGTGGGGTTACTCGGCGCTCGGCTTGGATACTTGATTATATATTC
>CALRGN010000021.1 GCA_943357745.1 Candidatus Uhrbacteria bacterium
AAATATTGGTGAGATTGGGCATAATCAGCCAAATGGTCGGGCCGGCGGGGCTCGAACCCACGACCTCCTGGTCCCAAACCAGGCGCGCTACCAACTGCGCTACGGCCCGAAATAAAAGTTATCGTTAGACCAAATTGCCAGATCAATCCAGTTAATCAATCAGTAATTTGCCAAGACATTCTACCTTGGTTACCAAAAAAACACCAGTCGGAACAAATTATTAACCCCTAACCTGACCTTGACTAAACCATCTACAATGCTTATCATACCTTCGCAAATGACTGTTTATCAACCATGTTTGTCCAAAACACTAGAGACAGCCTCGGATACGTTTTAAAGTAGTGTCTAAAAGATATTAAGTTTGTGGCTGACTAGGAGGATCAACGAGGATGTCCGAGCCGTATCAAATGATACGGTGAGGACACCGCAGTTTAGCCGACAACGTCAGACGCAAACTTGGATAGCTTTATAGGGGTGTGTAGCTCAGTTGGTTAGAGCGCGGCCCTGATAAGGCCGAGGTCGATGGTTCGACTCCATCCACACCCACCAAATTATTTTTCGAAAATACTAATTATTCGCTGAACTACTAAGTTTGCCAGATATTAGGAGTATCGCCGAGGATGGCCGAGCCGTACTATAATGTACGGCGAGGTCACCGCCGGCGAGACGACAACATAGCTGACAAACTTGGGTAGTTCAGCGGTAAGCCGGGATAGCTCAGTGGTAGAGCGAAGGCCTGAAGAGCCTTGCGTCGTCGGTTCAATCCCGACTCCCGGCACCAAAAACTCTAATAATCGAGCCATCGATTATTAGAGTTTTTTATTATTTGGAACCAATCGCAGGTAATGTATGTTTAAAAATAAGAAAACAGTCAAGTTGTTCACCAAAACAAAAATCCCATTTCTAAAAGAGAAAAATGGGATCTTTGCATTAACTAACAATCAATTTATCAACTAAATGATTACAACGTCCCTTCCAAAACTTGAGACCGAGGTCCCAGGTCAGGAGTCGACTTAAAGTGTTACCTTTAAAAGGAGGTGATCCATCCACAGCTTCCGCTACGGATGCCTTGTTACGACTTCATCCTTATTGCTGATCCCACCTTCTGCCGCCAATCGGCGACATTCGGGTGTTACCAACTCTCTTGATGTGACGGGCGGTGAGTACAAGACCCGAGAACGTATTCAAGGCGGCGTGATGATCCGCCTTTACTAGCGATTCCGGCTTCATGAGGTCGAGTTGCAGACCTCAATCCGAACTGGGACCGGTTTTCTGGGATTAGCTCCGTCTTACGACTTGGCAACCCTCTGTACCGGCCATTGTATCATGCGTGTTGCCCTGGACATAAGGGCCATGCTGATTTGACGTCGTCCCTTCCTTCCTCTCCCTTACGGAAGCAGTCTCCTGCGAAAAAAATAACGCAGGACAGGGGTTGCGCTCGTTAGTCCACTTAAGGGTACACCTCACGGCACGAGCTGACGACAACCATGCAGCACCTACATAGCACCCTCTAAGGAGTCTCCGTTTCTGGAGATTTGCAGCTACATTTCAAGCCCAGGTGAGGTTTCTCGCGTTGCATCGAATTAAACCGCATGATCCACCGCTTGTGCGGGTCCCCGTCTATTCCTTTGAGTTTTAATCTTGCGATCGTACTTCCCAGGCGGGTCACTTAACGCGTTAGCTTGTTTCAACGACTCTGAGAGGGTCGATACTCCCAAAATCTAGTGACCATCGTTTACAGCGTGGACTACAGGGGTATCTAATCCCTTTCGCTACCCACGCTTTCGTACTTCAGTGTCAGTGGCGTTCCAGTAAGCTGCTTTCGCCTTTGGTGTTCTACCCGATATTAACGCATTTTACCGCTACACCGGGCATTCCGCTTACCTCTCCCGCACTCTAGTCTCACAGTATCACCCGCTGCCTCCAAGTTGAGCCTGAAGATTTAACAGATGACTTACGAAACCACCTACGCACGCTTTACGCCCAATAAATCCGGATAATGCTTGGGGTCTCTGTATTACCGCTGCTGCTGGCACAGAGTTAGCAACCCCTTATTCTTCAGGTACCGTCAAAATTCTTCCCTGATAAAAGCCGTTTACAACCCGAAGGCCTTCTTTCGGCACGCGGCGTCGCTCCGTCACACTTTCGTGCATTGCGGAATATTCGCGACTGCAGCCACCCGTAGGTGTCTGGGCAGTGTCTCAGTCCCAGTGAGCCAGGTCGTGCTCTCACACCTGGTACCCGTCATCGCCTTGGTGGTCTATTACACCGCCAACTAGCTGATGGGCCATAGGCTCCTCCCGAACCGCCGGAACTTTCACTTCAGGGCCATAAGACCAAGAAGCAATATCGTGTATTAGCCCACCTTTCGATGGGTTATTCACGAGTTCGGGGAAGATTACCAATGTGTTACGCTCCCGTTTGCCGCTAATACTTCTTTGATGTAATCGCGTAAGTATTCGCTCGACTTGCATGCCTTAACCACGCCGCCAGCATTCATCCTGAGCTAGGATCAAACTCTCATATATAACGCGACTAGTCTTGCGACCAATCGTATCTGCTAATTTCCTTGCGGAAATTTCTGTTCTCTTGCGAGAACAAGTATAGGACGTTGTAATCATTCAATCGACAATTGGTTAATTCATGCCCAGCTAAAGGTCATGAACTAAAATGATTACATTCATTTAGTGCTTTGATTGTTGTTTGAATTGTGAAGGTTCTCTTTTACGCCAGTTTCAAGTGGCGACCGGCAGTTTATCCAATCCTCATAACCCTGTCAAGTCTCACCGGATTGTGATTGGGGATTATTTAATCGACCAAATTTTTCATAAAAACAAGGAGAAAACAAGGATTCCCAGACTAACCCAAGGTTTGATTATCCGCTCGCCACTTGGCAATCTTTTGATGGTCCCCAGAAAGTAAAACCTCTGGTACGGTTAAGCTCACATTTTCTTCGTTTGAGTTCATAAAAATAAAAACTTCTGGCCTGGTGTATTGGGGATATTCAAGCCTGCCAGCTTCATTATGTGACTCCTCATTCAAAGTCTCCTTGTTGCCCAGTACACCCGGCACATTGCGAGCGATCGCATCAATCATAACGAGCGCCGGCAATTCCCCACCGGTCAAAACATAATCACCAATTGATAACGCTTCATCCGCCACCCCTACTGCTACTCTATGATCAACTCCTTCATATCGGCCACACAGAAAAATCAACTGATCATATTTCGCCAGCCGTTTTGCATCAGCCTGAGTAAATCGTTTACCGCTTGCGGCAGTTAAGATCACTCGGCTGGTGAGTGCAGCTGATCTCTTCCCGATAATCCGACCAACCTTCGCCCACATACCCTCCCCCGCTCTTTGGTCCATTCTTTTCACCGCCCGCACCGCTCCATCAAACGCCTCCACTCCCATCACCATCCCCGCTCCCCCGCCATATGGCGTATCGTCTACCTTCTTATGCTTATCTTTAGAATACTTTCGCAAATCATGTGCTTTAATCTTAATCAACTTCTTCTTTTGCGCCCTACCCAAAATAGAGGTCGTTGCGTACGGCTCAATCACTTCTGGAAAAATTGTAATTACCTCAAAGCGAATCATAGGGAAACCACAGTAAGTATCTTATCATATATTGGCGTTTTAACAGGAATCAAAAAGCGGGCACTTTCGTGTCCACTTTTTGGGGTACAGACCATTGCTGGCCGTTTTTTTTATCATCAACCATCAATGATCTATGATCACCAATTGTTGGATAGTTGAACTAGTTAGAAGGTTAAACTCTCCACCGCTCCTTGATCCATGGCTGGTGCTGGCTGCTGATCGGCTGAGTCAGTTACCGGCGCGCGGCGCTTGCCGTTATCCGGTGCGTCAATTCTGAAACTGATTCGGCTATTTGATTTTGCTCCCAAAGTGGCCAACAAAGTTCTAATAGCAATCGCTGTCTTACCAGCCTTACCAATCACATACCCCGTATCTTCTGTGGCAGTGGTAACCGTGATCAAGATTCCTTGATCGTCAATTTTCCGTTCTGTCTTCACCTCATCTGGCTTATTAACAAGTGCCTTCACAATAAACTCCACAAATTGCTGGTCAAACTCCATATCTATAAAGCAACAATTAGTTAAGATCTGTCAGGGCTCGTTGCATTAACCCAAGGACAGACTGATTATAGCACAATTACCTAGTAAATATCGGCCTACTTTATCAAACAGGTATTACGCTGTTTTCTTAGCTTCCGCCATTGCCTTCGCTCGTTTAGCAGTGATCTTTCCTTTATTAACTTTTTCTCCAGCAATTAATTTCCGTTCAACAAAGAGGTTATGAAGCCCAGAAGAAACTTGCGCCCCTAGTGCCACCAATTCCTTGATTCTATCTTCTTGCAGAATTGCGGCTGACCGCTCCTCTCTGGGGTTCAATTGGCCCAACACCTCAAGGGCTGGAGACCAGGGATCCCTAGTTTTTTCTTGTAACACAACTCGGTAGTAAGGTTGTTTTCTTTTTCCAATTCTAGATAATCTAATTGTTAACATAATTAATAGATAATTTGGGGGAATCTTACGCAATATTCCTCACGGTGTCAAGTTTACTAATCACTTGGTGAAACCTAGCCCAAAAACCGACCTCTAAAACAAAGTTTTGGACCGAGTTAGTCAATGGACTCACCATTACTCTCTTTTAACCGCTAACAACGCTAAAAACAAGGGAAACTCTTCTCTGGCTCTATTTTCCGCTCGCGCTCGCGGTCCACTATTGCTTATATGGTCAGAGATCCACTCTTCCGTTTGGACCAAATGGAAACCCCCTTCACTTAGGGCATTTAAATAATAACTAATCGGCTGATGAAAGGAATAAGTGATCGGCCCCTTGCCTCTGCTCCCCGGATTCATCTCCAATCTAACTTCATTTGCCGTCAGATACGCATCCACCCGACGGTATTGCAATCCTCTACCATCATCCCAACCCCAACCGGACTGTCTTGGGATCCTAAATACCGGATGATTCAAAACAATAACCAGCCTTCCGTCAGCTTTGATAACCTCACTCAATCCCAAAATCACCGTTCTGGCATCTGGCATATTTTGCAAGGACAAAATCGCCACCGCTCCACTAAACTCTTCCGCTGGAAAATGCTTAGGGATCGCCGCCGCGTCCCCCACCCAAAATTTGCTCCCCGGAACTCGCCTTTCCTCACCTCTCTTAATAAGGCTGGGGGAAACATCAACTCCCATAATCTGCCCCCCCACTCTGGTAACAAATGGCGCTAAAGACCCGTCTCCACAGCCTACATCCAAATACCGCTCCCCCCGTCTCGGGTCAAGTAATCTAGTGGCTCCCGGAAAAATCAAACTATGATGAAAATTATCATCTCGTGACAGATATTTAGAATAGGTTTGATTAGCACGCTCAAAAGAACCCTTGGGTGCCTGAACCGAGTTTTGATCGGAAGCATCCACACTATGATTACTACTTCCCCGCTTGCGATCCTTCTTAGCAAAATACGCTGGCTTCATAATTATTTAGCTTTAGTGGTGACCGCGTTCACCGCCTGCACCAAATTAAGAGAGATCACTTCGCTCATTCCCTGTTGATTTAAACTCACTCCATACAATTCATGTGCCAGCTCCATAGTAGACTGATTATGAGTGATCAAAATAAATTGCGTTTGCATTGATAGGTCTTGCAAAATCGCCGTCAGTCGGGCGGTGTTTGCTTCATCCAAAGCGGCATCAACTTCATCCAATACCACAAATGGCGATGGATTGGTGGCCATAATCGCCGCGAGCAACGCCAAAGCAGTTAACGCTCGTTCTCCACCAGACAATAATAGCAAACTTCCCGCTTTTTTATTGGGTGGTGCCACAATAATCTCCACTCCTGTGACGGCGTTTTTTCTACTTTCATCTCCACCCTCTTCCTCTGTTTGGTCAGGGTCAGCCTCAACTTTAAATTCTTCTAACCTTGCCGTGCCCCCGTTAAACAGTCGTCTAAAATATCGATCAAACTCGAGCGAGAGCGTTCTAAGCCCCTCATCTGATCTCGCCCCAATTTCCTGGGTTAACTCTTTTAAAAGTTGACTCAAGGCAACTACCGACCGCTCAACATCTGTGATTTCTGATTCCAATTGTTGTTGGCGTTCATATAATTCCTTCTGTTCCACCACCACGCCCCCGTCGATCTCTCCTATTCGTTCTAACTCCTGTCTCATTCTCCTAAGAATTGCCCCTTCACTCACCAGAATCTCTTTAGTTTTTTCCTGTTTAAAATCAACCCTTCTCAATTCCGAAATCTTAATGTCACTAAAAGAATCTTGAGCACACTCCCCCTCCACCCCTATCCGTTCCGTTTCTGCTCTCATCAAATTCAGTTCAATTTTTTTTATCTTCTCTCTCAACTCTCCTGCCTTTTCTCTTGCCTCCTTGGCTTGATCTTGAAACTTCAACAAATCACTGCTGGCCATTTGGGCATTTTGAACCCGCAAATGAATTTTCTCTTCTTTGATTTTAATCTCTTCATCTAGCTCATTAATTTCCCGTTCAATCGCTCTGATCTCCGCCAACATCACCGGGTCCCAATCACTGTCATGTGTCTCTGGTGCCGTAAGCTTGCTAATCAAATGCAAAACATTCAACTTTATCGTTTGGACATCAGCTAACTCCAAAATTCCTCGTAATTTTTCTAAAATAGTTTGTAATGGCCACGGAGTCCATTTCTGGCGTTTTTCCACCATCAGCACCGCTTCCTTTTGTTTTTTATCAAACCGCCCCCGCTCTAAGGCAGACAGCCGTTGTTTGTCTTGGCTAATACTTAATCGCTCTTGATCCCAAGCTGAATTATTATCATTTTTTTGAGGTACAGCCTCTCTCAAACTCTGCAATTTCTGATTAAACTCCTCTTCCACTTTGGTTTGCTCCGTTAAGGCTTGATCTAATATTTGAATTTCCCCCTTAAAACCATTTATCTCAAATTCCAGCCCTCCTAATCTATGGCTATAATAATCTCCGGACGCGGCCTTATACTCCCGCTCTAATCTCTCCCTTGCTTCAAATTTCGCTCTGAGCTTGGTGAGACTTTGCAGGCGCGGACCAATCTCCTCTTCAATCTGTTTAATGAGTAGAAGATTATCCCGAGTCTTACTTAAACTATTTTCCGTCTGCTTGCGTTTTATCTGGATCCCTCTTATCCCCAAAGCATCATCAAAAAAATCTTTACGCTCAATTGGAGCCGCTAACAAAACCGAATCCACCATTCCCTGACCAATCACAGAATAGGACCGTTGTCCCACCCCCACTTCCGCTAACAGCATCTGAATATCAAACAATCTTACACTCTCACCATGCAAAAAATACTCTGAGCTCCCATCCCGGTCTAAACGCCGGCTCATCGCTACTTCTTCCGGAAGGTTAGGTAACGCTCTATCCTCATTATTGAATGTTAGAGCGACCTGACAAAAATTTGAACGATGTTTACCTAAAGATCCAGCAAAAATTAAATCGGCTTGGTTTTCACCACGCAACAACTTGGTGGACTGTTCCCCTAAACACCATCTTATAGCATCAGCAATATTTGATTTTCCACTCCCATTTGGACCAACAATCGCCGTCACCGGAAAGCGCCCCTCCTTGGGCGAGGGAAAATCAAAACTTGTCGCCTTGGCAAAGGTTTTAAAACCGGATAACTCCAATCGACTCAGATACATAAATGACCCGCTAATTCTACCAATAATTGGAGACCGCTGCAAAACGATGAGATTTGTATGAAGATTGAGTACTGAAGTGAGGCGTATATTAGATATACGGTGAACGAGGAACGGAAATCTGAACGCAAAGATCGCGTTTTGCGACGGTCTTAATTGGACTTCTAGTCCAATCTCCGCTACAATCTCCCCTCCCTATGTCTCCCCTCCCCTCCCATTTTAGAAGCGCCAAAGAGTTGATTGATCGCTCTAATAAAATTATTCTCATTGTTGACGAACGATTAGACGGTGATACTCTAGGCTCTACGCTTGGTTGGTACTTTGTTTTAACTGCTCTTGGTAAGTCGGTGAGAATTTGGTCGTCAAAAGAGGTTACCCACCTTTGGGACTACATCCCTGGTATCAGCAAAATTGAAACCGATTTTTCCATGATTACCACCTGGAAGCCCGATCTTGGCATAGTGTCTGACTCCTCCGATGGTATTTTTTTACAAGCAATCATCAAAACCAAAATCTGGCCCTTAATTTCTTTTGATCATCATTCCAAAAATCCAGGCTATGCGAATCTAAATTTGATCGACCAATCTGCCGCCTCCACCGCTGATGTAGTTTGGACCTTTCTCAAATGGGCTAATTATGAAATCCCCTCTCTCGCCGCTCAAGCACTGCTAACCGGAATCTTTACTGACACTAATATTTTTTCTTCTTCAAATACTACTAGTCGAGCAGTGGAAGCCGGTACTCATCTCATCTCACTTGGCGCGAATCCTAAAACCATTGTTCAGCGTGCCTTCATGAACAAATCCCTCGCCTCTTTGAAGCTTTGGGGAACAGCCTTAGAGAGATTATTCCCCGATCCCGTTTTAGGCGGAATCGCCACCGCCCTCACTTTAGCAGATTTTAATCGTCTCACCGCCACTCCGGAAGACGGCCACGCCATCTCCAATTTTCTCAATCAAATGTTGTCCGAGGAATATGACTTAGTGACAGTCTATCAAGAACAGCCAAATTTCCTAATCAAAGGGAGTAGTCGCAGTCGCCAAACTGATGTCGCCAAACTAGTTTCAGAGCATTATGGCGGTGGCGGTCATCCCTTAGCGGCCGGCTTTACCATCACTAACGCCAAACTTATTCAAGTGGGCAATCTCTGGAAAGTTGAAAAAATTTCTAAGGTAGATTAGAATAGTCACGCTGTTCTGGCGGGTATCGTATAACGGTTATTATCTCAGTTTTCCAAACTGATGAAGTGGGTTCAACTCCCACTACCCGCTCCAAAAAAATCGCCCAGTAATGGGCGGTTTTTTTGATGCTTAATGTATGAACTTAGGCACTATGGAGTAACCGGGGCAGTTTCTATGACAACTTCAGGAGCGACTACGGTATCGGTATCGGTATCGGTAGAAGCATCGGTAGAAGCATCGATAGACGCATCGGCATCAGCCTCAACTTTCACCGTACCTTCCGGAACAGACACGGCGTCAGGGGTAACTTGAAACGGACCAACATTCAACAGGATGTCTTTCTCTGGATCATATAACACTGCCTTTCTAGCCGTTGGGAAAAGTAATAAGTAGGTACCATTGGTGGAACCAGAGTAGAACGGTTGTTCCTTCACTAAAGTTTCAGCATCAGTTACTCGAGCGACCAACGGTTGTTCGTCTGGTAAGGCAAGAAGTTTGGAAACCAGGGCTACAATCCGCTCGGTATTTTTAGTTGTTTTTTCATCCTCACTCTGTCCATAGCCTCCAGGAAGCTTGTCATTCTGATAAGCCCACTTGCCGGCTATCCCAAAACCAACTGCCATCAATAGCACTATTACTAATAATCCGATCTTCTTTCCATCCATACGATCTGATTAAATATTTAACCCTTCTTCTTAGTGCTGGATTTTCTATTGTCCAACCATAACCCCAATCTCAGCGCTAGGGATAGCCTCTCCCTCCGGCCAAATTCCCACTACTCCCCCCAATAATTCAGCGATTTTTTGCGCTTCTGCCCCTCTCGTACCACTAAAATCAGTTACCACCGTTTGGACATAATCCCGTTTGACCGCCGAGACTAACCCTGCCTGTTCAAAGGAACCAAACGATTGTTGCAACTGTTCCGCTGTTTGCTTAGCCAATCCCACCACGCTGGTGCCATTGTAAAAAGCAATTTTCGGTGGCGTTAAAGGAATCGCTGTTTCAGCGGTGGTGGCATCATCGGCAACGGTGGCCGATCCGGTGCCCTCCTGTTCAGTCTCCGCTCCAGAATCAATCACTGCTACATTTACAATTCTATCCACCTCCGGCCGATACAACACTGCTAATCCAGAAGTAGGAAAAACTAACAACTTATCTCCTTGCAACGCCAATCTAAAAAACGGTACAGAAGCCAACTCGGCTGGATCAGTAACTTCCGCTAAGGTAGGGAGTTCGTCCGGCACCAAGATATGGGCCTTAATGGCCGCTACCATTTCCTCAATCGCCGCCGCCGTCTTCATCTCCTCTCCTAAACTGGCCTGCTTATAACGACTGTAAAAGAATCCGCCCGCCCCCACCCCACCCACTGCCACAATGCTTAATAAAATAACTGGCAAGAACCGCAATCTCCCTTTCATTTTTTCTCTCATAGTAGTTTTAGTATACGACCGTCCCCCAAAATCATAAAACTACCCCTGTGGATTAAAAGCACCTTATTCTGCCACAATATTCAAAGCGGGATATGGAACAAATGAAGTGCTCGGTCTAAACCCATCAATTTCATTAGCAATTGCCGCTTCTTCTGCAGAAATCCCATCGGAAAACAGGTCAAAGTTTCGCCCCACTCCTCCCAAACCAAGCTCAATCACATCTCGCAAGCCATCACCATCCACATCCACTCCCCCCGCTAATTTAAATAATTCCTTTCTATCAATGCTAACAATGCCGCCCGTAGCCGAGTAGGCGCGATGAAGGCGGTAACCAGTGGTTGAACACGACCACTCCCAATTAGAATCGCCCAGGTCATCCAAAATCACCCCTGACTCTCTAAAGGCACAACCGCGTTGAGAAGGCGCCGTTGGATCATCCAGATATCTCACTAATGAAAAGGAGGACCCAAACGCCGGTGAACTCACATCTAGTGGCACACCAGCCAGTTCAGAAACGGTCGCATAAATATCACTTACGCCAACTAGTGCTTCTGATACTCCGGTTGGCGCACCCGGACAATAAACCAAAAACGGTATCCTAGTTCCCATCTCATTAATATGATTTTTGGAATCAGAATTTAGAAGCGGCGCCAACACCACTTCACCGGCCGATCCATTATCGGCCATAAAAATTACACAAGTATTCTCTGGGTTGGGAATTGATCCCAAAATCTTTCCCACTTCATGGTCAAGTGCTTGCGCCATCGCATGAAACTTCTTTTGAATTAATGTAGTTCCCACATAAGCACCATAATCAGGGGCTGGCCAAAGACCGGTCGGTGGATAGACCCATTGTGAGTTACCGTCAGCATCATGTTGGGAGTGCGGACCATTAAAGGCGATTTTAAGAAGCCACGGTTCACTCATTCGTGCCATCTCACTCACGGCCGCATCCGCCGAAATCTTATCCGCATAATTTTTTGATCCTTTGTAGTTCTTCACCACTCCGCCCGAGTTAAAGGCTACATAATTGGTCAGTTTGTTTTCAACATCAATCCCATCCCCACAAATTCCTTGATTAGCCATTCCTTGAGGAGTCAAGGCACTAAAGTTCTTCCAACCTTGGTCTAATACATATTCCCAAATCCACTCATCAACCCCGTTCTCCGCCCCCCAAATATGAACTTTACCAATCCAACTTGAATCATAAAAATTCAATTTTTCGGCTAAGGAAATCTCACTCAACGCCAATCCCTCAGCCTTGCAATCAACTAAGTTTGTTATACCAGTTTGATGACCCAAGCGTCCGGTTTCTAACATCGCTCTAAAAGGGGAACAGAGATAGGCCCCGTAAGCATTATTAAATTGCACCCCTTTTGAAGCCAAGGCCGCTAAGGCGGGCAAGGGTGCGTAAACAGAGGACAGGTCGTAACTGGCTAGTTTATCAGATCCCAAATCATCAGCAAACATTATCAGAAAATTAGGTTGAGCGGGAATCTCACCCACCACTACATCGGCAATTGCTGTGAGCCAAGTATCCTCATTCACTGCTCCCTGCACCTCGGTAAGACTCCACTTAATCATAAAAACTGCTGACAATAAGGCCGTCCCTCCCACAGCCAAAATTTTAAACTTCCGCCACAATTGCCCTCTAGATTGCCCGATCGCTTGTTGATCATTCATATTTTCCACATGATAACATAAACCATTCATTTGACCAGATTCATGAACCATTAAAAAAAGCGTGGCCAGTCGGGGTCTCCGACTAGCCACGCGCACGCCTCACTCGGTTGTGTTACTCACCGGCACCGGCAACTCTGCCTTGGCAGATTCCGGCAACGCCGCGAAGAGCTCAGACACCACTGTCCGCTCCATGTCAGACACCCCGTCGAGAATAATATCCGCGGTGGAATCCACCTCGCCGAAATCAATCCATCCATCCGCGTTTGAGTCTTCCTCACGCCACGGATAGACCGAATAAAGCGAGTAGGCGACCGTTGCCACACCACCATCGGAGACCGCCTCTAGGCGATACTGATCGTTACGGATCGAGTATTGCCAAGGATCGTTGATCCAATCTGGACCATTGGTCCCAATGAAGCTCGGGATCGTCGTCCGTGGGATATATTCGCCTCCCCCGTCCGCCGCGATGATGGGCCAAAAGGAACGGCTCGTGTCCTCGGCCGGCAAACCGACCAT
>CALRGN010000022.1 GCA_943357745.1 Candidatus Uhrbacteria bacterium
CGGTCGAGAGCTCGGGTCCGGTCCGAATCAAGGACGAGCTCTCTATCCGACCGTACTTTTTATCACTAGCCACGATTGAACCAAGGAAAAATTTTGCCTGCTTGTTGGCGGCTTATGCTCGCTATAAAGCGATGGTACCAACCGGTCCCCGATTGGTGATTGCTGGTGCCATTGGCTGGAAAAATCGGGGGATCAAGCAATTGTTAGAAGAACACCCAAATCGCAAGGAGATTGAGTTGCTGGGATTCGTAAAAGAAGAGAATAAAATGAATCTATATCGGCATGCGGTCGCTTTTATCTGGCCGTCCTTATACGAAGGCTTTGGCCTGCCGCCGCTTGAAGCTCTGACCGAACAAACTAGAGTGATTAGTGGTAGTTTTGGTGGCGGATTAGAAGTGCTTGGTCAACTAATGACCACTCCTAGCAATCCTGGAATCATCCTATTCAACCCTTATTCTGTATCTGATCTAACCGAGGCGATGATAAAAATTACCGATCTGTCCAAGATGATGCCAAATGAACTAGAGTTGCTTATTGCGCGAACATTTAGCTGGGAAAACACGGCCCGAAAGGTGGGCGAGTTGGTCGGAACAGTGAGCTTACCGCACCACGCCCAGACCAACAGGGGCGGTGTCAAGGATCCCCTCAGACCAAGAGAGATGCGCGGTGGCGGTCCAGAGAATTAAATCAGTTCCTGACAGCGTTGTTTTGGTGGGCAAAATTAAACTGGCCATAAATTTACCGCCGGGGGGAATCACCCCCAAGGTGGAAGCGTCAAAGACTATCCCTTGAGCGGTTAGTTTACCACCGTCTAGATTGGCTTCCTTCCAAAGAATCGGGAAACTGCCGTCTGGTTCAAAATCAATCACAATATTCTTTGGAGTGATTGGTTCTGAACTTTGATTATCCAGTCTAACCGTTAGTCTGATTTTTTCACCAAGCGCTAAATCAAGTAGAGCGGTGGCACCGTTGGCGAATAACGAAAAGGTGAGCGGAGGATTCTCCACCATTACGGGAAAGCTGATTTTTTGCCATTCTAATTTTTCTCCCGCGGTGGTTAATTGAGAGATGGCGACTAGATTAAATTCCTCACTGCCCACCACGGAACCAAAAGTACCAGTAATGGTGCCAAGGTAATTTTCTCCGGGTGCAAAGGTGGGGATCTCCCAAAAAGTTGGTTCACCGGCAATAAAAGGGGGCTTGGCGCTTTTGAGATTAAAGTTGGGCGGTAATTCTAACAACAGGTTAGTGAGTGGTACCGGTTCCGCGCCCAGATTTTGCAGAGTGAGTTGATAGGTTCCCTCTTCGCCGGCCTGCAAAGTATTAGGGCCGGTCCAACTGAGAGTGAGCGGAGTTTGGTCAACCTTAAGCCGCTCACTGGCTAATTTTGTGAATTCAGAATTAAAGTTACTAGGTTTATAACGCGCCAATGCCTGAAAGCTCGCCTCTCTGGGTACGGTGGTGAGCCAACGACCCGTAATGGTGATGGTACCGGATTGATTAGCGGCCATGGTGCCGAGATCCCAATCTAGCTCCTCTAAGGAGAGGTGATTAGGCAGAACAGATTCGGCGTCAAAATCAGCTGGAGTTTGGAGTGACAGATGTAAATTACCTAAGGGCAAACGGCTATCATTGTTATAATTAATGATCAGCGTAAACAATTCTCCGGAGATAATTTTTTCTGGTGGTACCAAATCAATACTAAAGTCGCCGGATTCTGGTTGAAAAGCAAAACGGGCATACAAATAAGCACCGCCGTAAGCCAAAATACAGGCGACAAATAAAAGAAAGACTATTTTGCCAAGAATGCCGGAACCTGAACGACGTCTTTTCATAGTTTTAAGGTCGTGTAGATCATTCCCGTAAATCAGCTTTAGACCGGCATTCATTTCCGCTGATGAATTATGGTTTCGGGATTGATTTGGTGTGGGAATCCGATTAGGTATCCTGTGGGTAGGATGATGTTTTACCATATCCAGGCGGCAAAGAGATCACCAGGTTCAGCGCTAGTTACTTCTCCGGAACGATACGCGTCTTGATTGGTCCAGACTGGAATCAATCCGTGGAGCGGACTCACCTGACTGTGATAGGTTCTACTCAAGACTCCGGACTGTTCCTGATAATAATGAGAGTACTGATAATGTGGAGATTCACCAGTGAGCCAGGCATGAGGACTGAGAGCAGTTTGAATCGGAGCCAGCGCCGGGGGAATTTTATAAACTAGACTCACCAAAGAGACTTCTCCGGGCTTTGTTTGGACCCAGCCGCCAAAAATGGTTTTGCCACTTTCACGCCAAACATCCATTCCACCGGCTTGATTGGTTTTGAGATTTTGTAAGTTTAGAGCGAGATCAGAATCTAAGGCCAGCGGTACCGGATACGATTCAAACAGTTCTGGTGCTGGCGGTTCTGTGTCGCTCGCGGAGATTAAAGTACTGCCGTCGGGTACATAAAATCTTACATAATCAACATTATTTACCCCTCTAAAAAGTTCGTTCTTTATTCCGTGGTGAGTACGAGTAAAAGTTAAGTGGTGCTCCCAAGCTCCGGATTTTGACTGTACTACCTCTAGGTTAATAGCCTCACCAATCACACCATCAGTTTTGCCACCGCCAATATTTGTATTAACCACCATTAAGTAATCTCCTTTTGGTTGTTTAAGCGCGCCGTCTAAACCCCAGGCGGTTAATTTACTTTGGGCGAGATCATCATTTAAGTAAAGTTGGAGGTCTCTAGTTTGTAAAGCCGTGGTTAAAGAAGAAAGAAATTGAAGAAGCTCGGTGCTGGTTAACTTTTCTGATCGATCCAATAATTTGGTAAATATTTTTCCAATCACCGCTTTTGGATTATTGGCGGTGTGGTCATAATCCTTTTCCACCAGGGTTTGTAAAGTGAGAAAGAAATTATCTGGTGTGAGTTCTACGCCGTATTCCGGCAAAGAAATCGGTCCTAAAAATTCAATCAAACTAGCCACCCAGCTGGCGTTGACAGCAATAACTCCATCTAAACTTGGGCCACCGGAATGAGTATAAAACCATTCAATCTTGCGGGCGGAAGTGGGAAAATCAGGAAACCAATTGGCGTCTTGCAATTCCCAACGGGCATTAATAAGTTGAATTGGCTTAGGGGCAGAAACAAACTCGGTTAACTGTCCCTGAAAATCATAAGGTCCGCCACCGGGAATACGGGCGGCAATAATCTTGCCGTTACTTACATCAATCTCCGCTAAACTACCCATAAAACCGCCGGTGGCTCTAAGCTCAGTGTTATTTTGAAAGGCGAGTAGGTATCGTTTTGTCTCAATGGCGCCAAGCGCTTCACCGAGAAAGGCTAGATGCTCTGGATACTCTAAGAGTAGAGGATTTAAAGCGGTGAGAACGGGAAGAAAATCGGTCATTGGTGCCAAGGCGGGATATTGATCAATGAGATTAGTGAGAGTAGAAAGATCGGTGGTAGCGGAAGCGATCAACGGGGAGAGTCGGTTTAGATACACGCTGGCGATTTGCAAGCGTTCTGGCAATGGCAGGGGGCGATCTAATGCCTCAAGCATTTCCGTAGAAAGCATCCCGGCACCGGCTAAGGCGGTGGCGGCCTGTAAGAGATTCTGTTTAATCTTGATGGTCTCCCCCACTGCCGGAAGATGAGCGATGATTTTACCGATGCCTAATTCAATTTGAGAGAAACTAGATTCAATGGCGGTAAGGGCGGTGGTGGCGGTGGCAAATTGCGCTCCGGCTTCAGTAATGTTTCCGCCCCCTAAGGCGGCGCCGGCACCCTGGAAGGCCATGATGGCGGCTTCAGATCTAGCCTCCTCGGCCGAGAGCGTTAGATTGAAATCGGCCACGGCTTGAAAGGCCTGCAGGGGGAGAATGGAGAGTAGCAACAAAGCAGCAAATCCCGCCAGCCGAAAGCGTAATTCACTGGGTCGTAAGCGGTTAAAATTGATCGCTTGAGAATTGATCAACCGTGCCAAATTGTTAGCGGTCATTACCTGATCTGACGGTGTGGCTTCTGACGGGGGCGCGAGGTGGGCGGATGCGACTGACGGGGGAACAAGGTCGGCGCATGTGACTGACGGGCTAGTACGGTCGACAAATGTAACCGGCGACGGGGCGTTGATGAGCGAATCTGATGACGAGGGATTAATTTGATCGTCATTAATTTCTAACCAGTTGCAGGCGATAACTGGATCAACATTTTCTAAAATATCAAGGGCGACCGCTAATTGCCTACCGACATTTTTGCCAACCGTCTTGTTAATGAGGCTTAAATCTTGAGCGGAAAGTGTACCGGGAGCCAATTCAAGCTGTTCCTCAACTTCAGAGATTGAAAGGGCGAGCGGATCGGTTCCGATTAACTCCATGAGTGGCGCTTCGTCAGCGGTACCAGCCTCTGATGGTTCAAATAAAAGTTCTTTAGCCAACCAACTTAGATCTTCGCGCACGCCGTTATGACGGGTGAGCTTAATAACAAAAGGTGAGGGTTGAATTCCTCCAGAAATGATTGGGATTTTTTTTGGTAATTTTGTCACAATTTTCTGGTAATTGTTGTCGCTATAAAAGCTTATAACCAAAATGGGAATAAACCTCTAGCGTTTGCTCGGCAGCACGGTGCCAAGAAAATTCCGTGGCATGAGCGCGGGAGAGAGAGGCAGTAAGTGGTGACTGTTTGGCGTTGGTCAGCAATTTAAGCATAGCACCAACTAGGGCTTGCTCATCATTACTGCCCACAAGTTCGGCTCGATTGCCAAGGATTTCCGGCAGTGATCCGCCGTCGCTCGCAATTACCGGTTTGCCACAACTTAGCGCCTCTAGTGGCGGCCAACCAAAACCTTCTAGTTTTGCCATATGAACGAGAGCGGTGGACTGATGATAAAGCGCGCCCAACACCTCATCTGATGGTGAGTAAATAAATTTAATTTGGTGGGGGAGAAAATTATATGAGCGGGCCAGTGCCTCAAGATTCATGGAAAAATGATCTTTTTTGCCAGCTAACACTAAAGCGGCGTGGGGAAAGAGATCGGCAACGGCCCGAAAAGCTTTAAGAACAAAGGTGTGATTTTTGTGGGGATAGAAATTACCGACCGTTAAAAAATAGGGGGCGTAAACACCATAATCGCTGAGCGTAATTCCTTTTCCGGATAACGGGGTGGTGAGACCATGGGCAATTTTGGTGATCTTGTGAGGGGAAATTCTGAAGTGGCGGAGTAAGCGCTGTTTGGTGTAGTTGCTCGGAGTGATAATTTGACGACTTTGGTGAACAGCTTTTTCTAAAGAGAGTCGGAAAAAAGTTCTTTTAAGACCGTTAATAAGCGGATGGCGGGTAGTGGCGTTACGAGAATCAGGGTCGTCTAGCCAAATCACATCATGGAGGGTGGTGAGAAATGGTTTTCTGTAAGTGAGTGGAACCGTCCAATGAGGAAAGTGGGTGAAGCGGGGATTAATTTGTGAAAGGAGGCGAGGTAACTCTCTTTGACCAGCAAAGGTATAGGGGGAGTGATGAACAAGGTGTTTGTAAAAATTGCCGGCGGTGAGGGGGCATTCATGAAATGAGTCCTTGGTGAGAAGGAGATGATATTCATTGTGGTGATCCAACTTTTGCAGGGAGTGGATTAGTTCGGAAACATAACGGCCGATCCCCCCTCCTCCATTGATTGGACCGAAAAATCTGGCGTCGATGGCGATGCGCATGAGAGTATTTTATCATATTTTGGCAGATGATTTGAGAAATATTGACCAACTATCTAACCCCCAACCAGGCCCTAAAACGTTACCCCTTTAAAAGATCAGAGGTGGTGCTATAAATTGTTGAACTCACGCTTTTAATCTTAAACACAAGGCCCGCCAATCCATTCATGGATGACGGGCTTCAAGGAAGTACGGTTAACGGTACTGCATCGCTAGCCTGATTCCGCCGCGATTCGCTTTGGTCTGAACGACAAACGACCATAATTGGCGAAATGGAGAGCATCACCGGGGAACAGCAACGAATCTTCGTTGTGGATAGTACGCGTTTCATGCCCCGGCCGCACAATCGCTGTGCCGTGGGTGGACGTATCTCGCACCCTCCAATGAGGCCCGGGGAAATCCAAACAGCAATGTTCGCGACTAATCCGCATCGCGTCATCGGGTGCATCGTCATTCTTGAAAAAATGTCCTCGCCCAATCACCAGCCCACCTTCAGGCACCAGAAGGAGCGGAATAGGTGCGTGGCATTCAAGCCAAGCATCGCCTTCATACCGCTCCAAGATGAGCAGCCAATCCTGGCCTGAGTCCACAGTCATGACGAACTCCGTCACTAATCGAGCGGCATGCCAGATACTTAGTGACCAATAAACTTACCCCAATCAGAGCTAAAAAGCAAGGCCTACCCCCTTTCTTGCTTGTTCCGATAATCGGTATTTTCTTCTTAATTAACCAGTGATTTTTCTTAATTGGCGGAGGATTGAATACAGCTTAGGGCGGAGAGCGGTCTCATAAGTACCAAGCGCCTCATAGGGAGTGCCGCCAAACCCCTGTTTAAATTTAGAAAAACCTTGCCAAGGGTGAGAGTCTGTGGCACCAGCGGGAGCTAGACCCCAAAAATCGTAGGTGTGGAGGCCACGACTAATGGCGTCTTGAATTATAAAGGCTTGCAGGGCGTGAGGAGCTTTTTTCTCACGCTCATCGGGCGTGGAGGCGGCGTGCAAATAGGTGCGTGTGCCAGCAAAATCAATCACAATGGTAGCGGCGAGAAGTTTAGAGCCAGAGAAGGCGCCAATCATGATAGCGGTTGCCTCTGGAGTTTTAAAATGATTAAAAAGTTCCAGATATCTAGGCCCCGGATGAGGAGTGAAATGGCCGCGCTTGGCGGTTTCTAGCATGAGCGTTACAAATTTAGGATATTCTTCTGGAGTCATTAAACGAGCGACGATGCCGTGCCTTAATGAGAGGTTGATATTGTATCGGGTTTTGCTCTCCATTGTTTTGAGAATGTGCTCAAACCCAGGACGGAGATCTAAATGAAGCGTGCGTCCCGGTTGATGATTTCTTACTTTGATTCCCGCCCAATTTAGTGGCGCTAGCGGTTCATAGCGCAACATGATGCCGTCCCCACAGGCGGCGAAAATTTGTTGACGAAACGATTCTGAAACTGGACCGATTGGGCCTTTAGGCAAATACCAATAGTCCAGACCAAGTGGCCAGGGGTGACGGATGGCGAGAACTTGCTCGGGTTGCGATGCGGTGGTTGATATGGTGGACGATGAAACCAGTCGTTGAATTTTAAGACCAAGAGCGCGCTGATACTCCCCCCATTCCCAACTTTGTAGAAAAGCTCCCATTTTAATGGCCGAAGCGATTACAGTGGCGTTCCATGAAAGACGGTTGCTAGATTCGGATTGGTTGAACAATGATGCATTGGTCATATGAATTTTTTTGGATTCAGATCATAACTGTAGTCTGCCCTATCTTTTAGATAGTAATCTTAGGGCGGATTTTACTTTGGCTTCCAAGGTCTCCCCCGCTACTTCACTCCAGATCCGAGTAATTTGGTCGTAATTATAACCTAATGATGTTAGGGCTTCATGAACTTCTTGGTCCACTCCCCCAGAGAGACCACCGGCCAATGATCCTAAGCTGCCTTTTAATTCTAGAATGATTTTTTGGGCGGTTTTTTTGCCAATACCAGAGACGGAATTAAAATAATCAACATTACCTTGAGCGATCTGTCCTAAAATCCGGTCGGTGGTGCCGGTGGATAATACTTTGAGTGCCGACTTGGGACCAACTCCGGAAACGGAGAGCAAAAGTTCGAACAAATTTTTCCCTTCAATCGTTAGAAAACCGTAGAGATCAAATTTGTCTTCTCTGATAATTTCACTCACCCACCAAGTGGTTTGAGGAGTGACCGCCGGTGACCAATCTACGGTTAATAATTTATAGCCCACACCGGCCACCTCTAAGTAAATATAATCAAGACCATGCCCCACCACCTCTCCTTTTAAAAAAGCGATCATAGATAAATTTATGGTAGCGGAATCAAGCCGGCGGTTTGTAACTCCAATTTAGCGGTTTCAAGAGAGCCCTTCAATTCCGCTGGAAGAATGGAAGATTCGGCAACCGCTGGGTGATTATTTAGGTGGCTCCTTAGTGCGCGTGCCCACTCCCCTCTAATTGGACCAATTGGCACGGCGTAGGTCTTAAATAAACTTGGGAAGTCTAGTTGATATCTAGCTAGAATCCCTTCCGCGGCCGCTTTCTTGGCGTGATGAATTGGGGCGAGCCTTGATTTGATTCTATCCGGTGATAATTCTTGTTCTAGCTCATGAATGGTGATAATTTGACGAATGATGTTTGATGCAAGAGACGGTTCCGTGGCCGGTAAAGTAGTCGGATTTATGATCGGAGAAATAGCATTTAACCAAAGCAGGGTGAATAATCGATCCAAAAAAACTTCCGCCCTAAACCCGCGTTTACCGGCCGCGGTGGTGGCGGCTTTAAACCAGTTTACGGAACGGTCGCTGATCCCGATTTGAATTGCCTCTTCAAACCGGCTCAAGACTTCCATTAACAGAGCCTCTTCTGAGGAATCCAGATTATAAAATGTAACGATCTTTTGTTGGTTAGGACCAAGACGGGAGCTGGCCGCTAAACGGGCGTAACCGACTAGTGAAATTGCGGGCTGGTCAACAGTCTGGCCCGCTAGCAATCGAGCGCGACGCCACTTATCAAAACGCTCTAGTTGCACCGCTGTAGGAGCAACAAACTCTCCCAATCCACCAAACCCTTCGGCCCCACTCACCGAGTCTGGGCGTAATTTCCAACGATAACTATTCAACTTACCCAACGATAGCAAACAACTAAAAGCTAAATACCAAGGTAGATTTTGCGTTAACTGGGGGTTAACCAAAGTATGGTAATACTCCCCCACGGGAGCATTTAAAGATAATAAAGACGGAGTGGCGGTTGGAGTTTGCCAGTGGTCAAACATTGTCAGCCAGCCGGTAGCTTCAGCTTGTAGAGAGGCAAGGGGAGCGGGCCCGGTGGGGTTGAGCGGATACCAGAATAAATGGCCGAGAGCGGGGATTGATTTTGTTAAAGCAGAAAACTGTTGCTCGACACGATTGCTTCTTTGGGGATTATTAAATGCCGACCGCAATAACTCAAGCTCCGGGTCTGCTCCGACGACTGAATTGCGCGCCTGATTACTAGAGAAATCCATAGTCATTAGGCATTAATTAGCACTAATAGTTGCTCTGGCGTTAAAGTGGGGTGAGAATTAGCTTCTCTCCCCCAGCAAAGATCATTACCAAAAGTATACCCGCCAAAATGAGTAAAGAGGAGCGGGGCCTGAGCACAATCCTGCACTGTTACCCGACCGTCGCCTTCATAAATAATCGCCGGTGGTGGGAGCTCATGTGATTCTGCCAGGAGAAAGGAGATTTCTTCCCGAATGTGATGCTCTTTATTGTCCGACCGAATAATATAAACACCGTCCTGTTGCTCACGAGTTTCCCAGGCGCGTTTGACACTTTGTATTAAAATCGCGTTTTCACCTTTTAGGAGGTTTTTACGGCGGCGATATTCCACCCGCACTTGAGCCGACTCGGAGATAGAAAATCCGGCCGGGGACAAACCCCAAACAAATCCGCGGTCCATTACTCCTAAACCAAAAATGATTCTAGGATCAAAGCCTAAATTATCTAGATCGGCCGGGGTAATCTGAAATATCACTAAGAATTGTTCAAGCGAGCTTAAGGGATTCCGGCGATCTAACTCATCATAGCGGTGATGATCAATGATGATAACCTCCCAACCGGCTTGACGCAACGATTCCTCAAGGAGGGGCCCGGGAATTTCTACGATCGCGAGACGGCGGTGAATGTCGACCGGATTGGTGGAGTGATTGGCGACCTGATTGGTGGAGTGGTCAAGACGAGCGAGGAGATTGGGCTCATTGGCCAGACGAGCGCCGTGCGGTTGCTCACTTTTGAGAATTGGGATGCCAACCTTGGTGGCGATTTCTAAAATCGTCTGTGATTCAACATCATTTTCTGGCACTAGCAGAACTGTGTCTAAAATCATAGCTAAATTATTATACTTTAATCTAATTGCAAACCAATTTCAATCTGTTTGAGAACTGGTCGGGGACCAGGTTGATTAGATCTGGCTCTCATGAATAACCACAGTGATTTGATCTTCTTGAAATAAAAAGCGGATGGTGTTCACACCTGAATCTGCCGATGCACTCCCCCACTTTACCTCATGAGCCAATGTGGAATTTTCTAAGTCAGACTTAAATTCTTGCCAGGTAGCTTTGACTGCCTCCGCTTCTGAATATAGCTCCCAACCGATACGATCACTAATAGTTAGGCCTACTTCTTTCCGCCAACCGTTGATGCGCCGGATTAGTTCTCTTGCTAAGCCGTGTCTTAGTAAAGCCGGGGTAAGGGTGGGATCAAGTTCTACCGCTAATTCTCCTCCCGACAATCCTTCTCCCACCAAAACAGTAATTTTTTCTACATTGACCTCATCCATCAATACTTGCAGATGATCGGCAGTAAGAATATTTACCCGATCAGCGGGAAGGAATACCTTAAGCTCACCGAGTCGCTGTTTAATTGGTCGACCAAATTTCTCTCTAGCCTCTAAGGCTCTGGAGGCGAGCGATCGCACCACTCCCATTATTGCTAAGGCGTCGGCGTTAACGTTAGTGGCTATGGGCCAATTGGTTAAATGTACGGAATCGCCCACCATAAATAAACCGCGGGCGGTTTGGACGGTGCGGTAAATTTCCTCGGCGATAAAAGGGGTGTAGGGAGCGATAAGTTGGCTTAATATTAGCAGAGAATCGCCTAAGGTTTGGAGGGCGGGACGGGCTTCTAGTTGGTGACCCTTAAAACGATCACGCGATCCGCGGAGATACCAAGTGGAGAGGTCGGTAACAAAGTTTTGGAGAGCGCGAGTAGGAGCATCAAGGGTGTAATTATCCAAACCAGTTGTAACTAAGCCCACGGTTTCTGCGGTTCGGCTCTCAATCCATTTATCAAGAATGTGAGTGATTTCCACGCGAGGTTGCGCTTCTAGAGCGGAATAAAGCTTGTAAAATTCTAGAACATTGCTCAAAATATTCAAGAGTTTTTTAACCACCTCAGAGACGCCCGCTTCCTGAAAACGAAGGTTCTCGGCGGTAACCACCGGAGTGGACATTAGATAAAATCGCACCGCATCGGCGCCATAAGTTTGAAGCATCAGGTCTGGATCGGGATAGTTTTGGAGTCGCTTGCTCATTTTTTTGCCGTCTTCTGCTAACACGATCCCATTTACAATTACATTTTTGAAAGCCGGTGTGCCAAACAAGGCGGTAGCCAAAACATGCAAAGTGTAAAACCAACCTCGGGTTTGATCTTGACCTTCAGAGACAAAGTCGGCGGGAAAGGTTTTGGAATACTCGGCAGGGTCGGTAGCAGGGTCGGTAGCAGGGTCGGTAAAAAGATAATGGTTTTGGGCGTAGGGCATGGAACCAGACTCAAACCAGCAATCTAAAACTTCTGGAATGCGGTGATAAGTTTTCCCATCTTTGGTGAATTTCAACTCATCTACCACTTGCTTATGAAGATTTGTTATCGATTGTCCGGATAGAGCTTCTAGTTCAGCCACGCTCCCAAGACAGAGGATCGTCCCATCCTCCGCTTTCCAAATTGGAAGCGGGGTGCCCCAATAACGAGAGCGGGAGATGGCCCAATCTCTTGCCCCTTCTAACCATTTTCCAAACCGACCGGCTTTCATATTATCCGG
>CALRGN010000023.1 GCA_943357745.1 Candidatus Uhrbacteria bacterium
GAATTTTTAGGAGATGCCGTGTTAGAGTTAGTGGTGACCGAATATCTCTATCTCAATTTTCCTAACCCAGAAGGGGATCTTACCACTTGGCGTTCCGCTTTGGTGAACGGTGACAATATGAGTTTGGTGGCGCAGAGACTAGGAGTGGAACCTTATCTCTATCTTTCTAAAGGTGAGTTGCAGGAGAGTAACACTAAGGCGCGCCGTTACATTTTAGCCAATGCGATGGAGGCGATTATTGGAGCGATCTATCTTGATTTTGGCTGGGAGGAGTCAAAGAAGTTTCTTCACAAACATTTATTGCCGGATTTAGCAGAGATCCTACAGAGTAAATCTTACGCTGATCCCAAGAGTAAATTTCAGGAGGCCTCGCAGTCACAAACCGGCATCACCCCCAATTATAAAGTTCTAGAAGAAACCGGTCCCGATCATGAACGGAATTTTATTATCGGTGTCTATATTGGCAGTGAATTGATCGCTAAAGGGAAGGGGACCAGCAAAAAAGAAGCCCAACTAGACGCCGCCGCCCAGGCCTTAGCGGAAAAAAAATGGTAAGGTGGTTACTTAAAAGATCGTTGTATGAACACAACCCACACCTATCAGGTAAAAGGGATGCACTGCGCCTCCTGTGCTAGCAATATAGAGCGAACTGTAAAAAAGATTATTGGCGTAGAAAATATTTCAGTAAACATTGGTACAGAAAATGCCAAGATTACTTTTGATGCCAAAATTACATCGCCGAAAATGATTAATCAGCACTTAGAGCCATTAGGATATTCTCTAATGGTACCAAAAACAGAGGCAATGGGTACAACCACTATTGCACACGCGGGACATTTAGAACTCAATCAATCAAAATCTGAGAAGCTAGCGGAAATAGCGGTTATGAAAAAGGGAGTGTTTGGCGCACTTCCCATTGCCGGTATCAGTATTTTCATAATGATTTGGGAGATATTCGGCCGCTATCAGCTTGTTACTCCAATGTCGCTTACTATTTACGAGTTCTTTCATCACCTCTTGCCAATCTTTGCTACCTACATTTTTATTACGATTGGGAAACCTTATTTGCTGGGAGTGTATAGATTTTTTAGATACGGAAGCGCCAATATGGATTCGCTAATTGGTCTTGGGACATTAGTGGCTTTTATCTACAGCTTTATTGTTAGCGCATTTGAAGAAGTGTTAGCGCCGTATTTAAGCGCACAATATAATTTTTATGATGTTACCATAGTGGTAATTACTTTTATTGCGCTTGGTAAATATTTAGAAGCAAAATCAAAACTAAAAACCGGCGATGCGATTGAAAAACTTTTAGGACTCCAAGCAAAAACCGCCCTAGTAATAAGTGACGGAAAAGAAATTGAAATAAAAATTGAAGCAGTAATTCTTGGGGACCTCATTGTTGTCAAACCAGGGCAGAAAATTCCCGTTGATGGTGTGGTAGTTGACGGATTTTCTTATGTGGATGAGTCAATGATCACCGGCGAACCGGTGCCGGTTGAAAAAACTATCAACGCCCAAGTTGTTGCCGGAACAATCAACACCACCGGTACTTTTAATTTCAGAGCCACAAAAGTTGGCTCTAAAACTTTGCTATCTCATATTATAAAAATGGTTGAGGAGGCGCAAGGAAGCAAAGCGCCAATCCAAGCGCTGGCGGATAAAATCTCTGCCGTATTTGTGCCCACTGTATTAGTCATCGCCATCATTTCCTTTGGATTTTGGATGTACTTTGGTTTACCAGTCTTTGGGTTTCCAAAAGCCCTTTCTTTTGCACTGACTTCATTTGTAGGAATACTTGTAATCGCATGTCCGTGCGCCCTTGGACTTGCCACCCCTACTGCCATTATTGTTGGAGTGGGTAAGGGCGCCAAAGAAGGCATTTTAGTTAAAGATGCGGCCACGCTTGAAACACTGCATAAAGCAAATGTTGTGGTGGTTGATAAAACCGGAACAATCACAAAAGGCAAACCCACAATCACAAAAGTACAGGTTCTAGGGGACAAAAACGAGCAAGAAATTATCGGCATCTTAGCCACCCTTGAAAGTAAATCAGAACATCCAATCGCTCAAGCAATAGTTAAGCATGCAAAAGAAAACAATATTGCTGTAACAACCCCGTCAAATTTTGAAATTATAAAAGGTAAAGGTCTTAGAGGAACGATTGATGGTGTAGAATATTTTGTGGGCAACCTTAAAATAATTTCAGACTTAAATCTTTCCTACAATACTCATTCCTTGGAACAGGAAACAAAACAAGGTAAAACGCCTGTATTGCTTGCAAATAAAAACGGGTTACTTGGAATAGTTTTTGTTGCCGATCCCATTAAACCAGAAGCAATTGAAACAGTGAAAGCCTTACATAAACTAAAAAAGAAAGTGGTAATGCTTACAGGAGATAATAAAAATACCGCCCAGTATATTGCAAAAATTGTAGGTATTGATCAAGTTTTTGCAGAGGTATTACCAGAGGATAAATTAAATATTATTAAGGACTTACAGGCAAAAGGTAATATAGTGGTAATGGTGGGCGATGGGATAAATGACGCCCCCGCTCTTGCTCAAGCCGATGTTGGCGTTGCTATGGGAACCGGAGCTGATGTTGCCATTGAATCAGCTGGGATTACACTGCTCGGCGGTGACATTTCAAAACTTGTTAAGGCAGTAAAATTATCCAAAATGACAATGAACGGAATCAAACAAAATCTTTTCTGGGCATTTATCTACAACATTATCGGTATTCCCCTTGCGGGCGGGGCTTTCTATCCGTTATTTGGTTGGCTGCTCTCGCCGGTATTTGCCGGTTTTGCCATGGCGATATCATCTGTATCGGTGGTCTCAAATTCATTGAGAATTAAAGCAATGAAATTGTAACTATGAAAACATATGCATTCCATGTATCGGGTACTCATTGCGCATCCTGTAAAATCTCAATCGAAGATGCTTTAAATGATCAAATAGGAATAAAAAATACTAAAGTTGATTTGAAAAGCGAGATTGTATCGTTTGAAACAGAACTGGACAACAGTCAACATGAGTTAGCAGAAATGCTCACTAAAAAAATAAAGCAAAACGGCCATACTCTCTCCGTAGAAAAAATAATTAAAGAAAATAAACAAGACAATGTTATTAGGCAGAATGATATTATTTGGAAAGCAATCCCCATTGGGATTGGGGCTTTAGCGCTATTTTTTACCCTGCAAAAGTCAGGCATCTTGAATCTTGGTGTTGGTGGTGTAATTACTCCCACCACCAGTTTTATTATTGGTCTCATTGCGTCAGTTTCTAGTTGTCTAGCGGTTGTGGGTGGCCTAATCCTATCACTCTCCGCCAAGGTGGCCCAGGATGAAACTGCAAAAACCAGTAAAAAACAATTTATTTTATTTCATGGCGGTAGACTAATCGGGTTTGCGTTTCTTGGCGGTGTACTTGGGTTCATTGGCCAAGCGATTGGGATAAATTTTCTGTTTTCTGCCATCCTCGGCCTGCTTGCATCAGCAGTTATGATTTTGCTCGGGGCTAATCTAGTAGGCGTTTTTAAAAAAACCAAACTCACCCTACCCAGTCATCTATTTGCATACTTTAGAAAATTTGAACACGCCACTTTTGCGCCGATTTTTATTGGGGTAGGAACATTTTTCTTACCTTGTGGTTTTACTCAATCAATCCAAGTAGCCGCTCTTTCTAGCGGATCATTTATTGCGGGCATGCTTATCATGCTGTTCTTTGCGTTGGGAACATTTCCAATGCTGGCCCTGCTCTCATTTGGTTCGGTATCATTTGCCCACTCAAAACAAGCGCCATTATTTTTTAAATCAGCTGGAATTGTGGTAATCGGCCTTGGAATATTTACCTTTCTCTCCGGATTGGCTGGGCTTGGTGTGATCAATCCTTTATTCAGTATCTAACATTTGATATAATAACTTTATGGATAAAACAGTTTCAATTTTTATTACAATGATCCTAGTGGCTGGGCTTGGACTTGTTTTTTTTGGCGGTTCAGATTCAAATGACATCGCGCGTACCGCTACCAATCAGACTATGGAAAATATAGAGATAATAGACGGCGTGCAATATATCACTATTAATGCCAAAAGTGGCTATTCTCCAAAATTAAGTACGGCCCAAGCCGGTATCCCCTCAAAACTCATTGTAAAGACCAACGGCACCTTGGACTGTTCGGCATCTCTCGCAATTCACTCCATTGACTACCAAGAAATCTTATCTCCCACCGCCGACACCGTAATAGATATTGGTATTAAAAAAGCTGGTGAAACTTTGGAAGGTATTTGTGGAATGGGAATGTACACTTTTGAAATTATATTTGGGTAATGGGGTCAGATTTGGTGGTGTGGGGTGGGGTCAGGTCGGGGATGTACAATTGGATCAAGTGGGGAATGTAGAATTAGAATCTAATGATAACCCAAAAAGTGAGGCCAATCAGCATGATCCCGATCAATATCCGTTTTAGCTCTAACTGGAAATTAGGTGTCTGCATAGGTTAGGTGGCTAGGGGAAACTAGTTAAAAATAAACAATTCAGAACCGGTATCTAGCTCACCACAGAACAAGTGACTGCCGGTGCCGAATTTGGTCTGGTTCGAACAAGTTACTTCTGGTGCGAGCGGAGGGACTTGAACCCCCGACCCTCTGGTTCGAAGCCAGATGCTCTATCCAACTGAGCTACGCCCGCACGATTTTAAACTTACCTTGTGGATTCTCATTATAACAATAAGAAGCCTCAAAGTAATTGTAATGTTATTGTAAATCTTGACCAAAGTCAAACACTTTGAGATAATTGGTTTGTTTTTGCACCGGTAGCTCAGTTGGTAGAGCAGGAGACTCTTAATCTCTTGGTCGTGGGTTCAAGTCCCGCCCGGTGCACCAGTGATCTGTACCCCAAAAAGTGGACAAAGGGATGAAGAACTCAATTAGACTGTTTAGTTCATTCATCCTCACCTTATTGGTAATTTTCAGGTTTAATAATAGGACATCTCCAATTCCCCTTGTCATTCGATAACATCAATTTGACTCCACTAGCAGTTTTTGCTAATATTCACCGCTGTTCTTTATTAATTTTGGTCAACCAAAAGCGCAAGCTGGTCTACCAGATGCACATTTCACTTAACCCAGTCGCCCGATTAGGAGGTACTGATGCCCAATTCTTCAAATGGGTCTGGCAGTGACGCTAGGTCTGCCGTCCCCGCCAATCTCACCTTCGTTCTAGGCCCTAGAAAGCTCCTGGCTCTAGATCTAGACGGAACACTTCTGAACACCGTTGACCCCAATGGTGACTGGTATAGAACCGAAACTTTGGACATCACACCGGCCGCAGACCTTGCCGTTCAACGCCGGATCGCCGAGCTATTGAACCGTGTCGCCTGCGGGCAACAGTTATCAGTGGGAATCTGCACCGGTCGCAATCGGAAATTTGTGGATGAAATTCTCCTACGGTCCGGTTTGACTGCCGACTGGCTGATCATGGGCGCCGGTTCTGTGGTTGTTAGAGACACGAAGTTAGTGCTGGTTGAGTCGGAGATCTACCCCTGTCTCATCAATCAACCACCAGATTGTTGGTACACTCACGCTCCGGATCAGCCACCAGGGGAGAATGATTTGGGGCAATGGTTGGATTTTTCTCCAGCAGAACGCGGGCGAGTGTTGGATCAAATTCTGGTCCACTTGGCGGAGCAGTGTAGAGCCAACCTTCACCAACATCAAGTCACGGTCAAAAAGTTCCCAGCTGAAGTCACGATCCAATTCCCTAAGAGTTGGACCGGGGAGATAATAGCGACTTTCTTGATTGATCGCGTGCCACACTTCATGCCGCATCACCATCAACTCATCGCCTACACCACCCTCCTCGGTCAAGCTTGGCTAGGCTTTGGGGGAGTTGATAAAGGCACAGCGATCCGTTATTTATTGGGCGACCTTGATCAGTTAGCCATCTATTGTGGCGATGGTCTCAATGATCTCCCAGCTATGGTGCATGCCAAAGCCGTTATCCTCCCCGAGGATCATGTCCGGGGCACAGTTGAAAAACTTCAAGCCAGCGGTTGGAACGGTGAGCTCATCATCGGTGACGGCGCGCACTGCCACGGTGTCTTGGATGGCCTTGAGCGCTATTTCAAGGAGCACCCCTTCTAGCCGGCTAGCCCGAGTTTCACACCTCACATCGTCTTAAACCGAGGGCGCGGAACATTCCGTCCCTCGGTCTTGCTTTTATAAAGATCGCCAGTTGCTAATCTCTCTGTTATAATAGAAACGCTATGTCAATCCTACTTTTAGCCGGACTCATCTTGTTTTTTGGACCACTGCTCTTAATGATCGGTTTTGCAATCTTTATTTTTTGGGGATTTATGACCGATGACCCTGACGCCAAAGGCATTTTGATGTTTGGTTTTATCTTAATGGGCATTGGAGTATTTCTAATGACCGGTTACTTTATTGGGAGCTGGTTAGAACTCACCTGATTGCAATTTTACATTCCGGACTTCACCCCATCGACTGACCCCAATGTATGATGTATCGCCATTTATTTTCAAAACCAAGCAAACAAGCACCAGGAGAAGGGGATTCAATCAACGCTAAACTTTTATTACAAGCCGGATTTATTCATCAAGAACTTTCCGGCGTTTATTCTTGGCTCCCCCTTGGGCTCCGGGTTTTAAGAAAAGTTGAAAACATCATTAGAGAAGAGCTCAATAATCTTGGCGCTCAAGAAGTTTTATTGACCGCGCTTCAGCCCCAAGAAAATTGGGAGAAAACCGGCCGCTGGAACACGGTGGATGTTCTTTTTAAACTACCCAGTCAAACCGGAAAAGAGTACGCCCTTGGCCCTACAGCGGAAGAGATCGTAACCCCATTAGTGGGTTCCTTTTTGCAGTCCTATAAAGATTTGCCATTGGCGGTTTATCAAATTCAAACCAAATTTAGAGATGAGCTTAGAGCCAAATCCGGTGTTTTGCGGGGGAGAGAGTTCTTGATGAAAGACATGTATTCCTTTCATGAAACCTCGGCTGACTTTGACGAATATTATGCACAGGTTATTGATGTTTACCTCAAAATCTTTAATCGGATTGGTGTTGAGGTAAAAGTTACCGAGGCTTCGGGGGGTGCTTTTAGTAATAAGATTTCTCATGAGTTTCAAATCATCACTCCCGCCGGTGAAGATCAGCTGATTGCTTGCGCCAAATGTCGCTTTGCTCAAAATACTGAAGTTGCCACTTTGGCAGTGGGAGAGGCTTGCCCCAAATGTGGGGGAGAATTAATCGCCACCAAAGGCGTGGAGGCCGGCAATATTTTTGATCTCAATACAAGATTCACAGATGCGTTCAAGATTGCAGTTACCACCGCAAGCGGTGAACGAGTTGCGCCACACATGGGATGTTATGGGCTTGGCGTGAGCCGATTAGTGGGAGCGATTGTGGAAGCAAGGCATGATGAGCGGGGGATGATTTGGCCAGATTCAGTGGCGCCATTAACTGTGCATCTGGTTTCTTTAGGAAGTGGGGAAGCGTGGGAACCAGTTCTAGAAAAATCCAAAGATATATATAGGACTCTAATGGCGAGCGGGATTGAACCATTGTGGGATGACCGTTCAGATGTTTCCGCCGGAGAAAAATTGGCCGCCGCTGATTTAATTGGTATCCCATATAGAGTGGTTATTTCTCCCAAGTCTTTAGCCGCGGGTGGCGTGGAGCTAAAACGCCGGGACTCCATAGAATCCCGGATCGTTTCTTGTGATGAAATATTGGGTTTGATTACCACCAAATCAGTTGGACCTTCGCTTTAGATCAATTCTACCTTCCCGACCTGACTCCAATTTTACCAATTTTATCCAGCCTTCAGAGCATCTTTCAGTCTCTTCCCAGTTTTAAATTTAGCCACTTTAACAGCATGAATAGAGATAGCTTCGGTTGGTTTTCTGGGATTTACTCCCATTCTAGCGCCCCGAGTTCTGCTAGAGAAGGTACCAAAACCAGCCAAGGTTACCTCTTCTCCAGCAATTAATGCATCAATGATAATATCTTGCACCAGTTCCAGCACCTCAATAATAGATTTTTTTGGCAAGTCAATTTTATTAGCAATTTTTTGGGCGAGCGTGTGTTTGTTCATAAGCTAATTTTAACGAGGCTAATTTTTAAACTTGGCTAAGTTTAAAGGAGTTATTGGATTCGGTCAAGTTGGATCATTCGGTGCTCTCAATTTACCGCGCTACTTCTGTAACTCTGGTCTCCCTAATTACGGTTACTCTCACCTCGCCCGGATAGGTCAACTCACTTTCAATTTTCTTGGCCACATCTCGCGCCAGTTCAAAGGCTTGGATATCGTTCACAGCGGTGGGCGTAACAAATACGCGCACCTCTCTACCGGCCTGGATGGCGTAGGCTTTTTCCACTCCAGCAAAACTCATTGCCGCCGTCTCTAAGTTTTGTAGGCGTTGCAAATAATCCTCCACGGAACTCCGTCTTGCTCCCGGGCGAGCACCAGAAATTGCATCGGCCGCCTTCACAATCACTCCTTCAATTGTTCTAGGCATGTCCTCATGATGCGCAATTGACTGATAACAAAGCTCTTCTGGGAATCCAAATTTCTTCATCACATTGTAACCAATTTGCGGGTGCGCCCCTTGCATATCATGATCCACCGCCTTGCCAATGTCATGAAACAAACCACCTTTTCTAAGCGGGAAGGGATCAAATCCTAATTCCTCACCAATCAATCCAGCAATCCTTGCCACCTCAATTGAATGTTGCAAAACATTTTGACCATAGCTAGTTCGATATTTTAATCGACCAAGAATAGAAATTAATTTAGGATCAATAGAGGTAACCGGAATTCCCAATTCATACAAAGCATCTTCACCGGCTTTTTTCATTTCTTTAGCTAGATCATTTTTAGCTTCCTTCACGGCCTCTTCAATTTTAGCGGGCTGAATTCTCCCGTCTTTCATTAGAATTTCCAAGGCGCGTCTAGCAACTTGGCGGCGTACCGGTGAGAAACCGCTGATCGTAATTGATCCCGGAGTATCATCAATGATCAGCTCGCAACCGGTCTGATGTTCAATTGCTTTAATATTTCGGCCCTCTCTACCAATGATCCGGCCCTTCATGTCATCGCTTGGCAAATCAACATAAGAGACCGTTGCATCTACCACTTGGCTACTAGCAAAGCGTTGAATCGCCAAAGTGATAATCTTTCTCGCCCGTGCTTCAATGGTCTCCTCTGACTCTTTATCCATTTTTCTAATCCGGCTCAAAAGATCATCTTGCTTTTCATCCTGAATTTTCTTCATCATTATCTCCAGTGCCTCCGCTTTTGAGAGTCCAGCCACTTGTTGCAGTTTTTCTTCTGCATCCTTAATTAGGCCGCCAATTTTTTCTTTATCCAAGAGCAGCTCTTCTCGCTTTTTTTCTATTTCCGTTTTCTTGCCTTCAAAATCTAAAAGGGTTTGATCAAACCGTTGTTCTCGGTCTGACACGCGGTCCAATGCTAGTTTAAGATCTTGCTCTTTGGCTTTCTTTTCACCTTCAGCCGCGGAGAGAATTGCTAAGCTTTGCTCTCTGGCCTCCACTAACAATTTTTGACCCTTAAAATCAGCTTCTGATTTAGCCTGATCTACAATCTGTTTTGCTTGGAGGAGAGCAGTTTGTTCTGCTACCTTGGCATCGGCAATAATTTTATCTGCCCTACCTTCCGCTGACTGACTTCTGTTTTTAGCTACCAGCAATCTAATTAACCAGCCTCCTACTAGGCCAACGGCCAAAGCCGCGACCACTAATAATATCTGTTGCATATTTTAAAAACGATCTTTCAATTGAAAAACGACAACCTTTAACGGCTGATAATGCTTGAGATTCTTGAGCAACAGTGCGGGCATGTTCGTATGTATAATTGAATCAATCGCTACAATTCTTAACAGGTCTAGTTTAACAGGTTAGCCGTTGCGCGGTCAACCCAATTTTCCCTAGTTAACTCTGACAGTTTGCTAGTCTTTTTAAGATCCCAGTTGCCAATCCTTGTTCGGCACAACTCAGTCACATACCCCAGCGTACCCAATTTTTCTCCCAAATCCCTAGCCAAACATCTAATATAAGTCCCGGAGGAACAATGAATTCTAACTCTGAGATTAAACGGAGTTAGATTGGCCTGAGTCTGGTCACATAACGCTTGGTCAATAATAGCCAGTTCAAAAATCGTCACCGGTCTTGGCTCCAATACCACCGTTTCACCAGCGCGCGCCAGTTCATAGAGCTTTTTTCCGCCTCGCTTCAGAGCGGAGTACATTGGAGGTATCTGCATGATCGCACCGGTTAGGGCCGATATCCCGGCTTGAATCTCGGTTGGCGTTACCTTTACCACTGATCCGGTGATCACTGCACCCTCCGGATCTAAAGTCTCGGTGGTCTCACCAATTCTAAAAGTGGCTTCATAAGTCTTGGCTTGTTTCAAAAACTCACCCAGCCGTTTGGTAGACTCCCTTCCCACCCCTACTATCATCAGTCCGGTGGCAAACGGGTCCAAGGTGCCGGCATGCCCCACCCGTCGTTCCCCAGTAATCCGTCGCACTTGGTCCACCACATCATGTGAGGTTATCCCCGCCGGTTTATCAATGAGTAAAAACATAGTTATGCCAAGATTATAACCAGAAATCCAAATTTTTAGCCAACTGATGATTAATTAGCATCCAGGACAATCCCATTCCCACTTCGGCGGAGCGATGATTTCAGAAAAGCTCCAGCAAAAACTCGGGTCTTTCTATTTATAAACATCATGATCTCCGACTGCGTGCAACAGATAACCCTCTTTCGTTATTTCAAAAACAATGCGCGTTTTGTAATTGACCGAAAAACTCCAAATGCCTTTAAGCTTTCCCTGCAACTTATGAACTTTCAAAACTGGATGATTTTTTGGGTCTTGCACCAACTCGACTTTTTCATAAACTTCTTCTTGTAAGTCCGGCGGCAAGGTGCCGATCATGCGCACAAAGCGCGGCGTGAACAACACTTGCATAGCCTAGGACAACGCCTTGACCAGCTTGCGCAAATCTCCGGTGAGAACTTTGCCTTCACGCGCTTCTTTTTGAGACAACAAAACAACGTTAACAGCTTCTTCTTCTGCCAAACGCGTAATGGCTTTTCTAACCACTTCGGCTTTGGTTTCAGCAAAACCGCTATTAACTAATCGAACAATTATTTCTTCCAAGTGAGCAGGAAGGGGGACGGAAAGAGTAGACATAATTAATAATCATGTTAAGTCATAATATGATGTTATCATGCTTGATTGATTTTGTCCACTTCTTGTACTAGAAGGGTACACTGGTAACAGTTTATGATATTTATAAACGAAGTTCATTGTTTACATTATAAGCATACTCCTGTATCCTTCCGCCCATGAATATTACCGCTTTAGCGAGAAAGTTGCGGGTGCCACCAGAAGAACTAAAAGCCAAGCTTCCCGAGCTTGGATTTGATATTGGTTCCA
>CALRGN010000024.1 GCA_943357745.1 Candidatus Uhrbacteria bacterium
GGCCTCACTCACCGTGAACCGGAGCAGCGCGCAAGCGTGGCTCCGGTTTTCTTTTTTTTTGATAAAATAATCCATTTTTGGTCAATCTATATTAGTGTGGGTAATAATTTGACAGGAGTTTCAAAACCCATTAGAATAATGGACGATTATATGAAAAAAGGTATCCACCCTGATTACCACACTAGCGCCACAATCAAGTGTGCTTGTGGTGCCCAATATGTTACTGGCTCTACGGCCGAGCATATTAATATTGAATTATGTGCCGCTTGCCATCCGTTCTTTACGGGCAAGCAGAAGATTGTTGATAGTGCCGGAAGAGTGGAGAAGTTTAGCGGAAGAAGCGGTAAGAAAGCATTGGTGATTAAGACTTCGGCCGTGAAGACCAAAGAAAAGGCGGCGAGAGCAGTGGTGAAGGCCACCAAAAAAGCGGCTAGAGACACTTCCATCAAAACTGTTCAAATTTAACAAAGCCAGACACCCGTTGATCCATTGTTGATTGACGGGTGTTTTGTTATCATCCATTTATGTCTTTAGAAATTGAAAAAATATTAGCCACCCAACGATTAGAGGTGGAGCGCTTGGATGGCTTATTGGTGAGTCCTGAAGCTTTAGCGGCACCAAAGAGATTTCAAGGCTTGCATAAAGAATACGCTCGAGCGCGGTTTGTTTTAGAGCTGGCGGAAAATTTGAGTAGAAAAAAATTGGCGCTTGAGAGTGCCAAGACGGCGCTCTTGGATGATGATGCTGAAATTAGAGTGTTGGCGGAAAATGAGGTGCAAGCGTTGGAACCGCTGGTGTTAGCAGGAGAAAATGAATTGGAAGCGGCGTTGATTCCACCGGATCCGTTGGATGACCATGAGGCGATTGTGGAAATTAGAGCCGGCACCGGTGGTGATGAAGCGGCTTTGTTTGCCTCTGAATTATTCCGAATGTATTCCCACTTGGGAGAAAATTTGGGCTGGAAAACCGGTTTGCTATCACAACATCAAAATGATTTGGGGGGATTCAAAGAGATTATTTTTGAACTAAATGGTGAGGGAGCGTATGGGATGATGAAGCTGGAAAGCGGGGTGCACAGGGTGCAGCGCGTACCCACTACGGAGAAAAAGGGCCGGGTGCATACTTCCACTGTAACGGTGGCGGTGATGCCAAAAATTGAGGAAGAGGAGTTTAAAATGGATCCTAAGGAAATAAAAATTGAGGCCACTACCTCTCAAGGCGCTGGTGGTCAAAGTGTTAACACCACCTATTCCTCCTGCCGAGCAGTCCACATCCCTACGGGAATAACGGTGGTGTGCCAAGATGAACGGTCTTTTAGTCAAAATAGAGATCGAGCCTTATCAATTTTAAGAACCAGAGTGTTTACAGCCGAACAGACAAAAAAACAAGCAATGATTGAAGCGGACAGGCGGGGGCAGATTGGCACTGGTGAACGGTCGGAAAAAATTAGAACCTATAATTTTCCGCAAGATCGGTTAACCGACCATAGATTAAAACAGTCTTGGCACGGATTACCAAATATTTTAAACGGTGAAATTTCTGTAATTATTACCGCATTGAAAACGGCGGCGAGGGCGGGGGCGTTAACTGCTTGGGCAGACGGTGAATCGGAAGGTGAAGACGAATAATGTGATTGCGTGGGAGTGGTGGCGGAGATTAGGGTGGTGGTGGTTGCGGACCAGCATCGTAGCCGAAAATCATTTAATGTCCAAAGAGGATGCCGGTCGCGAGGCCGGGTTTTGGCTACGACACGCCTTTGGTGTAAGCGAAGTGGAGTTGATTCTCAAACGGTCGGTGAGTGGACCGTTGAAGATTTGGAGATTAGCGAGATTTTTATATTACATTGCACAGAGAGGACGGGGCGTGCCGGCCGCTTATCTGCTTGGTAAAAAGAGTTTTTATGGGAGAGAGTTTACGGTTAATCGGGCAGTGTTGATACCACGACCAGCCAGCGAGACGATGATTGATGTTTGTTTACCGGTTGCTACCGAGTGTGATTTGGTGGTGGATGTGGGCACCGGATCAGGAGCGCTGGGGATTACTTTGGCACTGGAATGTAAGCAACCGGTGGTGATGACGGATTGTTCAAGGCGGGCGTTGCGAGTGGCGCGGAAAAATTGGGAGCGATTACGCCCTGGGTCAGGCGCAGTTGATAATGGCGAAGCGAATGACAGTAAGACTGATAATGAGTGGGTGCAATCGGTGAGATTTTTACCTGGTAATCTCCTAGCACCCTTGGCGGGGCCGGAGTTTACTCTGCCGAACAAACTGCTCGTGATCGCCAATCTTCCTTATCTTAAAACCGGAGCTCTAAAAGAATTGGAGCGATCGGTGCGACGGGAACCGAGCCTGGCTTTGGATGGTGGCGCGGATGGGTTGGAGCTATATATAAAATTACTGGATCAGTTGGAGGAAATGCTAGGTCGGAAAAAAATCAAAAGCGAAATTTTGGATAAGAAAATCTTTTTAGCAATGGAATGTGATCCGGAACAAATTGAAAAGTTGATTGAGCTAGTTAAGGGTAAATTCTCTATGGCGGAAGTGGTGATAACAAAAGATTGCCACGGACTTGATCGGGTGGTGAGTGGCTGGCTTATTTAAAGTGAGTCTGAACTCTAAAGCCGAACTAATTTGCGATCAGAGAATTTGGCAGATTAGGCAGAACGATGATCCAAGTGGAGCCGGGGATTAATGTAACTGGTTCCCCGTTTTGATAAGTGAAAACCGTTGTCTGTGAAGTACTGGGCTTGGACCAGAGAATGGATTGGCGTTGACCGGCCTGTAACAACTCCCCTGCCCCGTTGCCAATGGTTTCTACCGAGAGCCGGCCAACCGAATCTAAAACATTCATTTCGGCCTCAAGAATAATGACATTGGCGACGGTAATTTCTGAATCGGAAGCGGTTTTGACGGCGGTCCACACACCGGATTTTGGTGTTTCACGAGTGTACTGATTGCTAGCGGCAGAATATTTCCAACGGATATCATAAGCGCGCGCACTGGGCCAAGTGATGATCAGATCTTGGCTAGTGGTGGTGGCGGAGGTGGTGGTTGATGGTGTGATCGTCGTGGTGGCTGATGGGGTGATGGGCATGGCGGTGGAAGCGGTGACCGACGAGGCAGTGAAAGGAATAAACGGAGTGGTGAACTGTGGCAAAGTGCGGGAGCCAAGGGAGTCAGTTAAATATTCAATGGAGGTAAAGAGATTGTGCGGTGACGATCGATCCGGAAGGCGCACAAAAAATTGACCAAAAGAAAATTCATTTCGGTCGATAATATTTTTATTAGTAGCGAGGGCAGAGAGAGCTGATGGTGAGCCACCGGAGTGAGCATAGAGTGCGGAAAACTGGTCGACCCAATCAATAAAATAGGGCCGAGCAGAACGCACTGGACCAATTGAGTCTACAATTTGGTCGCTACCAAAAACAGCTAACAACCGCGGTATGTACCCTTCAGCCGGAATTTCTATGACTAGTGGCGCCGCTTCTATGCCAGCTAGTGGCCAAGCCTCGTAACTATTTTCCACCATGACGGTGATGATGCCAAGATTGGCGGGCGCATTGAGAGGGGCGCCGGTTAATGGGTGTTGGAACGGTGCTGGACTGATGATCTGATTGGGAGTGGTTGAAGTTTGACCAACAGTGTTGGGCTGACTAAATAATGAGATGACGCCCCAAGCGATTACAGTTACGGCGGTGCTAATCCCAATGAAAACAAAGTGGGGGTAACGAGCGATTAGGGTTCGCATGGACAAGTGTAATTATTTCTTTGATTCCTCCGGGGCGGCGACGGCATCGGCTTCATCTAATTTCTTTTCTGTGCTAATTTCAATCTTGGTTACATCCACATCCACCGCTTCATTTAGCGAAGCCATTTCTGCATCTGACCGAGGTGGTTGAACGGTGGCAACGGCATGATCAGCGGGGACGGCCACCTCTAAACCAGCGGGGATGTTGAGGTCTGAAACTCTAATTACATCTTCAAAAGTTTTTAAGACGGCGATATCTACATCAATAAAATGAACCATCGCATCTGGCTTGCCAAAAACCTTCAATTCCTCAAGTGAGCGAACAAAAATACCGCCAAGCTCCTTAATGGCCGGAGAGATACCAGTAAATCTAATTGGGATTTCTGCTTCAATTTTCTTGCTAACATCCAGCCGGCGAAAATCTACATGGGTAATAAAATGAGTAATTGGATCTCTTTGGAGTTCTGTGATGATTACGGGATGAGAGGCGCCGGAGAGATCAAGGTCAATCACCAAGGTTTCTCCGGTTTGGGAGAAGGTTTTAGTGATGGCATTTTGATCCACCGAAACGGCGGTTGGTGCAATTTCAAAACCGTAGATATTGCCAGGAACACGGCCATTATCCCTCATCGCAACGACCGATTCGGTCTTAAGAACTCGGGGTAAAGCGGTTAATTGAATATGGGCCATAGATGGTGAGTATTATGCCCGAGGGGCGGGTTGGTGTCAACTGCAGGGGGGTGGGCAGGGGTGGATGCAGGGGGTGGACTGCTTAGCTCCACTCCAGGTTCTCTTTTATTTGGGTTTCTCCTAAACTCTGTTCGGCGATTATTGATAACCAAATTCCAAGAGACCTAGCTTTGCGACTGGGAAATAGTTTAATTATAAAAAAGCAGTGCGAAACCGTTCCGGCGAGAGTTTTTCTTAGCTTCCCTGTATGGGTTACCATTCCTACCTGGGGACAGTTTGTCCCTAGGTAGGAATTCAAGAGATGATCCCGTTTGCGTAGCTTTTTTAGATAGTCGGTTGGATTGATTGAATCGCTTAATATTCCAATAATATCAACAAGGGAAAAATACCATAATTGTTTTTCTGGATTCCACACTTTTCTCAATTTACTGCCTTGAAATACAGCAATGTAACTATCTGGTCTTGGTGGTCTTGGTGGTCTTGGTGGTCTTGGTGGTCTTGGTGGTCTTGCCATGAAAGTTTTGTTTGGTGGACGCATCAGGACTTGAACCTGAGACCTATGCAATGTGAATGCATCGCTCTAACCAGCTGAGCTATGCGTCCGTATTATTGTTGTGTGGGGGGGGGTGAAGTGAAGTTATTGTAACAGGACGGCTGGCGACGGGGCAAGTTCTCCATCGGGCTCCACTCTGGGACCCACCCTCGGACCCCTTTCCTTAATCAACAAAACAAAGTAGGATGGTACATGGCTTATAATGGGTCTGTCACCAAATAGCAATTTAAGGCAGGTAAAATTAGTATGAGAGAAAATGAGGAAAATTTTGATCAAACAACCACCAAGACCAACACCCTGCATCGATTGAACGAGGGGGAGCAGTCCAGTCAATTACGGGCCGATGGTGGCAAAGCTAGGTCTAAAAAATCTAAAACAAGGGTTTTTAGTATATTTTTTGTTTCCTTACTAGGATTGTTGTTGCTATCCACCACCATCTGGGCCCGTTTAGGCACGGTGGATGCGGAGACGGAATTTGGCGAAGAGCTTGGCTTTCTGGCCTCGGTGAGAAGCTTGATTGGGGGCGAGTCGGTACTTAATCAAGGGGAAAATGAGCATAAAATAAATGTAGTCTTACTCGGAATTGGCGGTGAAGGGCATGATGGTCCAGAGCTTACCGATACTATCATCTTAGCGAGTTTTGACACCAAAACTGAAATTGCGAGCATGATTTCTGTCCCTAGAGATCTGGCGGTAGTGGAAAAGAATGGTAACTGGGTGAAGATCAATCATATCAATGCTTACGCTGAGCAAGCCCAAGCTGGCTCCGGACCAAAAGCGACCGCGGCGGCGGTGAGCGATATTTTTGGTCAACAAATTGATCATACCGTTAAGATTGATTTCTCTGGCTTTGCAAAAATGATTGATATTTTAGGCGGGGTTGATCTTAATGTTCCGGAAGGGTTTGTGGATTCTACCTATCCCCTGGATGATGGTTTGGGAGGAGTGAAAGAAGTTGCTTTTACCGAAGGGTGGAATAAAATGACTGGCGAGACGGCATTAATTTATTCCAGATCCAGACACGGCACTAATGGTCAGGGATCGGATTTTGCCAGAGCGGCCCGACAACAGGCGGTTTTATTGGCGGTGAAGAATAAAGCGTTCTCAGCGGGAGTGCTTTTGAATCCCATTAAGGTGAAGAATCTTTTGCAAACGATCGGTGCTCACTTAGAAACTGATTTGACGGCCTGGGAGATGGTTAAATACGCAAAATTCTTACCGGATTTTTCCGCCGATAATCTTACTACCACCGTGATTGATAACAGAAGTGGACTGGTGTATGAGAGTAATCTAAACGGTGCCTATGTGCTCCTGCCGTTCAAGCGGGATTGGAGTGACTTTAAAGAATTGGCGGCTAGGATTTTTGAAGGAAACACCGCCAGCACCCAGGCAACGGGCGGGCCGAATTTGGGCGAGCTAACGGTGGCAGTGGAATTGCAAAATGGAACGGCGGTAACTGGATTGGCGGGGAGACTTGGTCAATTATTAGAAAGTTCTGGGATTGCAGTGGCGCATGTGAGCAACTCGGTGGAGAAACGAGCTGATACGGTGATCTATGATTTAACCGATGGTGCAAAAGCGCCGGCGCTCACGGCAATCCGAGATTTTTTGCAAGCAGATTTAGCAATGACAAAAAACGGTTACTTGAGCGCGCAAAGTTTGGCACCAGAAATTATTTATACCACTCCCCCACCGGGAGAATATCTTTCCGGTGAAGCAAGAGTGGATTTTTTAATTATTTTAGGAGAAGATTTGGAACGACTAGTAATCTTGTAATTGATAAACTTGTAAAAAAATATGCATACTCCCCCTAAAGTGGCGTTGGTTGGCCGGACCAATGTTGGTAAATCATCCCTATTTAACAGACTAGTTGAAGAACAGCGCGCCTTAGTCTCGGCACTTCCCGGCACCACTAGAGACCGGCAAATGGCGGACTGTTTGTGGCGCGGTGGGGTGATTACCTTGATTGATACTGGGGGTTTAGATGTGAACCAATCGTTGGAAATTGAAAAGGATGTGGTGAAACAAGCGGGCCTTGCAATAGAGCAGGCAGATGTAATTTTATTTGTGGTGGATTTGATGGTGGGAGCAACGGCGGATGATCAACGGCTGGCTAGAGAGTTAATGAAGACCAAAAAACCAATTGTGGTGGTGGGTAACAAGGGCGAGAAAGCAAATGTTAGAGATAGAGTTAATGGACCAGATTGGCGTAGTTGGTCGTTAAAAAAGCCACTGGCGATTTCTGCCAAACAGGGATTGGGTACGGGCGATCTTTTGGATGAGCTCACCCGCGTGTTAATTGCTGCGGGCAAACCACCAATCCAAGTAGCAGACCTTGCACCAATTAAAGTTTGTGTGGTGGGAGAGCCGAATGTTGGTAAATCAACTTTACTAAATTCTTTATTGGGAGAGGAACGATTTATTACCGCTGCCACTCCTCATACCACTAGAGGCCCGAATGATATTCTAGTGGAGAGGGACGGAAAACTATATCAATTTATTGATACCGCCGGATTGCGCAAACAAGCCAGTCGGAGAAAAGGAAAAGATGCACTGGAGATTGCTGGCGCCAATAGAACGGTGGACAGTTTAGAAAAAGCGGCCGTGGCCTTGTTTGTGGTGGATTTAGTAAAAGGAATCACCGCTCAGGAGCGACATCTAGCGGGAAAAATTGAGGAGGCGGGGGTGAGTACAATTATTGTGGCTAATAAATGGGATTTAATCCCCAACAAACAGCCCAACACTCTCAAGGAACTAGCGGAAGAGGTGCAGGCCTGGATGCCACCGCTTGATTTTGCACCGGTACATTGTCTCTCAGCCTTAACCGGACAAAGAACACAAGAACTCTATAAGTTAATTGAACATGTATATAACACTAGGTTTACCCAATTGAGTGGCACCGAGGCACACAAGTTTATGAGTCAGGCGATTGCGCGCCACCGGCCCATTAGAGGCAAAGGAGTTAAGCATCCCAAAATCACTTTGTTTGAACAGACTCATGTTCATCCACCGATTTTTGACTTGCATGTTAACCTTTCCCGGGAAGATTCCTTGTCTCCGGCTTATGTTAGATTTTTAGAAAATCAACTGCGGGAGCGGTACGACTTTATTGGAACACCAATTAGAATAAATATTCAATCGGGGAAAAAATCTCACACTACTTACATTAGCGCCATTAAACCAGAGGAGAAGACTCCGGCTGGTGCGACTGACCAACAAGTCACTGCTCACAAACAAAGCAAAACCGGTAGACCGGTCAGGAAGAATCATAAGCGATAAATATGAAATGGTTGGTGGTGGGACTTGGAAATCCTGGCGATCAATATGAAAATACTCGCCATAACGCCGGGTTTATTTTGGCGGATCGATTGGCTAAAGAATTAAATCTGGGGTGGCGATTAAATAGTCATGAGAGAGTGGCGGAAGCCAAGGGCGAATATGGGGATAAGAGCGTGTTGATCATAAAACCGCAGACCTATATGAATGCCTCCGGCGGAGCGGTGGTGAGAATGGCCATCAAAGAAGAGGTGTTGCCGGCAAGAATTATTGTGTTAAGTGATGATGTCAATTTACCACTGGGCACAGTGAGGGTACGATCAGGTGGAAGCGCGGGTGGTCACAACGGGTTGGCCTCAATTGTGGATAGATTGGGAGAGGAGGTGGCAAGAATTAGAGTTGGCGTGGGTGAACCGGTGGGCGGAGTGGCGCTAGAGAATTATGTGCTAGAGCGGTTTAGTAAAAGCGAACTATTAGGGTTAGAAAAAATTTCAGCAATCACTGTTCCCAAAATATTACTAGCAATTAAAGAAGGAGTGGTGAAAGATGATAGTTTTACCGTTCAACTGTGATTGATAAATACCGATTGGCTTTAAGCCAAGCCCCAATGTTTGGTGCGGTGACAAGGGCCAAGCTTTTGGGTTTGAAAATTGATGAATTAAGAACAGAGCGATCGGATTTGAATTGGCAACCGGCAACAGAGTGGGAACTGGGCAAATTTGCGCCAAAAGTGGGGGCGGATCTTATTTGGCGATCAGATTTTCAGGAACTGCTTAATTTTTTGGGTGATGATGCTAAGGGTCGCACTAAACTTGGTAAATTTTGTGAATGGCGAAAGGGATACAACCTAGATGCGGCTTGGGAGGAGTTTTGTAAATTAGGTATAACCGTCATTTTATTTGAAGACCAATCTTATCCGCGGTGGTTGCGAGAAATCTTTGACCCGCCCACTGAACTATTTTGCTTAGGAAAATTGCCGGAGCATTTACAACCAATGATCTCTGTAGTTGGTGCCCGTGCCGCCACCGAATACGGCGTGATGGTGACCAAAAAAATTGTATCGGGATTGGTTGAATCTGGGTTTGGAATTGTGAGTGGTTTAGCAGATGGCATTGATGCCACCGCCCACAAGGCGGCGATTGTTAAGAGAGGAATCACAGTAGCGGTGCTTGGATGCGGGCACAGCCAAGTGAAGAGTGAGGATAAATCCGGATTGGTGAGTGAGATCCTTGAAGCCGGTGGGGCGGTGATCAGCGAATTTCCACCTTCCCTTCCGCCGGCTACTTGGACCTATCCGGTTAGAAACCGGATTATCGCGGGACTCACCCAAGCCACGGTGGTAATTGAGGCCAAACTTGGATCTGGTACTCTCATCACCGCCAACTCAGCGTTAGAGTCGGACCGAGAAGTGATGGCGGTACCGGGCTCGGTTTTGAATAAAAATTCGGAAGGGTGTCATAAGTTGATCAAAGAAGGGGCGTGGTTAGTGGAATGTACGGAGGATATTTTGGGGATCCTAGAAGGAGAATACGAGGCTACTCCCCACGGAGATAACCCCCTTCCCAATCCCCCCCACTCCAAAGCGCCGACCAATCAAATAAAACGCCGATCGGTGTCAGCCAGAATGATCAAATCGGGGGTGACGAGCCGAAATCCCGCCACCCTCTCCCCCGTGGCTCAACTAATTTGGAGCCTATTTGAACAAGAAGAAGAGCTTAGTTTTGAACTAATTTCAGAAAAAGTGAGTAAATCAAGGCCGATTGCCAATTTGGGTTCAGAGAGCAAATCAAACCTAATGAGCATTTCAAGCCCAGAATTGTTGGTGGCCCTAACAGAATTAGAGCTTTTAGGTTGGTTAGTAGCAAGTCCAGTGGGATTTAGAAAAAATTGACAATTTTGGCCAACTACCGTATCTTCAAGCCATTATGAATGAGGCCTTAGTGATTGTTGAGTCCCCCACCAAAGCAAAAACCATCAGTAAATTCTTAGGTAAGGGGTATAAAGTGATGTCATCGTTTGGTCACATTAGAGACCTCCCCAAGAAAAATTTAGGGGTGGATGTTAAGGGAAATTTTGCCCCTACTTATGAAATCTCGCCGGATAAAGAAAAGCGCGTCCGGGAATTGAGAGCGGCCGCTAAGGGGGCTAAAGCAATTTATCTAGCCTCCGACCAAGACCGAGAGGGAGAGGCGATTGCCTGGCATATTGCCGCCGTTTTGAAACTAAAACCAAATCAAATCCAACGGATCGCTTTCCATGAGATCACCAAAAAAGCGATTGAACATGCTTTGAGCGAACCTAGAGCGATTAATCAACCTTTAGTGGACGCTCAACAGGCACGGCGCGTGCTAGACCGACTAGTGGGCTATGAGCTTTCACCACTGCTTTGGAAAAAAGTGGCGCGTGGTCTTTCTGCTGGACGGGTGCAATCGGTGGCAGTGCGATTAGTGGTGGAACGAGAGCGGGAGCGGCTCGCCTTCAAAAATGAAGAGTACTGGACGGTGGAAGGAACATTTAAGGTGCAGGAGACTGATCTCGTGGCTAAGTTGGTGGCGGTTGATGGAGAAAAGTTGGACAAATTATCCCTAAAGACTTCGGCGGTGGTAGATGGCTTGGTGAAAAGATCAGAAAAGGCAAAATTTTTAGTGGATAAGATTGAGGAGAAAGAAGTTAAAAAACAACCACCCACACCGCTTACTACTTCTACGCTCCAACAAGAGGCAAATACTAGATTAGGATTTGGTGCCAAGCAGACCATGACAATTGCGCAACACCTTTATGAAACCGGTTTGATTTCTTACATGAGAACGGATTCAATGACGCTTGCTGAAGA
>CALRGN010000025.1 GCA_943357745.1 Candidatus Uhrbacteria bacterium
ATTTTAGTCGTGGAGAACATTTTAATTTTAGTATGGACAAAACTAAAAGGTTCTCTTTGGACTCGGGGGGATTTGAACCCCCGTGCACTCAACCTCCCCCTGACGATTGTTACAAGCGTACCTGTGTTAGCATACTCTTTTACCTGAAAACACAGGGAAACGATAAAAGAGTTTGGCCGTTGCCAAGCCAACACCGGAGTAACGGACCAAAATCCCCGGGTTGGATCTTCAGATTATGATGCTCAATTCTCCCAGTGAAGACGCTAGGGAGGTGAGCAGGTAGTGGCGCTTAGGCCAGAACCGGAGATAAGGTGGGCATACGGAACGCAGCCTTCACCTTAGCAAGTACATTGGCGGATAATGCTTGTCACGGTTGATAACGCGGTCCATTGACCCCCGCGGCTTGATCAGTCAAGGCTTGTGTTGGTGTCAAAACCAAGTCGAGCCCAAAATTATTAGGTTTCCGCCAAAGTTATTTGGCATCACCTATTTATGATCGTAAACGAGATTGGATCTCTCGGTCCAACTCTCGCCGTTTAATGGTGGCGCGCTTTTCATACTGTTTTTTTCCTCTAGCCAGCGCGAATTTCAACTTAATTAAACCACCCTTAGTATACAAGGAAATCGGCACAATCGTCAACCGTTCTGATTCGTGTTTTGATCGTAATCTATTGATCTCTGATTTGCGCACCAACACCCTACGATCGCGTTGTGGGTTCTTAGGATTGTGCTCCCCCGCCGGTGCATACGGCCCCACGTGCATGCCCTTCAGCCACAACTCCCCCCGATGCCCACTCAAAAAAGACCCCTTCAAACTCACATTCCCCGCCCTAATTGACTTCACCTCACTACCCAACAATTCTAACCCGGCCTCATAGGTTTCTAGAAGGTCATAATTATATTTGGATTCTTTATTTTGCGCTAAGGTGGGCATAAGTTGAACAAACAGTCTAGACTATCGTAACTAAATTTAGAAAAAAAAGAAAGAGGTTTTAGACCAAGAATAATTATAAACGCCCTGAGCGGTAACCACGAGTCCGTGATTACCCCGCAAGGCGCAAGTTTACGAGTGAATTCTTCTGCCGACTCATACCGGCGTGTTGAGCAGTCAGAGAATCAGCGTTTTTTTCGCCCGGGCTGTTGATTCCCGACCATATTGCCCTTCATCTGCGCTCGCAGAGAGGCGTCGTAAGCACTCTTTTCTGCCTTTTTCTTGGCTCGCGCCGCTACAGTCAAGGAATGGTGCTCAACTACTGGCGATTCTCCAGAATTGATGCCTTTCTTCTCTGTCAGAGCGGTATACCCGTTCCTTTCCAACTCCCGAGCAATTTTCTCCGCCTCGGCGGCAAAGCCATGGCAGATTTGCACTTGCCGGTCACGTCGCGATGCTGAGAGTAGACCAACCTCTGTAGCGACGGTGGCATACAGGCCTTTCTCCATCGCCAAGGCAAAGATCGCTGCCGAATCGGTCATTGGAACCGAAGCCCGGAAGAAATCCTCCAGCCTTCGCAGTTTTCGCACCCGCTCTTGGACGGCTTGACTGTTGGGAAATTGTTCGAAGGTTGGTTTCGGTCCAATCAGTTCCTGGATTGCTCCCAGTGGCCGTTCGGCTGAAACCGTTTGTACCACCTCCGCCACTCGGGAACTTCCCGTTGCGCGCGCAATTTTGCGCTCAATGCAGATTTCAATTGCTCTACGCAGGGTTGGTACTCCTGTCAAGGGATACTCCCCCAACCGGTGCAACTGGTAAGCGACCCTGGTCTCCTCCGCACAGGCCACTCCAAATCCATGGGCTTCATGTGTTATGGAAATCCGTGCCGGCATCTTTTCCCAATCATCAAAGCCACCACAACAGCAAAGGTCAGGGAAGAGAATGTGCACGGTGCATTCCGTGCGCACCCCCTCGGCCGTTTCCCGTCTGCCGGCGTGCCTGATCGCATCACCCTCGCTGATGCGGTGATGAATCGCTTGCATTCCCTCGCCCGTCACCCGATAGGCCTCGTCACTCTCCGCTTTGGTAAGAAGCGGAAGGATCTTACGACCATCGGTCAGGCGGATCATTCCCGCGTGGTCAGTCCCATGATTCAGAGACTGGAGGAACTTGGCTCCACAATCAGGGCAGAGTTTCGCCTGCTGAAGTGGGGACGTCATCACCTTGGGCATGATGGGTTGAGTGAGCTTGGGCCTCACCACTATCTGGGCGGTATGAAACCGGTCCAAACGCCAATTGCGCTGGAGCGATTCGGTTGGTGCGTGCCGCACTTGGCAGTGCACACAGGTCACCGCTTGCCTCACTCGTACTCGCCCAATTTTGCAGGCCAACTGGTCATCCTTTCCTGGGGTAATCCGGTTTTGACCGTGATCGCCATTGCCACAGCGCTCACCAGCCTGACCCGAGCATTCAAACCAATTATCTCGGATCATCGCCACCACCAGAGTGGGGCCCGACTGACCCGATTTGTGTACCATGGTCATCACTTCCTCCCTATTTCCGTTAATAATCAGCTTTTACGGCCAATCGCGGAATGAGGATCATAGCAGTTTGGCTGACTTTAGTCAATTTGCCCTTAATAGAGACGGTTTCAAAACCCAAGACCGTTACAAAAGAATGTGATTTACCGCCGTCTCCCTTGGTCGACTAATCCTTATTTCCTGTTATAATGAGTCTATTCTCAAACAACTATGGCAACAGAATATCCCTCCAATTCAGAAGAAAGACACTGGTTCCCGCTCCTCGCTGTAGGCAGTTCTTTGGCGTTATTGGCCTTTGTTGGTTACCATTTAAAGGCACAATCGGTCCCTTTGCCACCGCCATCGGTACAATCTCTAGTCCCAGCCAGAGAAAGAGTGGTACCAGCTAACTATGAAGTGGCGATCTTGGAACTGCTTGCTAACTATGGGCGGATTTCAGACGCCCAAAAAATTTACGATTCGCTTGTGGCGCTCACCGTGCCACCAAGCTATCTTCATGTGCACTATGAATTAGTGATTGCTTTTGGCAAACTGAAGGATAATAAACTTTCGGACGGTGAGGCCCGACTCTCCGCCCTTCAGGCCCAGTATCCGTGGCTCAAACTGTAATCGGCTCAAACTGTAATCTAGCCTCAATCATAATCTCTTCTGCCTCCGCTGTGATTCTCCTGCACCGCCTCACTCCCCCCACTATTTTTATAATCACCGTTTTTGCTTTGGGTGGATTATTATTTTTTGGTAAAGATTTTCTTCCCACTTTTATTTTTCTATCTCTACTAGTGCCGTGGTTATTTGCTAGGCTATTATTATGGGATTATAAACGACCGGGTTTTTGGATCTTCCTCCTCACTCCACTTCTGCTTTTCCTGGCCGGCATTGCTTTGCTTTTCTTATTAGAAGCACCGCTCGCTCTTTGGACGATCGCACTCTTAATCCCGCTCACCTTGGCACTGTATGCCGAAAATCTTTTCACTTTTTATCACCTCCCTAGTCAGTACCAAGCCTACGCCCTTGAACATCTCACTATCACCATTTGGATTGGCACCGCTTTCTTAGCCACCGCTGCCACTTATTTAGGTCCGCTTTATTTAAATCTCCCGAGACCAATTATTTTTCTTGGCATCGCCTTACTCACCTATCTTGGAACTAGTAGCGTTTATTGGGCCAGCAAAATTGGTTTTGAAACTGGTCGGCGTTATGCTTTGATTGGCACGCTCCTTCTTACCCAAGCCTATATTGTTCTGGGCGTTCTCCCGTTAAGTTATTTAGCCCAAGCCGCCAGCTGGAGCGTGCTCTGGTATGGTTATCTTACCCTTAGCCGAGCCAGCGCCACTGAAACCTTAAATTATAAAGCCAAAAAACGGGTGGTAATTTTGACTTTAGCGCTACTAATTGCTATTCTCCTTAGTTCCACTTGGTTTTAATCAAAAAAACTAGCCAAGGAACCGATTTATATGAACATTCTCCTCCAAACCCAAACAAAATTTTCTCTAATAAGCGCGCTTAGTGCCATTATTTTAAGTGTGTTTATCTCCGCTCTTTTGCTAGGAATGTTTACTAATCGCTTAGAAACTAGATTGGTTGGTTTGCTAAGCGAAAAGGGGTTAATCACTATTCAACCGCAATCCACCATCTCTGGCCCCACCAGCATTCCCAGAGAATTAGAGCTTACCTCACAAGTCTCCGCCACTTCTGTGGTGAGTTTTTTTGACGACCGATTGAGCACAAATTTAGTGGGCTACGGAGTGGTGATAAGTGGTAACGGACTGGTGACCGTTTGGGAAAATAAAAAACTTGAAACCGCTTTTAACAATCGTCAGCTCACCGCCCAAATTGGTAACACGCTCTATCAAGTTGAAGCGTATGAAACTGATCCTTGGTCTGATTGGTCAATTATCAAATTGCTTGAGGCAAATAATCTCACCCCAGTAGATTTTGGACCGAGTACCGAATTAAGATTAGGGGAGACGGTGGTATTGGCAGCTGGCGACACACTCACGCTCGCCACTCTCACCGATACTTTGACCGCTAGACTAACCCCTGCATCAAAACTCTTCAGTCACGCTTCAGAAATAATTTCAGTTGATTGGAGACTTTCAAATTCAGCGCCGGGTGTTCCTATTTTTGGGAGACAAGGAAGATTTTTAGGATTTGGAAGTGGCGAAAATCTTGGTAGTCCGCTATTTACTGCAGAGACTGCTCTTGAAGAATATCTTAGAACGGAAAAATTTTCCCAAACCTATCTTGGCTTGACCGTAATTGATACCGCATTATCACCTTTCACTAGAGCTCAACCTGATGGCGCGTTAGTCACGAGCGTAACCGCTCTATCCCCCGCCGCCCTTGCCAAAATAACATCCGGGGATCTGATTACAGAAATAAACGGGGAAGAAATTTCCAAAACTCTCACCTTAAGCCAGATCTTAGAAAGCTATGAGGCTGGAGATACTATCGCCGTTGAATTGATTCGAGCTAATGAAACACTAGTCCTTGAAGTGACTCTTTCCGCCACCAAAAAATAAACGCTACAAAATATCTGTTATATTATCCCTGTGAGTAAATCATATGAGTAAATCAGTGGTAGACATCTCTTCCATCCTTTTTCACTGGCCAAAGATTTTTTTATTTGGCATCTTGGGAGCAGTAATTGTTACCTTACTTTCACTCATTAATCCCTTAGAGTACAGCTCCCGTACTCAAATCTTAATCACCCAGGAGCTAGGACCGGTTGACTCTTATACTGCTAGCCGATCATCAGAACGAATCGCTGAAGATCTAGCCAACATTGTTTATACCTCCACTTTTTTTGAAAAAGTCATGAGCTCCGGATACAATTTGGATGCCACCTATTTTCCGGAAGATCCTTATAAATTAAGAAAGAAGTGGGGAAAGACAATTTCCGCTACCGTAGTGAGAGGAAGTGGCTTGCTTTCAATCAAGGCCTATCATTCAAACCGTGATCAAGCCGAGGAGCTCACTCGCGCCGTAGCCTTCATCCTCACCACCCAAGGTTGGACCTACACTTCCGGTGGCAGTTTAAGAATTCAGATCGTTGACGAGCCCCTTAATTCCAAATACCCCGCCCGCCCCAATCTCCCGCTCAACGCCGCCTCCGGCTTGGTACTAGGTTCAATCCTCTCCGCCAGCTACATTTTTTTAAAACATCAAAATCAATCCAGCAATCACCAGCTAGTTCATTTGTGAGCGGGGGGGTCAGGTCTAAGATTAAGATTACGCTGGTCCGGTCTAACTTTTAAACCCTAACAAAAAAAATGGTGTCAACCGCCATTATTTTGTTAATCAGGAGAAGCGGCCCGAAGGTGACGATTGCTAGCAAGGAGGAGATGCTATCACCGCTCCTTCGGGCCACTTCCATTGATTACCGTTAAATAGTAGCATAATTGCCAATAGAAAGCAAGAAATGGTACGGTGAGTCAACCGGACCAATGAAGAGTCAAAATAGCCAAAGGTAGGTCAGTCACGGAGAACCTTATAGTCTAAATTAAAAGCTTCCAAAAAAAAAAGAAGGCTGACTGGCAAGCATGGCACCAATCAGCTCTCTCCCCCAAAGCCTGCCAGCGCCGCGTCATCTAGTCAACGCAAGATTGTGGATGGAATTTTTTTTAAGGTATAATGTCCTTATTATGAAGCAGTTACCAAATTTAGGAGTACTGATTGATAACAGCATTGAACTTGGAAGAAAGCATCTCTCTGAATCCTTAGCGGTTATTATTTGGCCGATCATTGCCTCCATCCCCTTCCCCCTTGGGCAAGTGATCGGTTTGCTTGATCAAACAGTGGTCAAAGACGCCAGCAACTACTTCAGTTTCGGATTCTCGCTCCTTGGTGCGATCTTAATTTTTATTACTTCTATTTGGACCAACAACGCCCTCATTTTAACCCTTGAAGGCGCCAGCAAAAAACTCCCCGCCAAAACAATTTATCGCCAAGCTATCCAAAAAATCGTCCCCGTATTCCTGATTAAGGTACTGGTGGGAATTATTATCTTCCTCTCCATCCTCCCCATTATTCCTGGTTTATTATTAGGTTATTTAGACCAAAACAGTATCTCGCTTGGCACTATCTCCGGCCTTCTCTTTTTTGTAGGCGGAATCATCGCCCTTATTTTGCTTTGTCATTTTGCTTTATCCACTTACTACGCCAACTACCAAAATCTGCTCTTGAATCAGACTAGCACCACCGCCATCAAAGCCAGTCTCAAGCTAGTCAAAGATCGCTGGTGGCACACCGCTTGGCTTTGGATCGTGCCCAAGATAATCCTCACCTTTGCTTTATTGGTCGCTCTCTATGTGAGCGGTCTTTTCTTTGAACAGTTGGTGACCATTTTCCAAGAAAATACCCCCATTACTGTGATCTTAATTTTCCTGGCCATGCTGGTAAATCTTGCCCTGCCTTGGTTTTTTGCTCCCGGCATTATCGCCACCGACTATACCCTCTTTAAAGCTCTAACTGATGAGTAGTTATCTAGCGCTTTACTTTGTTAGACCAAGGTAATAAACTACTTTGTATCTATGCTCTGGAAACCGGTAATCGGATTGGAAACTCATATTCAGTTAAATACCAAGAGCAAACTTTTTTGTTCTTGCCCCTTAAATGATGGCGATGTCCCCAACACCAATGTTTGCCCAATCTGTCTTGGTCACCCAGGCACTCTGCCAGTTCTCAATCAGCAAGCCATTACCTCGGCTGTTAAATTAGCCTTGGGATTAAATGGTGAGATCAATAAAAAAACTAAATTTGATCGAAAAAACTATTTCTACCCTGATCTTCCTAAAGCTTACCAGATCTCCCAGTTTGATCACCCAATTATGTATCAAGGTGAGCTCTCAATTGATCTCCCCAACGGCGAATCTTTTACCGTACAACTGGAGCGAATGCACCTAGAAGAAGACGCCGCCAAAAATATTCACAGCGATGACGGTCAAACTTATGTTGACTACAACCGTGGTGGCGCTCCCCTCTGCGAAATTGTCACAAGGCCAGTCTTCACTTCTTCCACCCAAGCTAAAGCCTATCTTCAAGAATTAAGAACCCTTGTTAGAACCCTAAAAGTAAGTGATGGCAACCTAGAAAAAGGTCAGATGCGTTGTGATGTAAATTTATCAATGCGAGCAGTGGGCGCAGACGGCGTTCCCCTCTCTCCCGTTCTAAATCCAAAAACAGAAGTGAAAAATGTAAATTCCTTTAGAGCGGTGGAGCGCGTAATTGAATATGAAATCAAACGCCAGACCGCTCTCTGGGAAGCTGGCACTCCCCCGCTAGAAACTACTACTCGGGGCTGGAACGATGTCAAACAGGTCACCGAATCCCAACGCACCAAAGAAAATTCCGCCGAGTATCGCTACTTCCCAGAGCCAGATCTTCCCCCGCTTGACCTCACCGCTTTAATTTTAGAAGTTAAACGATCCTTAGGTGAGTTGCCACCCAACAAGCGAGCGAGATTTGTAAGTGAATACGGTTTCAAACCGGAGGAGGCGAGACAGATTGTTGAAGACCCCACCCTCGCTGACTTTGCGGAGCAATCCTTGAGTGAGCTGGGCGCTTGGCTTGAAGCTCATCCCAACATCACTTCAGAAACCATGCCAGAACACCGTTTCAAAGCCATGAAAACTTTTGTAAGTTGGCTTCTCAATAAACTCCCCAACGCCCTAGATACCGCTGGTCTACACTTAAAAACCGCGCGCTTAACTCCAGAAAATTTTGCCCAATTTATCTCATTATTGGTTGACCAAAAACTGGCCGCTCCTAAAGGATTGGAAGTTTTAACCGCCATGATTATTGATGGCTCCTCCCCCACTCAAGTTGCAGAAACACTTGGTGCCGGCGGTGTGGGTGATCTCTCCACCTTAATTCAATTAGCTCAAACTATCGCCACCAACAATCCCAAAGAAGTAGAGCGCTATCAAAACGGCGAGAAAAAATTATTAGCTTGGTTGGTTGGTCAATTAATGAGAGAGACCAAAGGCAACGCTAATCCTGAATTAGTTACCAAAGCTTGGCAAGCGGTTTTAGGAGAGTAGTCTCCTATCCCACAAATCGCAAATCACCGATAAGGTTCTAATTGCAAACAAAGCTCAACTCTCTTTGACGACAGGCCCCTTAGTCAAAAATTCCGTTACCAATCTGCTCGCCTCTACTGGAACACCACTTAATTCCGCTTGCACCACAGTAAGATCGGGCTTGATCCAATGAATCCTAGCATCGGCCCGAAACCAAGTCAGTTGACGCTTGGCATAATTTCTACTGGCTTGTTTGATTTTTTCAATCGCAATTTTTAGAGTGATCTCATTATTAAAAAATTCGCCAAGCTCTCTGTAGCCAATTCCGCTCAAACCGGGCGCTTCAAAACCAAACTCTAATCCGGCTTGTCTCGCCTCTGGAATCAATCCCATCGCCACCATTCCATCCACCCGATTATCAATTCGTTTATACAATTCCTCACGCTCCCAATTTATTCCGATCAGCAAAGAATTATATGGTCGGGGCCGATCAGTCCGCGACCACTCCGCCATTGGAAGTTGAACCTCACTTACTTGCAATTGAGTATTAAAAGAACCGGCGTGGTCGGAAAGACCAAGACGGTCGGCGTTATTAGTCTGATCATAAATTTGACTGACAATTAAATGGTTAGTTGAATTTTTAGCGGTAAATTCTAGACGATCAATTAGTCCTGATATATACAGGCCAGTGCCACCAACTATAATCGGCATCCCCCCTCGTTCAATGATTTGAACGATTTTTTCATCGGCATATTTAACAAATTGAGCAGCCGAATACCCTTGGTCCGGATCAATTAGATCAAATCCCCAGTGCGGAATTCCTTCCACCAAAAGTGGCTTTTCACTGCCTGGCTTACTACCAATCCACTGCTTTTCCCCCACCGGTTTACCGGTGCCAATATTCAAAGTCCGATAAATCGCTCTTGAATCCGCGGAGATCACTTCACCATTAAACTCCTTCGCCAACTTAATCCCCAAAGCCGATTTCCCTGAGGCGGTGGGGCCAACAATCGCCAAAACAATCGGTCGTAAGTCCGGTGAGGAGTGAGCTGTTCCGGGGTTAGGCGGGGAATGTAGAATTTCTCTATCTGGTTGTAGGTTAATCGTGGTGAGCATAGAAATATAAATCTAGTCGGAATCAGATTAGTAGAGTTTGACTGTCGTGTCCAGTAAACAATGCGAGCGGTGACCAGGACGGCCACCGCTCGAAGATTTCACTACGCACCGATACTGCGGAGCCAAGCCGGTCGGGGTACTAGGTCCACCGTCCTAAAGAGGCACAAGAAGAACCAGTCGGATCCCACCAATGCCCACCCCGGCACAGGTTGATCGCCAAAATGATCCTGCAACACCAGCTTCATTGCCTGATGTTCTAGCGCCAACTGATCACGATCAGCTAACACCGTATGCAAACGACCAACAAAGAGCTGGTCAAGTTCGTAAATTGATTTGCCCCTTAACCATTCCCAACAACCCACCAATCTTGTACTTTGGTAAGTTTGGGAGCGATAGATTGGGATCCGTGTCTGATCCTCATAGGGTTTCGCCACCCCGCGAGCGACCAGATCATGAAATGGTCGGTCTTCAGCGCACCAGAACTGCAAGGCGGAGATCCAAGCCCTGACCTCCCAGACCGCCGGAGAAAATGGCAATGCCTTATCCTCCAAGAAACGGCGGGCTAGTTGCCAGTGATCTTGCTCCCCCAACTCTTGTTTCGTGATCCAGCTCTGAGGCGTGATCGGCTCCAAATCTGGAAATCTCAATACCTTACACCGCCCACCTCGACCACTACCACCCGATCGAACAGCTGATCCACTCACAGTGTGGTTAGAGAGTAGGACCACCACATCAGAATTGTTGTTTGACATCATTGCCTCCAACCGAAAACATTAGCAGAAAATTACAAAAAGGTCAAATTACTAGAATAAATAATCTGTGCACAATCTTCAAACTGCTTCAAATTAATTGCTATAATTAAAAAGAATTAACTAAAAGCCACTTTCACAACCAAAGCGCTGTGTTTATTGGTTGATATATAAAATATGCCCGGAGAAAGACCAAGAGAACAAGAGTCAGTACATGATCGACCGCTACCAGCGCCAGAGAGAACCGAGGCACCTTTAGGCACCAGGTCTGAACGCACTTCCAACGGACCAACCCTCGCCCCCGCTGAACCGCGGAGTTTCCGACCGGCTGACTCCGTTCGTGTTCATGAACCGGTCTCCAACCGCACTGGTGAACCGATTACCACTCCTCACGGTACGCAACCTGATAGTCGCAAAAAAACCCAAGACCGAGCTGATTTTGCAAGGGTGATGGCGAATCATAAAAAACTTGGCGGCCGAGCACGGGATCCCGGTGAGTCATTCGCAATCGGTCCAGATGGACCAGAAGAAGATGTGGTCGCTGTTGGCTTTGAAGATTCTGCTAGACCAATCCCCGCGCCAGAGCGGAAGTTTTTTCCAAAAAAAGAAACTATTGGTCTA
>CALRGN010000026.1 GCA_943357745.1 Candidatus Uhrbacteria bacterium
GCCTATATTCCCACCAATGTAATTTCAATTACTGACGGTCAGATTTATTTGGAAAGCGATCTCTTTTATAAAGGTCAGCGACCGGCAGTAAATGTGGGGCTATCAGTTTCTAGAGTTGGATCCGCCGCGCAAACTAAAGCCATCAAATCGGTCTCCAAGACCCTCAAAGTTGATTTAGCTCAATTTAGAGAATTGGAAGCGTTCGCCCAATTTTCCACCGATCTTGATGAAGCCACTAAGAAACAGTTGGAGCGCGGTAAAAGAGCCTTGGAGCTCATGAAACAACCGCAATATTCCCCGCAATCGGTACCAGCTCAAACAGTTTTACTGCTCGCCTTAAATCAGGGCATATTAGACCAATTACCGCCAGAGCAAATTGGCGTTTTTGAGAATTGGGTTTTAGACCGACTTACCACTAATCCGCCCACTTGGTATAAAACTTTGGAAGCGACTTTAGATGTAAAAGAAATTCACGATGAAGCGATCACCGCTCTAACTCTGCAAGTAGCCGACTTCATTAGTGCAAATATCCCTTCCGACAAATAATTATCATTATGCCCGCCTCGAGCAAGGTCCTACGCGCCCGGATCAAATCCGTCAAAAATACCAGAAAAATTACCAAAGCAATGGAGTTGGTGGCCGCTTCAAAAATGCGCAAAGCCGTCATTCTTGCTTTAAAGACCAGAGATTACGCCAATTCTTTACAAGCACTGGTTAAAACTTTGGCAGAATTAGGCGGTGAGCTAACTGCCCTCACCACCACTCCCGCCAAAGCCCGTAAAAATCTGGCAGTAGTTTTGAGTGCCGACCGCGGGCTTGCCGGTGGATTAAATGTAAATCTCGCCCGCTACGCCTTGAAGGTAATGCAGAGTGACACCGGACTAAAAAGTTGGGAAGTCATTGGCGTTGGAAAAAAAGGGAGCGATCTAATTGCGAGAGCTGGGGTCAACTTGATCGCCAAATTTCCCGCTCTCACCACCAAATCTACTCCAGAAGAAATCTATCCCATTGCCAAAGAAATTAGCCGATTATTTCTAAGCGGAGATTATCAAACCGTAACGGTTTTTTACACTGAGTACAAGTCTGGTCTTTCCCAAATTCCCAATTCCAATCAGTTACTCCCACTGAGGATTAATTTGGATCACCAAACCACCGCGATCACCGCCATCACCAGCACCCACACCACCACCATGCCAATCCTTGAACCATCTGCCTCGGCTTTACTAGCCGAACTCGCCCCATTATTAGTGGAGGATCGCCTTTGGCATCTGCTTTTGGAAGCGGCGGCGAGCGAGCAGGCGGCCCGAATGATGGCCATGAGAAATGCCACTGACGCCGCCAATGAAATGGCCCAGTCCTTAAGTTTTAGTTATAACCAAGCCCGTCAAGCCAGTATTACTCAAGAAATCGCGGAAATCAGCGGTGGTAAAGCCGCCTTAGAAGCGGTATAATCAATCCCAAAATTATGAAAGGATCTATTGTTCAAATTATCGGGCCGGTGGTGGATGTAAAATTTAGTGGTGAAATCCCGCCTTTACTTTCAGCGCTTTTAATTGATACTGGCGTCGCTCCCTTGGTATTAGAAGTCGCTCAACACTTAGAAGGTGGGATTGTCCGCGCCATCTCCATGGGACCAACCGATGGTTTAGAACGGGGTAAGCTGGTTCAGGGTACCGATAAGCCAATCTCGGTGCCGGTTGGTCCGGAAACGCTGGGAAGAATGTTTAACGTCACCGGAGAAGTGATTGATGATCTTGGTGTCGTTAAACCAAAACGATTAGATCCAATCCATCGCTCCGCTCCAATATTTGTGGAACAATCCACCACCGCCGAAGTTTTTGAAACCGGAATTAAAGTGGTAGATCTGATTTGCCCAATTTTGAAAGGAGGCAAGTCTGGCTTGTTTGGAGGGGCCGGGGTAGGGAAGACGGTTCTCATTCAAGAGCTAATTCATAACATTGCTAAAGAACACGGCGGCTACTCGGTGTTCGCCGGCGTGGGGGAGAGAACCAGAGAAGGCAACGATCTCTATGAAGAAATGAAGGCCTCCGGCGTGTTAGCAAAGACCGCCTTGGTGTTTGGACAAATGAATGAACCGCCGGGAGCCCGGGCTAGAGTAGCCTTAACCGGTCTTACTATGGCCGAATATTTTAGAGATGATGAAGGTAGAGATGTTCTCATGTTTATTGATAATATTTTCCGATTCACTCAAGCCGGCTCCGAAGTCTCCTCTTTACTTGGAAGAATTCCGTCCGCCGTGGGCTATCAGCCCAACCTCGCCTCAGAAATGGGGGCACTGCAAGAGCGCATCACCTCCACAAAACACGGTTCCATTACTTCAATTCAAGCGGTTTATGTACCAGCTGATGATCTTACTGATCCCGCCCCCGCCACCACTTTTGGACACTTAGATTCTACCGTTGTGCTCTCAAGAGCGTTGGCGGAGCTAGCCATCTATCCGGCCGTTGATCCACTAGACTCCAACTCCACCATCCTTGATCCAAATATTGTGGGTGAGGAACATTACTCGGTAGCGCGCGGGGTGCAAAAAATCTTACAACGTTATAAAGATCTGCAAGATATTATTGCAATTCTCGGTATGGATGAGCTCTCTGCTGCAGACAAATTGTTAGTGATGAGAGCCCGCAAAATCCAGAAGTTTCTCTCTCAACCATTTAATGTGGCCCAACAATTTACCGGCTCACCGGGGAAATATGTTACTAGAGCGGAAACGGTGCGCGGGTTCAAAGCAATTTTGAATGGCGATCTTGATCATATTTCAGAACAAGCCTTTTATATGAAGGGTGGGATTGATGAAGTGCTCGCTACCGTCAGCGACGCTTCTTAAACTATTCCTACTATAATCGATCATTATGCAAGCGACTTTTTCCTTCCAGATTCTCACCCCACAGGGGTTGGTTTCCAAAGGTGAAGCAAGCGCCATTTCTCTTCCCACCCATCTGGGTGAGATTACAATTTTGGCGGACCATGTGCCCATGGTCGCTCTTCTAACTCACGGAGAAGGTAGAATCTTCAAGTTGGGAGAGTCTGAACCATGGCCATTTTTCTGTACCACCGGTGCCGTTCAAATCTCTGCCAATCATGAAGTGACTATCCTCACCAAAGAAGCAACCCCGTCTGCGGATCTCACAGAAGGAGCAATCGAGACTGCCAAAGCCGCCGCCATGGCTAGATTAGATGCAGTGGGGCTAGAAGACAACCGCGCTCAAGTATTAGCAGAGGCATCACTAATCAGAGAGCTGGTAAAACTAAAGCTCGCTCAAAAAAATCGGTCCCGTTCCTTAAATCAATAATCTCCAGCTATGTCTTGGTTGAATAAATTCATGGGCGACCCTAATGCCAAAGCACTAAAAGCGCTCGCTCCAATCCTCACTACGATCAATTCATTAGAGCCCCAACAGCTCGCTTTGGGCGATCAGGATTTTAGCCTAGTCACCGCCAAACTTAAAGAAAGAATTCAGGCCGGCGAAGCTTTAGAAGTCATCCTCCCCGAAGCCTACGCCTTAGTACGGGAAGCTTCCCACCGCGTGCTGGGCCAAAGACATTATGATGTTCAGCTCTTAGGAGGTTTGGTATTAAACGGCCACGGTATCGCTGAAATGCGCACCGGAGAAGGCAAAACCCTCACCGCCACCGCCCCGGTTTATCTAAACGCCTTAACGGGAAAAGGGGTTCATGTGGTCACGGTTAACGACTATCTAGCCAAAAGAGACGCCGTCTGGATGGGTAAACTCTTTCATTTTCTTGGGTTAACCGTTGGCTGTATTCAGCATGAAGGCGGATATCTTTATGATTCCGGGTATGAGGCGGTTGAGCCGGTTAACGCTGATGCCACCGTGGCCTCTTTCAAGGTTTCTCAAAAACATCTCCGTCCCGTCACCAGAGCGGAAGCGTATCAGGCCGATATCACTTACGGCACCAACAACGAATTTGGGTTTGACTATCTAAGAGACAACATGGCGCAATCAACCGATCAAGTGGTGCAACGCGGGCTCTACTTTGCCATGGTGGATGAGGTAGATTCAATTTTGATTGATGAAGCTAGAACGCCATTGATTATTAGTGCACCAGCGGAAGAGTCGGCGGCCTTGTACGCAAAATTTGCCAAGCTCTCCGCTCGTTTGGCACCGCCAGACGATTATAATATTGATGAAAAGTTAAAGGCGGTTACCCTTACGGATGCTGGTATTGAAAAACTAGAGGGTTGGTTGGGAGTAGCTAATTTATATTCGGAAGGTCTACAATTAGTCCATCACGCCGAGCAAGCCGTAAGAGCCCAAGCGCTATTCAAAAAAGATCGTGATTATGTAGTGCGGGAAGACGAGGTAGTGATTGTGGACGAGTTTACCGGTAGGATGATGGAAGGGCGTCGTTATTCTGAAGGCTTGCATCAAGCAATTGAAGCCAAAGAAGGGGTAACCGTCCAAAGGGAAAGTAAGACCTTAGCCACCATCACTTTCCAAAATTATTTTAGACTTTATGAAAAATTGGCCGGGATGACCGGAACCGCCGTTACAGAAGCAGAAGAATTTTCCAAAATTTACAACTTGGAAGTAGTATCAATTCCCACCAACAAACAAAATTCCCGTAAAGATCTTCCCGATAAAGTCTTCCAATCAGAAAACGGCAAATGGCTCGCTTTGGTGGAAGAAGTAAAAAGACGGCATCAATCTGGTCAGCCAATTTTAATCGGAACCGTTTCAATTGAAAAAAATGAACTCCTCGGTTCTCTGCTTACTGCCGCCGGATTACAATTTAAACTTCTTAACGCCAAGAATCATGAACAGGAAGGGGAGATTATCGCCCAAGCCGGCAAACCGGGCGCAATCACCTTGGCCACCAACATGGCCGGAAGGGGAGTGGACATTATTTTAGGTGGCAACCCAGGAACAGAAACTGAGGCCATCGCCGTTAAAACTGCCGGCGGTTTGCATGTTATTGGCACCGAGCGTCATGAAAGCCGGCGAATTGACAATCAGCTCCGCGGAAGATCCGGCCGTCAAGGTGATTTTGGTAGTACCCAATTTTTCGTTTCATTGGATGATGATCTCATGCGGATTTTTGGTGGTCAAAGAGTAAAATCAATGATGGCTACTTTAGGTGTACCGGAATCAGAACCAATTGAGAGTAAAATGGTTACTCGTTCTTTGGAGAAAGCGCAACAAAAAGTGGAGGGCCACCACTTTGACACCAGAAAACATGTCTTAGAATATGATGATGTCTTAAACAAACACCGTAAAGCGGTTTACCATGAACGCAAAGACTGGGTCAGTGGAACTAATGAAACAATCCTTTCCGCCTTGAAAAAAATCTATGAAGAGGAGATCTCAAGGCTAATTCTTTGGCACAGTTCAGAGCGGGTGGCGTGGGCGTCAACTGATTCTTCTGCTTTCTCCAACGGGGAGGAGAAAACCAAAACTGATTGGGATCCTAATGAGATTTTGGAGAGTTTAAAAGCAATCGTCCCTTGGAATCAAGATCGGGAAGATAGATTAACCAAGCTGGTGCAACAACTATCTCCCGACAAAGAACATTTAGCAGAGGATAGAACAATTTTAATTGACCAATTAAATCTCTATCTTTCTGATGATCTAACCGCTCTTCAAGAAAAACTAGGAGAGGAGTCAGAGCTCACTAGGTGGAGCAGGTATGTGCTCCTAAAATCCCTAGATGACTGGTGGACCAGGCACTTAGATAACATGAGTTACCTCCGACGCTCCATTGGTCTGCAAGGTTATGCTCAAAGAGACCCGCTGGTAGAGTACAAAAAGGAGGCGTTCAGAATGTATGGGGAGATGAGACAAGAGGTGGGGCGAGAGGTGGCTATCAACATCATAAAGTTTTTAAACCAAGTGGTAGAAGCTCAGAAACTTTCCCAAGCAGTAACTCTGGCCCAAAGAAAACTTAAATCCCTAACTAATTAGCGCCTAATTATGCAAGACTTAGATCAAGTGCACGGTAGACTCCAAAGCAATCAACAAAAACGGAAATCTTGGCGAGCTGATTTTAAACAGGCATTAGAAAATAATGCGCGCTATCAAGAATTAAGCACAGAATTGGAAAAATTGCGATTAGAGCGGCGGGCGATCGAAGAGTCGGTGTTAAACCAAGAAATGAATAGATCAGAGTTGGAGGGTTTGAATCTAGAAATCAAGGCCGATTCAGAAATGATTAGCGATATTGCCCTAAATCTCTTGCTGGATAAACAAACGATTGAAATAATCGATCAAAATGCCATTCGCTGGACTCCATTGTTCAGAGTAATCTTTAAAAAAAATTAGTGCTTAGTTACCAATCCTGAGAAAAGTTATCCTCACAAAATAATAACTGACCTTGTCAAGTTAACCGAATTACCATAAAATCCTACCGATTATGGCTTTAAAAAAACTCACTAATGGTCGATCTTTTTGGCGTTCCCAATTGCCGGCTTCATTGTTTCTAATTATCATCATCGCCGTCATGGCCTTGGCCGTACCGGGGCCAATTAACCCCAAACTAAAAGCACTTGGCGCTAAAATTGGTCTCCAAGGACTCCAACTGCCAGATCCAGAATATAAATTAGGGTTAGATCTCAATGGTGGCGCTCACCTCATTTACACCGCCGATCTTTCCAGCCTTCCCGCGAGCGATCAACAAACCGCTCTAGAAGGAGTTCGGGATGTGTTAGAGCGGAGAATTAACTCGTTTGGTGTGACTGATCCAGTTGTTCAAGCCGTAACCAATCGGGGCAGCTCCAAAATAATTATTGATCTTCCCGGAGTTTCTGATGTGAAGGAAGCAATCGCCCAATTAGGAGAAACACCGGTCTTAAATTTCAGAACACCAGATAAGGAAATCTCATTTGAACCAACGCCTGAGCAAACAGAAGAAATCAACACCAATCAAGCGCGAGAGCGGGCTCTCTCTCAAGAACTATTCACTAAAGCCATCGCCGGAGATGATTGGAATCGCTTAGTACAGGAATATTCAGTTGATGAATCCACTAAAAGCAACGCTGGAAAAATTGGATTTATTTCGGTTGAAGATGAAGAATACGGTGGTTTAATCCAAAAAATTATCGCTGATAGAATTAAGCCGGGAATATTAGGTGGTATCTATGAAGGTGTTTCAAGACTTCATTTGATTGATTATCTCTCAAACAAAAAGGAACCCCAAATCAGCGCCTCCCAAATTCTGATTTGTTTCGCCGGTGCCAGTAACTGTGAAAATGCCCGTTCCAAAGATGACGCACTAGCCCTAGCAACATCCACCTTAAGCACCCTAACCACTAAAAACTTCAAAGAATCTGCCGCTACTATCTCCGATGATGCCGTTACTAAAGTAAACGGTGGTGAACTTGGATTTTTGAGTATCGGTGAAGTTGACCCAGCAATAGAGTCAGCTCTCAATACGCTGAAAAATAATTCTATCAACAAAGAGGTAATAGAGACCAGTGCTGGTTTTCACCTGATCTACAGAACCGGCTCCCGTACGGAGACACTGTATGAACTAGCTCATATTGAACTCCCCTGGACCACTCTCTCTGACGTTTTTGTGATTGACCCTTGGCAAGATACCGCTCTTTCTGGCCGTCACATAAAATCCGCCTCGGTTGCTTTTGACCAAACAACCAATCAGCCCTTGATCTCGCTAGATTTTAACTCTGAAGGGTCAGATCTATTCGGCGAGCTAACTGAAGCCAATATCGGTAAGCAAATTGGTATCTTCCTAGACGGGGAAGCTATCACTACTCCCACTGTTCAGCAAGCAATCTATGGCGGACAAGCCACTATCACCGGCACCTTCACCATTGCCGAGGCAAAACTGCTCGCCCAGAGACTAAACGCTGGCGCCTTACCAGTGCCGGTTAAACTAGTTAGTCAGGCTACAATTGGCCCCGCCCTCGGTCAAGAATCCTTAGCCGCCGGTATCAAAGCCGGGTTAATCGGCTTTGCCTTAGTGGCCCTCTTCATGATTATTTATTACCGTCTCCCCGGCCTACTAGCGATCTTCTCCTTGATCTTCTACATTGGCGCCAATCTTCTTGCCTATCGGTTATTTGGAGTTACTATCACCTTACCTGGTATGGCCGGGTTGGTGCTATCAATCGGAATCGCCGTTGATGCCAATGTTTTGATCTTTGAGCGCCTAAAAGAAGAATTACAAGCCGGAAAAGATTTACTGCCCGCCGTTAAAGAATCCTTTAGGCGAGCTTGGCCCAGTATTAGAGATGGGAACTTCACCACCCTCATTGCCACCGCCGTGCTCTATGGTATGAGCAGCGGTTTTATTAGAGGTTTTGCCCTAACTTTAAGTATCGGAATCCTGATCTCCATCTTTAGTGCTATGGTAATCACCAAAGCATTCATGATGGCGGCAAGCCGCTGGAAGATCAAACACCAATTCTTAATCCTTGGATCCAAATAATCAAGTAATATGGCAAATAATATCAACTTCCTAAAATATTATAAACTTTGGTTAGGAGTTTCTGCTACTATAATTCTGATCGCGATTGGATCAATTGCTGGCTACGGCTTAAACTACGGAATTGATTTTACTGGCGGTAGTTCATTGGAGATTAGAGGAGAAATCATCACCCCGGTAACCGCGCAGACCGTTTTAGGTGAATCAGGATTAGAGGGAAAAGTGCAGACCCTCGGTGAAAGTTTAATCATTAGAACTTCAATTCTGGAACCGGCTCAACATGAAGCCTTGCTTGCCCAATTGATGCTCGCTGATGCTACCATCCAAGAATATTCCTTTGAAAGTATCGGTCCGAGCATTGGTTTAGAATTAAAAAATTCTGCTATCAAAGCGGTAATAATTCTCTTGGCTTTAATTGCACTGTACATTGCCTGGGCATTTAGAAATGTTGGCGAGCAACCATCCGCCTGGAAATACGGGATTGTAACCATGATCGCCGCCGCTCATGATGTTTTAATTCCGCTTGGAGCGTTTTCTCTTTTGGGTCATTACATCGGATATCAAGTGGACACTGCCTTTGTGGCCGCCCTTTTAACCATTCTTGGTTATTCCATTAACGATACTATTGTAGTATTAGATCGCACTAGAGAAAATATCTTCAAGGGCCGTCATTCTCAAGAGCCATTCATCAGTTTGGTTAACAGAAGTTTAAACGAAACCCTCGCTCGTTCCTTAAATACTACTTTGATTGCTTGCTTACCGCTCCTCGCCGTTTTTATCTTTGGCGGTGAAAGCACAAAACCCTTTGTTTTAGCCCTTCTAATTGGAATCCTTTCCGGGGCCTACTCATCAGTTTTCATTGCCAGCCCCTTGTTGGTGTGGTGGCAGAAGGGTGGGGCAAGGGCTAAGCACTAAGGGCTAAGGGCACAGCTTTTATTCTATCGCTAAACCTCTCTCCTAGAGCGAGGTCTTTGTGCTATAATTACCAAAGCTATGCTTGGCCTTATCCTCAATCTCCCTCCTGCCATTGATCTTTGGCTTGCTCAAACCACCGTGCCAGAAATTGCTGCCATTGCCCTCCTAATTATCGCCCCTTGGCCGATGGTTGGGATTTTAGTTTGGGGATTAACCCACATTTGGGTTGATTTTAAGCAAGAAAAATATGAACATAGTCTCAAGTATCAACTGCTTGAGATCAGAGTTCCACCCACCAGCATTCAAACCCCCAAGGGGATGGAAAATTTTTTCGCCAATCTTTCCGGATCTAAAACTGCCATTACCTGGAAAGAGCGTTGGTTGTTGGGAAAAGCCCAAGCCAAATTTACTTTTGAAATAGTTAGCCGGGGCGGGCAGATTAGTTTTTACGTACGCACGCAAACTAAGTATCGGGATCTTTTAGAGGCCGATTTTTATGCTCAGTATCCGGAAGCACAGATTACAGAAATAGAAGACTATGTTGATATTGTTCCTACCAGTTGGCCACATCCGGAGTGGGACTTATTCGGCATGGAATTCGCCTTAAAAAAGGATAACATCTATCCCATTAAAACCTATGAGGATTTTGAACATCAAGGGGAAAAAGAAGGCCGGTTCAAAGATCCCCTTCTTCCAATGCTAGAGTTCATGGGTAAAGTTCATCCCGATGAACAATTTTGGATGCAAATTATTATTCAAGCTCCCGATACTCAAGATTGGGCCAAAGAGGGACTGCAGTACCTTTCCAAAGCGATGGGTAGAGATGTGTCCGCCCATGCTCCCGGAATGGTCTCTCAAATCCTAAGTGGTGCCGGTACTGTGCCAGCGGAATTTGTCAGACAAATCACCGGTGTAGATTTAGCTGGTACTGGTGGTGAGCATAAAGAAGTCAAAAAAGACGATTTCAAAATGTTCAGACTGACTCCAGCGGAGCGCACCCAAATGGAATATGTCGCGGAGAAGATTGCTAAAATCGGTTGGAACACAAAAATTAGAATATTATACGCCGGAAAAAAGAAAACCTATCGTAAGGGCATGTTTGCCTCCGGTATGAAAGGGATGATGGCGATTTTTGATCACTCCTATATGAATGGTTTTGGCGTTCATGCCGGTTCCGTTCCTAAGGATGACTATTTTTTCCAGCTTTGGCAGATGCCAAGCAAACAACGGAAATTGATCAAGCGCTACGCCGCTCGTTCAATTTGGGCCGGTGCCAAACTATCCGTGCTAAACGGAGAGGAGCTAGCCTCAATTTTTCATTTTCCGGGGGTTGATGCCAGAGTTCCGGTAATGAGCACCGCCACCTCAAGGAGAGGCGAGGCGCCAGCCGGATTAACTCTCTCTCAAGATGATGCTAATGTGCTGATGAATTGGAA
>CALRGN010000027.1 GCA_943357745.1 Candidatus Uhrbacteria bacterium
GAGCGCCGACCAAAAATTGTCAGAACTAGTGCTACGCCAAAGCTGATTCAAACGGTTTTGCCAAATTTGTTTTATGGATAGATTTTTTAAAGCGGTAAAATAGGACATAACCGATTAGTGATGGTTTCAACCTCCATGGCAAATTTAGCCCGGCGGTCGTGTAGGTGAAGTTTGATGACCGAGGGGGAAATGACCACATCCGTGGATTGATTGGCATGGGCGCGGAGATATGGGGGAAGTAATTTTTGGCTCACCCAATAGGCCAAGGGGTCAGGGAAGTAAAAGGCGAGCGGTTGAATAAAACGGGTGGTCCAAAGTGGTGGTGGGATTAACGGCCAAGCGTTGGGGAAAATCTTTTTGACCCAGTGATTGGCGGACCAAAGGCGATCGGGGAATTCAGAAACACCACAAGGCCAAAGATTGGTGAGCCAAAAGGCAAGGTAATAGTCGGGGTTTGCTCCCGCTAAATAGGAAAGGTCAAAAGTGGAAGTGTCGTGCCAAAACGAGAGGCAGATGGGTGAGGCTGATCCTTCGCCGGGCCGAGCGCGGAGAAGTTTGAGGATGGTGGTGGCGATCAATCGCGCGCCCCAGAGTTTCCCTGGTTTGGTGAGAATAAAAAAATCTAGGTCGCTAGAAGGGTTGGCGTTTAACCAAGCTAAAGAGTTGCAAATAAAGACCGCTTCAACGCCGGGGAGTAAGCGAAGCCAACGGGAGACACGCTCGGCTTTGCGCAACTTGGCTTGCGAATAGATGTAACGGTCCCCGCGTTCTTGAAAAACCGCTTCACCGAATTCTTTAAGAGCGTAGAGGCCGTGTTTGAAATTGAGATAAGAGGCTAAAAATGGTGAGAGGTGAAGGAGCTGGTCGACTTCAAGAAAGGTGTAGGTCTTATCTGGAGTAACGAGCCATTTATGAATCTCAAAGGCTGACCAAGCCAATTTTTGCGTGCCGGCAAAGGCGAGAGTTTTGATAATTGCCTGCTCCAGCTGACCGATGGCCATATTGTGAACCGATTAATTGGTGGGTGGGAGTTCTTTTTGCCAAGGCCAACGAATGGTCCGTTTAATGAACCATTCCTGCATGATGAAAGTAATAATAATGCTCACTAGAATGTAGAGCGATAGTCCAGCCGGGAGAGTGGTAACACCGGCCACCAAAATGATGGCTGGTAAGAAATAAATCATCATCTTGTTCATGCTCGCCATCATGTCTTCATCCAAGGCACCGCTCGTGCGAGCGGCGGCGGGAGGACGAGAGGAGACCATATGTTTGGCCTGGAAATGCTGGGCCACGGCCATCAATACGGCTAAAATAACAGAAACCTTGGTGAGGTCAATCCCCAAAAACCAGGCTGTGAGAGTGCCGGGATTGGTGATAAACGGATAAAGCCAGTCAGTATGTACCTCTCCTAGACCGGTGACCAAAACTCTATAAAGTACAATAAAAATTATCAGTTGTAAAATTAGAGGCAAGCAGGAGGCGAGTGGGTTTACTTTATTGTTTTTGTAAACGGACATCATCTCCATGGCTAATTTTTCTTTATCATCTTTATATTTCTCTTTGATCTCATTGATTTTGGGCTGGATCTCCTGCATCTGCTTTTGCGATTGCATTGATTTGTAAGTGAGCGGGAAAGTGAGGGCTTTGATGAGCGTAGTGAGCAGGATGATGGCTAGCCCCAAACCGCCGAACGGAAATAGGTCGTAAAAAAAGATCAGAACATTGTACATTGGCTGGTGTAGGATGGTGAAAAAAAACTCGCCGATCATAGGGGTGGGTTAGTGATTTGGTTAGACGGTGGGTTGCTCGGCGACGGGTTGAGTGGGCTCAGTGGAGTCGGCGACGGGTTCTACAAGGTCGATGGTGGGCTGGATCGCGGATTCCTCCACTGCCTCAACTGAAGCCTCACCCTCGATTTCAATTGGTGACAGAGTTGATCGCTCTTCTTCAATATTAATTTTCCAGCCGGTTAGCTTTGAAGCCAGTCTAACATTTTGACCACCGCGACCAATAGCGAGCGAGAGCTGATCAACTGGAACGGTGACCACGGCAACGCGCTCGGCTTCATTTAACTTTAGCTCGCTCACGCGCGCGGGGGCGAGAGCGTTTCTAATGTACTCATCTGAAGCGGGATCCCATTCAATCATATCTATTTTCTCACCAGAAAGTTCGGCAATAATAGTTTGAATTCTAGTACCACGCTGACCGATACAAGCGCCAATGGCATCTACTCTTTGGTCTCTGGATACTACCGCTACTTTAGATCTAGCGCCCGCTTCCCTAGCAATAGACTTAATTTCTATGGCGCCATCAGTGATCTCGGGGATTTCTGCCTCAAACAAATGGCGGAGCAAACCCTCATGGGTTCTCGAGAGGAGAATTTGCGGGCCACGAGGGCCAGAACCGACCTCTCGCACGTAAAACTTTAGGCGACTACCGGGGAGATAGCGATCAGCTGGGCTTTGATCCTCGGGGCGAATCACGCCGGTGGTGCGGCCAATATCAACTAGCAAGATTCTACCCTCCATACGCTGAACCATGCCGGTAATGATCGTACCAACGGCGTCTTTGAATTCCGTCAAAATGATTTCTCGCTCGGCCTCTCTTAGCTTTTGAGTGATCACCTGTTTGGCGGTCATGGCGGCCATCCGGCCAAACTCCCCCGGGATTGGGAGCTCGGTTCTTAGTACATCACCCACCGCATTAGAAAGTTTCAAAATCCGAGCATCAGAAAGCATGATATCGGTTTTGGGATTAAAGGCCGGTTTGGCTTCTTCTACCGCTACTTCAGACTGCAGGGGTTGTTGACCTAAGGCTCGGCGAGCTTCTTTGTTGGCTTGCTCCTCCGCTTCTAACCTCCTCAATTCTTCCAATTCCTCAAGCGTGATATTTTCCACGACATGTTTTACATCAAAAACCCTCACCGAACCATCAGCGGGGTTAAATTCCGCTTCTAAGTTGTGGTACTTATCGGCAAAGTCTTTGCGGTAGGCAGCCGCCAACGCGGCTTCAATAGTTTTGATCACCGACTCATAAGAAATCCCCTTCTCATCACAGATCTGTCTAATTGCGTGTTCAATTGTATTGGCCATAAATATGTTTTGATTAGATTTTTGGGGTTAATGGCAATTATTTTATTTGATTATAACTTGTTAATACTGCCTATTTTAACAAGAAACTCGGCGTCGGCCGAGTGGTTATCTATCTACTTAAGGAATAATAGCACTGTTCTTTAATGGGTGCAATGGGCTTGAGAAGATGAGATACATAGGTAACACTGAAAACAAAACCGCTCCCGATGATCAACGAGGTTGGTTCTCGTTTAATCGGAAGCGGCGACGGCGGATTTGGCTCGTTACGGTTTTTTTTCACCGTCTTGAGCCGGATTGTATCCCGGGATTTCTTGGATTGACCGGATTGGCGAGGTTAATATCGCCAGACCACGATGAGCGCGATCGATCATCACCGCGCCGGCGAGGATCCGATCTACATAGATCTGAGGCCGACCGCCTTTACCGGCTTTGGTGGGAACTGCTCCTCGGAAATCGGAGAGGTGGTGCCGAAGATACGGGGATGAGAGCTTGCCCCTCCTCATATCTTTCTTCACATTTCCGGCCCCGCGATTGTAGGCCAGCATGCCCACACCCCGAGATTGAAAGGTATTTTCCGCTCGGGAGAGCATAATCGCCCCGAGCAGAACATTGGCGTTGTAACCGTCCTCGCTGTTGACTCGGTAACGCTTTTTGGCGTCGGCGGTGCTCACCCCAAGCATCCTCCCTAGATCCTTGATATCTGTGGAGTCTGGCGTGGTGATCTGCATCGGCCCTACGCCCCCATCGCCGTTGGTCGCTTTGATAAACTGGCAACCTAGCGCCTCCACGAACGCTTTTCCAGCCAACAGTTCGGCCGGATAAAGGGTAAGTTCCGACGCTTTTGCAAACTGTGGCCAGTGTTTTAGGCACGATCGGGCTCGTGCCGACCAAACCGGGACTGAATATTCTCCTTTCAACTGCTGATTCACATACTTGAGCTCATTGGGCTCAATGCCAACGATGTTTTTTCGGCTGGCCTGGATTTTGGCCACACACTCTTTCCCGCATTGGCTCGAAGGTTTACCTTCCTCCATCTGGGCTACCAACTCACGCATCTCTTCCGTACCTTTGCAACCGGACTGGGTAATAACACCTAAAAGGGTGATTATCACTCCGAGCCACAACCAAAATTTTGGCATGATTTCTCCCTAGTTACTGTGAGAGTTTAGCAGAAATTAGCCAATTTGTCAAAAAAAACGGGCTTAAAAAATGAAATGCTACGATAACTTAGCTAAATAATGTCGCTATATTTGCGATTTTTAATCTAAAACGCCGCCCCTGAATTCAAACTCTATCGCGTCACCCCCTGTGGTTATTGATGTTGGGAGAAGGTATGGCTTCTCGGAAAAATAGTACTATATGCCTCAAGGAGGCCTATTAGCTGAATTCTATATTCCCAACCTTGCCCCACTACAGATCCTTCAGATGCAAGATGGTGGGAGGGGGTGGAATGCTTTGGGCGGGATCAGGATCAGTCAAGGTGATAGCAATAGCGTCAACCCGATTGGGTTGATCAAGTAACTGGTTTTCAGATAGCCAAGTGTGAAATACACCGTAGATGGTAGCGAGTTTTTTGGGGGTGATGGCTTCTTCGGGATAGCCAAATTGATGATTGGAGCGAGTCTTTACCTCCACCGCGATAATCATCCCCTCCCCCGCTACAATGAGATCAATTTCCCCTTGCTTGGTTTTATAGTTTCTTACCTTAATTTCAAACCCGACTGAAATAAGAAAATCAACGGCGATTTGTTCCCCCCAATCGCCAAAAATCCGGCTAGGGGAGGGCATACACTTATGACGATTGATCCGAGAGCGCGGTCTAGCGCCGATTAGACCGCGGTAGATACTGATTTGCTTCCGCTTTGGATTGCTCTTGTCTTATTAAAGCGGGAACTGTTTTGGTGAAATAGCGATAAAGATTATAACCCCAGATTATCATTCCAACCATTAATAGTAAGAACCAAAACCGCATCCCAAAAACTTGAATCTCTTCAAAGGAAAGAAAATACCAGATTAGACCTAAGATTCCAAAAGTGATTAAGCCACTTCCCAAACGAAGGCGTAGCATTTTCTGATATTTGTCAGGTTTGGTTTTGGCGTTGATCCGAGCGGCTAAACCGCCCACCACCGCTAAAGCAAAGAGATAAAGAAAACCGGTTTCAAATGATGGCGTAAAAGAGGACGGAGTGTTATCAAACCAGAAATTTAGATTAATCAAATTATTCATAGTGCTAGTATCCTAGTAAAAACTGCCGATAAAGTCAAAATTGAAAAGAGGAGTAACCGCATCACTACAAGAGCTGGCTACAAGTGGTCTCTTATCGTTGGGCCAGAATCGCCAGATACTGCCAGGGATTAGGATGACGCGCTGATTTTATATACAGCAAAGAGTTTTGAATGGCGTCATTTAAATTTGCCAAGGAGGAAGTTTGTTTAACGGTCTTAACCAAAGGATGAGCGCGCTCTGCTAGCCAGTCAATAAAGATCACTTGACCATTCTGATCAAGTAGCTTTTCAATGACACCCCAACGGTCGGTTTGGTCAAACCTATAATGAGTTTGACCAAAGAGGATGATGTGATCGGTCTTAAAAGGAGTGATGGGGTGATGATGGAGAATTTTGACCTGATGGCAGCCACGCCGGGCGCGCTCTGATTCCAAACTGCGGGCGTGCTCAATATTCGGCTGAAAAGCAAAGACCTGACCGCTGGGCCCCACCACCTTGGCGGCGGCCCAAGTGGTGGCGGCCGATAATGAGGGGGAGAGGTCAAGGACGGTGTCACCCCGTGATACCCCCTCGGAGCGAAGGAGCTGATCTAAAGAAAAATTGGTGGTCAAAAACATACTAAAAAACGGCGGAAACTAAACCACCCACAATTAGGTTGTAAAGATTAGTGGTAACGATGATTCCCAAGATGATCACTGCGATGCCAAGCAATTTGTAAAAAAAGATTGATCCCCCACTGGTAAAAGTTCTTTCCGCCCAATCTACTACTCCCAAAATATCTACAACATTCCTGGAGTAACGCACCATAGCGTATCCCAATCCAATTATCCCCAGTCCAATCAAAGTTTGCCAAATAAGCATATACCAATAGGATAGCATTATTTTACAAGCGTTCCTATCACCGTCGCTCTTGCTAATTATTTGGACAGTTACTATACTTCCCTCCGCAAGTGGGGCCTTTAGCTCAGCTGGTAGAGCGCTTCCATGGCATGGAAGAGGTCAGCGGTTCGATCCCGCTAAGGTCCACCAGATAGTGGTTGGTAAGGTTGGTCTGAAAGTAGCGTGTTGGCTGGTAGACAAAAAATTTATGGACGCTTAGCTCAGTTGGTTAGAGCGGCTCGTTTACACCGAGTAGGTCGGGGGTTCGAATCCCTCAGCGTCCACCACAGATCAATTAATTGGTGCGGTTTAAAATGGTTAAATCAGGGTGCCCTGTTTTTATAAGATAATTGGCGGACGTGGCGGAATTGGTATACGCGCTAGCTTGAGGGGCTAGTGCCAGCAATGGCTTGAGGGTTCGAGTCCCTCCGTCCGCACCAAATGTAACTTGTTCGGAATTAAGAATATGGAGCGATTTGTATTTTCAGCAGGAAATTTTACAGAACTATACAAAGCTCGATACTCAACCAATATGAAGCGAGAACGAGGAACGGGGGCTGAGACTTTTGAAACTCTAATTTTCAATTCCAGACCTGAAATTCAACTAAGATCAGGAGAATCCAGTCACCAGCTACATGAACGCCTGAGACCCCCAAGTCATGGAAAGCTTCCGGCACTTAGATGGCCCCACTAAGATCATTACACCCTCAGACTATACCTTTGATTTAAGTAACATTGGTATCGAAGGTGGGGTGGCACTTTGTACATCCATTTGCAAACATGAGACCCCTTTTCGTATTTTTGTTGGAATTAGAGGATTAGATTGGGTGAAACAAACTGGGCAAGTTCGTGAGTACACGCTGAGGCCGTTAGGAAGAGAACTTACGCCACTTGAAAAAAACCAAATCTACGACTTAATGTAAGATCTGGACGCCTATATAAAAAATCTTGATAGCTGGTCTATTTAATAACCGTGGGAGTTGGTACAATGGGCATATTTTTATTGGGGAGTAACTCCGCCAGCTTTAGAGAGATCAATTGAGACCGAACTTGTTATTCTACCGCCCTGAAAAACCGTGTAATCCATGGTAAAGTCAGAATTAAACGCCCGTAGAGCTACACTGATACTCTCGGCCACGCCTGGTAGCACCTCTAGTTTTACCTGAACCGTCTCAGATAATATTTTACCGGTGGCTACTTCTACTAATTGAGTGGCAAACTGGACCGAGTCGCCCTGGTCTAATGACCGACTGGTATAAACTCCAACCGAATTTAAGTGGAGATCTTGATCAGCTAGGGCTTGCAATACTTCTGGGGTCGCGCTGACCGGAGGAGGAGTGGTATCTTTATCAAAGCGTAACTCACCCTTAGCTACACGCGCATAGATCGTTTGGAGAACGGAATCCGCCACCTTATAACCATTCAATTCAGTGATCGGGGTATTTTCGGTCACTAAAGCTGGTTCCGCCTTTTCTGAGTGACCAGCCGGTGCCTCCCCCGCCATCGCTTCCCCCGCCATCGCTAACCCAGTTGCTAACATTGCCCCTCTGCCAAATTCGCGCATATAATACAGCCGTTAAGTCTAATGCTCAGATTATACCATCTGATCACAAATCTACCTCCATACCTAGCAAACTATGCCCAGAAACCCCGACATCAGCCCGACAATTAGTTTTCATGGCAGAGAATTTACCCTCCTCAGCGCCCAGCGTCATGGTGGGGCGGTTTATAAAAGTGCTATTGTAATTTTAAGGACTGTGCCGGGGCAGAGATTAATAGGGACTTGGCCATTCACCAGTTTTACCAGGAACATGATTTACCAGTCGCTCCAATCCTCGGTACGGGTGAGTTGCCAAGTGTGATCTGTACCCAATAAAGTAGACGCCTTCCAGTGTCTGCTTTTGTTTTATGGTTTAATTTAAACAACTGCGTTCGAACTTTTTTAGCAATAAATTTCCCCTTCAAACTCTCCCATTTTTTGTCAGCAGTCTGAAGCTAATCCCCACACAGTGCCCGAATACTTGATTTTCCAAACTTATTGCTTGCATTTGGCCAAGATTCCTGTTTTTGGCTTGACAAATCAGCCAAAAAATGGTATTATGGCTGGGTTTGCTGAGAAAAGAGTTTGTCGCCAAAAAGCCCTCCCCCGCCGATGGTGATCAGCACCATTGCTCAACCTCTCAACCTACAGGAGTCCCCCATGGTAAAAGGTCTCACCCTCCACCAGCTGAACCTGGTTCTCGGTTGTACTGGCATGGCCGGCCTACTTGGCCTGCTGATGAGTGGTTGGTTTAACCAAGCCGGCGTGACCATGAACGAGTTTGACCACCTGGGTCACACGGCGATGCCGGCCTTGCTGGCCCTCATCGTGTCCTCGGCGGTCTTCCAAATCCGCAACCGAATTCGCCACCGCGCCTGAAGTCAAGCAGACTTCGCCCATGCCCAGCACACGCTCTAAGCGGTGCTGGGTTTTCTGATTATTAGTAAGTTCACGGATTTACTGCGTCACCATGTAACCACGCGTGAATACAAACTAGCTAATTTTACCGATTTGTGCTATCATTTTGATATTCTATTGGATTCGTTACACTAAATTTTATCAAACTAATTGTTGATCTCTTATGCAAAATTCAAATCTATGGCTTGGTTTAGTGGGATTAGGGTTAGTGGCAATCCTGGGCGGAATGGTGTGGTTTGCCCAAAATCAGGAGGATGGGACTCAAATTACTGAAGTTGAGACAAAAAACAGCGATCATATTCTTGGCAATCCGGAGGCAACATTTACCTTGATCGAATATTCGGATTTTCAGTGCCCAGCCTGTGCCACGATTGAACCGTTTTTGCAAAAATTAATTACCACTGAAGATGTAAAGATTATTTATCGGCATTTCCCGTTACGGTCAATTCATGCTAATGCCTTAATGGCGGCGCAAGCGTCAGAGGCGGCGGCGTTACAAGGAAAATTTGCACAGATGCATCAGGCGCTCTTTAATTCCCAAAAAAGTTGGAGTAACCTCTCTGACCCGATTGATTACTTTGTGATTCTAGCCGGAAATATTGAGCTTGATGTTGAGCGATTTAAAATTGATTTAGTGTCTAATGAAGTGAGACAAGCAGTATTAGATAGCGAGAAAATAGCTAAAGCGCTTAAGTTGTCAGGGACACCAACTTTATTTATGAACGGACGATCAATTCCTAACCCTAGAAATTACGAGGAGCTATTGAAGGCGGTAAACAACGCCAAAACTAACTAATCGGTATGTCATTTCAGCTGGCCCATGTAAATAGTCTACTTTCCTACCCGGTCACAGTGATTTCAGGTGGAGCGAGCTTGTCGGAAATCGGGCGAGAACATTGGGGAGAGCTCTCGGCTTTGGTATTGATTGGCATTGGCTTGGTATTGATTGGCACTTTGCTTAGTAAACAAAGATTGATTGAAGAACGGTTAAAAATTTTTAGAGGACGGGCGAGCGCTAGTAAAGACTGGTTGGGGCTAGTATTGCGCTTTGGTTTGGGGGTTTATCTATTACAATCGGGATTATCTGACCGGTGGTTATTAGGTTGGGGAGAGGTTGGTAATGCCAGTGATTTGGTGGCTGGAATAGAAATTATCCTGGGGCTCGGGGTGCTGTTTGGTGCTCTGCTCTCCCCGATGTTAATTGGAGTGGCGATCTTTGAGTTGATTAGTATCCTTTTGGTGCCCAGCCAGTTTGGTCAAATAGAAAGTTTGGGAATTACAATTGCTTTGCTATTGCTAAGACAAAACCGGCCGGGAGTTGATGACTTATTTGCCATTAAGTGGAATTTTCCCTGGAACTTGGCCACCTTAAAGTCTGAATTTGAAAGTTGGGCGGCGTTAGCGTTAAGAATGGGAGCGGGGTTGAGTTTACTTTATATGGGACTGGTGGATAAATTGTTGAATTTGCCGATGGCGATGAATGTTGTGGTGGGGTCGGGATTAACGCGCTACCCGCCATATGATGCTGGGATCTGGATTGTGGGA
>CALRGN010000028.1 GCA_943357745.1 Candidatus Uhrbacteria bacterium
ATTATTTATTTGGTTTGTATTGGTGGGCCATGTTGCCGGTATTGTTGGGGGTAGTTTACGGGTTGAATCGTCTGGGGATTCATTACTGGTGGGAAAAATCTTGGCGAGAGAACCTGACCAGATCTAGGATTAGGCAGATGTTTAAGGAGGTAGCCAAAATTGACTATTGGTATTTTTTCTCTACCGTTTTGATTGGCACGGGATTGATATTATTTTATGGCAGTTGGCGCTTGAGCGATAATCCAGATCCGAATGCAATTAGTTTAGCGGATTCTCATGTGAGATACTGGACCCCGATTTTATATTTATTGGTGCCGGTGGTGGCGTATGGGTTTGATTGGGTTTTGCGAGAAAGAAGTCGGTTAGTAAATTGGGTGTTTGGTTTAGGTTATGGTTTGATGATAGTTGGTAATTTTTGGTTGGTAATTTATGGAGCGGATGGCTGGCAAGTGGGCGCTAGAGTAAGAGCGGAGAGTATTGAAAAACGAGAGTTGATTTTGGGGGCTACAGAAACGGGGAGTGTGATTGTGGTGGATCGTGCCGATAAATATTTGTGGCCCGCACGGGAGGTAATTCAACCGTTAAGAGAAGAGTCTACTTATCAAGCGTTGCCGATTTTGATGCGGGGTGGTGAGGCGGTTTATTATTTTGGGATCACTTTTCCAGCGGTTGATTTTGAGTATCTACTGAATACTAAATTGCCACCGCTTGGATTGGGGATTGAGTTGGTTTTGACGGTGGGGGAGGAGAGTTTGTATCGGTTCACTGCTTTAGATCCCAATCGTTTCCAAGAACCAATTGAATGAGAAGGTGAAATATGAATAATTTTACAAAGATGAGTAAAGAATTATTGGCAATCTTCCGGTTCGGTTGGCCAATTTGGGCAATATTTTTTTGGTTTTTATTAGCGCATGCTCCTTGGAGAGAGGTGATAAATAGCAGTTGGCGGATCTATAATTCAAGCCCGTTTATTATGAGCCCCCTGCCGGCGGATAGATGGGTGAAAAGTGATGGCAAAATGAAGATAGTGGCAGAACCGTTATATTTATCTATAAAACCGCCGGTATTTGGCCAATATTCCCAAATTGAGGTGGGATTAGTGTATGAACCAGGGGGCCAAGTGGTGGTGGAGCTGGCGGGTTTGATTGATAGAGCTACTAATAGTTATCTTTGGAAACCGATTCATTTATCGCCGACAGAGGGGTTGGTGCTAGTTCCGGAATTGGGGTTGGAGCGAGGGGGGTATTGGTATCGGTCGGCAAAAAGTTTCTCCGACAGTTTGGTGGTTGATTCCCATAGAGTGGCTAATTTTAGAACGGAGGGGGAACGGATGGGGGATGGGGCGAGCATGGATGGCAAACGCTACGATTTTAGCAAAACTCTGGTGGAGCAAGAAGCCGATTATTTGTTCTCAATGGTGATGATTGAAGATTCAGAGGGAGCGAAAATAGATTCGTCAACTTTTAATACTGCCCAACTTATTAAAGAAAAAGGAATGTATAAATTTCTAATCAGTTTGCCGGAATATAAAAAAATACCGCATCCGCAAGAAGAAATGGAGATTATAGAAATCAGAGTAAAATTTATTAAATAATTATGATTTGGGGATTAGTAATGGTGATCTTGATTTGGCTAGAAGCAAGATTACCGGGAGCGGTGGGTGAAGTTGGAGCGCTTTGGTTGATTGGATTAGTGGCAACGATTGTTTTAGCTAGAGGAAAAGAAAAATGGCAAAATGGTGAGAGGTGGTGGCAAAGAGGAGCGGGCTCATGGCAAAGCGGTGCGGGCTCATGGCAAAGCGGTGCGGGTTGGTGGGAGGCGGTAACCCCTTACCTGATTATTTTCTTTATTATTGCCACAATTTTTGAGTTGGCGCCGGTAACAGAAAAAGTTGTACTCATGGGCAGTTGTCTTCTGACGCTAGTATTCATATACTGCGCAGGTGCTCATGTGGATTGCAACGGCGGAGTTGATGAGGGTTAGCAAACCGGTGTTGAGGACAATCGTTCTTGATTTAATTTGGTCAACCATAAGTATGGACTGTATAAACTATGGATTGTATATTTTGTAAAATTATTGCGGGGGAAATACCGGGGAGAACGATTTTTGAAAACAGTTTGATCACTTGCTTTTTGGATATCGCGCCGGTTTCAAAAGGACATTGTTTGCTCATCCCAAAACGGCATTCCGATGATTTGATGGGAGTTGATAATGCAGAAGCAACGGCCTTAATTAGTGGCGCTCAAATGCTCTCAAAACTAATGCAAGATAAATTGGGTTCTACCGGGTTTAATCTCGGTTTAAATAATGGCATCTCCGCCGGGCAGGACGTGATGCATGTCCACTTTCACTTTATGCCACGCTATGAGGGTGAGGGGCGTGAATATATTAAGACTTCTCCTAGTCAAAATGACTTGGATTTATTATGGAAACAGCTGTTATCTTAGGAGGGGGAGAAACAATTATAGTACCGGTGATTGCTTTGGACCAGCTTTCCCTGTTACCGATTTTTGAAGATGAGCCGAGGGTGGCCGTGCCTTTGAATATTAGAATTGGCGCTCATCATTTTAATCTCATTTGTCAGGTTAAACTAGTGAATGGAGGCAATCGGTATGCAATTGATCTGCTTGAGAAGAAGGTGAAAAAATTATCATTTAAGGCGGAGATGAGAGGTGAGGCTGGAGAGGAACAAAAATTGTCTTTGAAAACGGATCGGTTTGGAAACGACCCTAGACTCAAAGGAGTGGATCTTCACTTCACCAAATTATTATTATTGTTAATTGAAGAGTTAACCACGAGAGATGAACTTTTTTTGGTGCATGTGGTAAGGCCAGATAGACGCTTGCAGACCGCAAAGTGGGAGGCCGGTTTTGGCAAACTGTTTTTATCGTTTGGTTATATTAAGAAAGGAAAATCTTTTATTAAACAGTATCAAGGTTCAGCGCATCGCGGATAAATATGATAAAAGCAGTTGAGGCCAATTTGGCTGGCCATCCGGATAAAATTTGTGATGCGGTGGTGGAGGCGGTGGTGGATGAATTTATTCGTCGTGATCACAGAGCTCATCTTGATATTCAGGCGCTTGGATCTAAAGGAGTGATAATGCTTGGAGGGGCTGTGGATTCCAAAGCTGATTTTGACGTAACGGCCATCGCAAAAACTGCCTACAGGGCAATTGGCTATGAAGATGAGCTGGAATTTTTTGTAAATTTAGAACGACCAGAAGCGACGCTGAATAGCGGAACCGGAGCTGGTACGGCGATTGTGCATGGTTTTGCCACCAAAGAAACTAGGGAACTCTTGCCTCGCGCCAGTGTGTACGCACAAATGCTTGCCAGAAAAATTGATCAACTCAGATTGAATGATCCGGATTGGAAATGGTTAAGACCAGATGGAAAAATTCAACTGGTGATGAATGGGGAGCAAGTGAAGGCGTTGACTTTAATTTTATCTCACGCTCCAGAAATTGAGGTGTCTACTTTAAGAACCAAGATCTTGACCGGGGTAATCACGCCAATTTTAGGTGAGTGTGAGGGGGCGCAATTTTATATAAATCCCGGAGGAGAATTTGTGAAAACCGGCTTTGCTTTGAATGCTGGCGTGAGTGGTCGGAAAAGTTTGGCCGATAGTTATAGTGGATTATTGCCCCATGGCGGTGGAAGTATGGTGGGCAAAGATCCGGGAAGACCAGTGCGAGCGGGGATGTTTATGGCCCGCTATGTGGCGAGACAGTTGGTAAAAGAAGGAGTCACCACTCAAGCATTTGTGACGGTGGTTTATGGGTTGGGGTTGGCGGAACCGATTGCCTTGCAGGCGCTGGGTGAGGCGGGGCAAGAATTAACGGAGCTCATTAAACCGAGATTTGATTTTAGAATTGAAGCGATTTTAGAACGGTTTAATTTGTTACGACCAATTTACGCTAGCTTTGTGAATTATGGGATGTTTGGTAGGAGTGATGTGCCTTGGGAAGAATGAGATTGAGATTGGGGAAAACTCGGTTTTTTAGACTTAAAACGGCGGCGGGTGCTATGATATTAGTAGGCTATTAATCATCCGTTATAATCGCTGAATCTTATGGGTGCTCATAAAATTAAATATTTGGGACCAATAGTGGTGATACCGATTTTGCTATTGCTGTTTGGATTGTTGTTGAAAACTGGACCGGCCGAAACTAAACTGGATGGAGCGGTGGAGAGAGAATTTATTTTGAATTTCACCGAGCATTCTGATCAAACTAGAGTTTATTGTTTTAATGAAAGTTGGGGATGGTGGGTGGAACCTTTTCAGACGGTGCTTAAGGACAAAATTGTAGCCGATACGGTAACAGCTGATACTTGTGATTTGTTCACCATATTGGGTGGTCTCCCAGCGCTAGAGGCGAGCATAATTCCGCAAATGCTAACTTATGCACCCGCCAATACGGTGGGCTATGAATTTGGAGTGGGGATATTGGATAATGGGGTGGTGTTTGGGAAGATTGGGTTGATGGCGGGTGGTTGTGGTGGGGTTTTTGGCCCGGGAAATGGAGAGCAATGGACAGAGCTTGAGGATGGGGGGAATACAATTTATAAAACGAGATTTATTACCTCAAGCCTAGGGGGCTGTGCTCTGGAATCGCCACTGGCTCCGATTCCTGAACATGCTATAATCGATGAGTAGTCAGCCAAATCAAGGCGGTCTTATTTGCGACTGTTCGGCGATCTGAACGGACTTCATAGATATTATTATACTGAAGTGTTTATTTATTATGGCAAATTTATTATGGCAAATCAAAATAAAATAAAAATTGGTCAGCAAAGGCCGGTGGTTAAACCTTTAACAAGGGTGGTAAAAGTTAGACCGCAGGAGCGTGCAATGCATGACATACCGAATCTTTGCCAGAGTTGCAATGCGTTGCCAGCAGGGAGCATGGAAATTATTGGGATTTTGGTGGTGCTGTGTTTATCGCTCTCGGCGGTGCTATTCACTTCCTTGTACGCGAATAAAATTCAAACCGCTAAGGCGGCTTATTGGCAACAAAGAGTATAATTAATATGAGACCTCCGCAAATCGCAGAAGTCTCAATATCTATATGATTATGAAAAATTCGGTTAATTTTTTGGTTATTAGTTTGGCAATCGTGGTTGTGGGTGGAGGGTGTGCCGGAAATGGAGTGTTGACGGATAATTCTATGGCCACCACTGATGCTCTGACTGTTCCAAGCGCAGTTACTGATACTGGCGCTGTGCAACCGGCTGTCACCCAAGTGGACTTGACGCCAACCGCTCCAATAGAGCAAACTACCAAAACTATGCTTTCATATCAAGGGGTTTGGTCACTAGAAAGGCTGGTCAATAAGCAAGTTCGCATTACCACCACCAAGGGAGATATTGTGGTGGGATTTTACCCAACAGTAGCTCCAATCGCGGTGACTAACTTTATTTATTTGGCTGAAAATAATTTTTATGACGGGATCATTTTTCACCGGGTGATCAAGGATTTTATGATTCAAGGGGGGGACCCGACCGGTACCGGTACCAGCGGGCCGGGGTACAAGTTCCCCGATGAGTTAAATAATGACCTTCCTTATAAGCGTGGCGCGTTAGCAATGGCTAATTCTGGTCCCAATACAAACGGTAGTCAATTTTTTATCATGCATCAACCGGTACCACTAGGACATGATTACACTATTTTTGGTGAAGTGATTTCTGGTTTAGAGGTGATTGATGCCATTGCCTCAACCCCAACCGATGGGAATGACCGACCGATTACAGAGATAAGGATGCTTACAGTAACAGTGGAAACGGTTAGCCCTTAGCATATTTATCTTTGTGCTTCATGATGCCGACGATAACAAAAAACACGTTTTTTCAATATCTTAAATGTCCAAGCTGGGTTAAGCATGCTTCAGAATCGCCAGAGGTCTTGAATAGCCTAAGAGTTAGATTACAGCAAGACGGATTGCTTAAGGAAAATCTGAGAACGATCATAGCTGACCGGAAGTTTTTTGAAGTTGAGGCTGATGATTTGGAGGAAGGAGAAATACAAACAATTAATGCAATGAGAGCCGGGGTGCCATCAATTTTTGGTGGTACTTTGATTTTTGACCGGTTGGTGGCCCAGCCAGATTTACTGGAACGAGTGGAAGGTAAATCAAATTTTGGTGACTATTATTATATCGCTTGTGATGTTAAACGGACCAAGCATTTAAAAGAGGAGTATAAAATTCAAGGATGTTTTTATGCCGAGGTATTGAAATTTGTTCAAGGCATTAAACCAAAACAAGGTTATCTAATGAGACCGAATGGGGAAATCACCAGTTATTTATTGGAGGAAATTGAAGAAAAATATTATCTCACTTTGGATGGGATAGAACGGATTTTGCACGGTGAGGATGAGCCCCATTTTCTTACTTCTGAATGCAAACAATCGCCCTGGTTTAGCAAATGTAGAGAGGCGGCGATTTTTAATGATGATCTTTCTAGAATTAACCGCATTTGGAGAAGTGAGGTGAAGGATCTAATGGCGGCTGGATATGACACGATTTCTGAATTGGCGGCGGCGCATCCGGATAGATTGGGAGTGGTGGTTACCGGGATTTCAAGAGAGCGCTTGGAGTTTCTAAGGGCGCAAGCGCAGGCGTTAGCCAGTGGTCGCCATCAAATTTTAGGAAAAATTGATCTACCATTTGATGAAAATTATTTGGTGGTTGATATTGAAAGCGATCCCCTCCGTGACTTGGATTATCTCTTTGGGGTACTAGTGGTGGATGGTGATAAAACGGAATATCATTGTTTTGTGGCCAGCAAACCAGAAGAGGAAGAGCGGGCTTGGAAGGAATGCTTAGAATTTTTACGGAGATATGCTGGTTGGAGGATCTACCATTATGGCTATTCAGAAATTGATACTTTTAAACACTTGTTGGAACGGTATGGCGGTGAACCGGAGATTTTCCAGGATTTATCAGAACGATCAGTGGACCTATTAATTAGATTAAGGGAGAGCGTTATTTTTCCGGTATCATTTTATTCCCTAAAGGATCTGGCGCACTTTATTGGTTTTAATTGGCGACATCCGGAAGCATCGGGCTTAAATTCCGTGTTGTGGTATGAAGAATTTTTGAGTACGGGTGACCAAGGATTGTTAGAGGATATTGTGAAATACAATGAGGATGATGTGCTAGCCACCGAACGGTTAATTAAATGGGCCAAAAAAGCGGCCGTTTAAAAGGGGCTAAAGATAGATATGTTTAAGATTTTTGGTGAAACAAAAGCAACGGATAAAGAAGACCTTGCTTCTGGTGAGCAGAAATTTACTTCATTGCAAAAATTTTGGTTGGTTTTGATGATTGGAGCGATGATTGGTTTGAGTATAAAACGATTGATTGATAGCGTATGAAGGCGGTGTTATCGGTAGCTAATTATGTTGAGTTACTGAACGATGGTTTGCGCCGATTAGCGGCGGAAGAATTTGTGGTGGAGGGGGAGGTGGTTGATTTTAGGATTTCCCAAGGTAAGTGGATAAATTTTGATTTGAAAGATGAGCAAGAAGAAGTGAAGATTTCTTGTTTTGCCACGGTCTACCAAATTTCTCCGGATATACAAAGCGGTTGGCGCGTGCAGGTGAGTGGGTATCCCAAAATTTTTGAACGATTTGGTAAGTTGTCCTTGAATATTACGGAATTGGTGCCGGTGGGTTCTGGTACATTGGCGTTAGCATATTTGGCTTTAAAAAAACGGTTAGAGGGGGAGGGGTTGTTTGCGCTGGAGCGTAAACGGGCTTTGCCCGAATGGCCGGAGAGAATTGGTTTGATCACCTCTAAAGAGGCGGCGGCATACGGTGATTTTTTGCGAATTTTGGGGAATCGGCAAGGGGGAATAGAAATTTTGCACATACCGGTGCAGGTGCAAGGCGCTAAGGCGGTGGCGGAGATTTGCGGAGCTTTTAAGCAGTTAGGAGAACTGGGGGAGAAAGATCGACCGGAATTGATTGTACTTACCCGTGGTGGCGGGAGCTTAGAGGATCTGCACGCTTTTAATGATGAGCAGGTGGCGCGGGCGGTGTTTGGCAGTCTGGTGCCGGTGGTGGTGGGAGTGGGGCATGAGCGAGATGAAACGCTGGTGGATTTTGTGGCCGATGTTCGTGCCTCTACGCCGTCTAATGCGGCCGAGTTGATCTCTTATGATCGGGCCGTTGAATTGGATGGATTGAGTTTTTTACGATCACGCTTTGAAGAGCGAATCCGATTGACGATTGTTGAAGCCAAGGGTTGGGTGGAGCGGAGGGAGAATTTGTTGGAGCAGGCGGCTTTGAAGCTGACATTTAAATTTAAAGAGTTTAATCAGAAGATTGGAGCGATTTCAATTCTGATTTCTAATCAAATAACCAGCCTATCAAACTGGGTGCAGGGGCAAATCCAGCTAATTAATAGCTACGCGCCGGAACGGGTGTTGGCAAGAGGGTACGCGGTGGTAAGGCGGGCTGGTAAAGTGATTTCTGACCATGGAAAGTTGGTGGTGGGGGAGAAACTGAAGATTCAGTTGAAGTCTGGTGAGTTTTTGGCTACGGTGGAAGGGGAGGCGCAGTCTAAATTGTTTTAATAGTGGTTCTTGATATTATCTCGCCGCTCCAGTAATCTATTGTTCGGAGGCAAGATGACCCCAAATCAGATTGACTATCCCGCTTGGTGTAAAACACCTCACCATAGGCGTAACGTTGATCTGGTTTGGCTGATTCATTCCAGCTCCCCAGATTCTCGTCGCGCTAAAGATGCTAAGACAGCCTTTCTTCACCATAACCAAGGCTTGATTAGGCAGGCGGCTAGGCGCCACGGGAGATTCCTGGATAATGAGTTGTTGAATGATTTGGAGCAGGATGCTCGCGAATGCATGCTGGAATTACTGCCTCGGTATGATCCGTACCGGTCAGCCGTCAGCAGTTATTTCGTACAATGGTTTGCTACCCGGCTCCCTAGGAGCGACTCCAGCCGCTGCCAGTTCTCTGTTTATGTTCCGTCCGCACACACCTATAGATCTGCCGCCGCGCAACGGCAAGGGAAATTGATCGAATCGCAAACGGGGAGCTATCCCAGTCGTCTGGAACTGGCCCGAGCTCTGTATCAGCAAAACTTTGGTGGTGATGTGGCCAGCATCTGTAGGATGTTGGAACTATCGCCCTCCGTTGGTCTTTCTGTAGAGCACATGTCAGGCCAAACTGATGGTGATGAAACCAACGGTTCTGACCGTTGGGAGACTACCTTCGTAGCAGGTTATGAGAGTTGCGCCTATGACCCACCTGACCAGTCGCTTGAATTGGCTGATGATCGTCGGAGATATCATTTCCTGCTCAACCAATTGCGCGCCGTCAAGATACAACCCCAAACAGATCGGACGTTTGTGATGGTGATTGAGCGGTTCTTGCGTGACCCGCCTCGTTCCCTGCTCATTGTTTCTAACGCTAGTTTGGCCAAGGAACTCGGGTTCACTCGTGAATGGATCCGGCTCCAGCTCCCAGCTCTACGCAAATGGTTGCGGTTTAGGAGTGGTATCGATCTCAAAGAGCTTTCCAATTTAGCGCTGACTCTCTATCAGAATTCTGAAATCCCACGAATGGAAGGTAGGGAGGGCGCAGGTGAATCAGGCGCTGGTTCGGAATCGTAAACCCCCACCGCGGCCGTGCCAAGGTGGGGGTAATTTATTTCATCTTAACTTTTCCTAACCCACTCGTACATTGCTGAGGTGGTGGATTTTAGTTCCGTTCTGGCGTACAATGATCTGGCCAATTTTCACGGTTTGACCATCAGCTATTTTAACCCCAAGCATTTTGGTCTGGGAATCACTACTTAAATTATGATAAAAAAAGAACAGTCATTGAAAGAATTAATGGTAGAATTAGAAGAGTTAACCGCTTGGTTTGAGGGAGTGGATTTAGATTTGGAGGTCTCATTGGGTAAATATGAACGGGCGTTGGCGGTGGCCGAGCTATGCCGTAAAAAGCTGGAGGCGGTGGAGAATAAAGTGATTACCTTAAAGAATAAATATCGCAACGAATAGTCATCGTTACGAATAACCGTTGAGATCCATTAAAGTCACGACGATAAATCTATGAAATTATTTTTACGATTACTGTTAAACGCTTTGGCCTTGCTAGCGATTGCTAATTTAGTTAGCGGTTTTAGTATCACGGGATTATATGCCGCC
>CALRGN010000029.1 GCA_943357745.1 Candidatus Uhrbacteria bacterium
GTAATCGCCAAAGTGGGACAAGATTTCGCCGCCTCAATCAAGGTTGGCAATTCTTCCGGCGTTATTTCCACCATCCGTTCATAAGCCGGGCCCCCCACCGCCTCCCCGCCATCCAGCACCTCCGCCTTATTCTCTATATTCAAAAGAAAAGACTCCGGCGCCACCGTCACACAGCTCGCCGCCCCAATGCAAAGATCAGGATCAACCGTTATTCTTATTTTCATAGTTTACCGTTATTTAAATACTTTATCCCGTTCTTCCCGCGAGTAGATCGAGCCCCTCAAGTTGCTTCAGAATAGGCTCATCTCGTTAATCGGTCAATCGCTTTCTCTAGTAATTTGGTCGACCAAATAATCTCTTGTCTAGTAGTAGACCATCCAAATGAAAATCGTAAACTAGATACCACTTCACTCTCGCTTCTCCCCATCACTTTAAGTACCCTACTCGGTTCATTAGTAACACAAGCTGAGGCTGCCGAGACAGCCACACCCAATCGGTCCAACTCCAGCAATAATCGCTCCCCATCAATCCCTGGGAATGTTAGATTCAGCAAATGCACAGAAGCAAACTCTTGGTCACCATTAACTTTAAATTTAAGTTTAGCTTTACTAATTTTATCTAAAAATAATCCCTTAAATCTCGCCAATCTTCTCACCTCCCCTGATAAATTACGCCGGCTCTGCCGGGCCGCCTCCCCAAATCCCACCACCGCCGGCACATTCACCGTCCCTCCAATAGAGCGTTTAAAACCCAATCTACCTTTACAACATAGCGCCGCCGCCCCCTTTGGTCCTCCTAATTTGGTGGAAGAAAAAGTCATTGCTTCACATTTCCACGCCCCCGGACTAAGCACCAAATGCCCGGCCGCTTGGGTGGCATCAATATGAAAAACCGTGTCTGAGGCTCGCTTTTTGCCATCATGAATCAACTTACCAATGCGCTCTAACGGCTGTCTCACTCCCGTTTCACTATTCACCGCCACAATTGAGATCAAATTAACCCCTAAATCTATTGCCTCTCTAAGATCATTCTCTTTAATGATTCCAGCGCTATCCACTCCAATTTTAATCACTCTTGCTCCCACACTTTCAAACGCCTTAAAAATTGACACATGATCGGTAGCTAGCGCCGCCGCTCTAAAATCAGTTGTTGCCGACATCCCTTTTTTTACTTGCTCGCATAAAATCCGCATCGCACTCGTAGCGGAATCTATGAGATAAATTTCACTCGCTTTAAACCCCGAGAACTCCCCCAGCTCGGTTTGGGCACGCTCCATCGCCGCCTTAGCTCGCCTCCCTTCCGCATACAAAGATACCGGTTCGCCAATCCCCCACTTAAGCCATGGTCGCATTGCCCGCCACACCGCCGGGCGGAGTGGGCTCCCCGCCCCGTGATCAAGATAAATTCGCTTCATATTGCGCCACCCCCCCAAAATCAAGAGCATAAATCATCAGTCCCGCCTCCCCCACTTTAATTTTTATTTTTCCCTTATGATAAACCGAGCCATTAGTAATCTGATAAAGCGCCTGTCCAGCAATCCAGAGCCATGACCGCCCGTGCTCATCATAACGCAAATCAGTACCGGCCCAATCCTTGGGCACCGGCCTACCATCTAACTCCACCTCCACCGCCGTTGTTTTCCCATCCTCTCGGCCACCAACAAACCACACTCTGCCACCATCATATTGCGCCAGCAAATAATGAATTCCACCCGCCACTTCTCCAATATGCTCCATCCCTTCTCCCCCCCAGTTCCAAAAACCATTCCAATATAATCGCTCCCCCTCGGTTTGGTTTGGCAAGAGAAAACTTATGTCAGAATCAGAAAAGAAATTATCCGGTTGATTACCAATTTTACCCTGCCAGTACCCCGCCTCCAACCGAGGCGTAATTTTATAAATAATTTTCCCCCCAATATTCCCACCTCCAAATAAATCAGGAAATTCTCCTCTTAGGGCCATTTTGCCGTGTTCCGGATCAGTCTGCCATTTAATTTTGCCCGTCTGATCAAGCCCATACACCCCCGGGTCCCAAGTCTTTATCAATCCTACCCCAACTCCCAATCTGATCTCTAACCCCTCATCCGTTAAACCCAACAAACTAAACCTCACCTCAAATCGCTCCGCCTGTTTTTTCTGCCACAGCTTGGATTTTTCAAATTCATAGTTTGCCACCACCACTCCAACCACCGTCACTGCTTTACTTTCCGCCAACTTATTTAATCGTTTAATAAGCTCTACCGATCTTGGATCAGTAAAACTAAAAACCTGCACCACCGTGGTCACCTGATTTTTAGAATTGAACCACATAGCTAAATTTGCAACAGCAAACCACAAATGACACCAGCCCCAGTTGCCACCGCCGTAACTAATAGCATCTCCAACCCACTTTTCCAAAACTTTACCCCCGCCAATACCGACTTAGAATAGGCCAGCAACATCATCGCCGCCACCGCCACCAACCCCGCCACAACCATTCCTTGTTGCATTGGTAAAACGGCGTACGGCAGTAAAATCATCGTCCCCCCCACCGCATAACAAACCGTCATCGTCAATGCCGCCCACACCGGTTTCTCACTAATCGCCGGTGCAAAGCGATATTCGTGGCGCCGCACTTCTTTAAGCCACTGCTCGCGTTCACGAGTAATCGCCTTCCTCATCTCTTCAATTTCCAACTTATTAAAACCGTGCCGTTTCCACCGCTCATGCAGAGTCTCCTCTTCGTTTACCCGCTCCGAGAGCACTCTAACCGCATCCTGTTTTAATCGTTCCTCATAAATTTCCGCACTAGACTTAGAAGACAAATAGCTCCCCGCTCCCATGGAGATCGCCTCCACCACAATCAACACCGACCCCGTCAAAACCACCGTTTCCGTGCTTCCGCTACCAATCGCCACCCCACTAATTGCCCCCAAAGTAGACACCAAACTGTCCTCAAAACCAAAAACCACCTCCCGCATGTAATTAAGCAAAAATAATTTTGAACCCCCTTTTGGCATTCAAATATTGTAGCACGCTTTTTATACCCATTTGGCTAAAACTCCCCAATATGTTAAACTTTTATAGAACCAAAACCGCTATGCGCATCTCGGCTCAATACCCTGCCTTCACTCCATCAACACTTTTTATAATTACCAATCATGCCATTGCCCGGCCCTTCGTAGCCAACGACCGTGAATTCGTTGAACTCCCCACTATCACCACCACTCCAGAAGAAAAACTCGCCGTTCACGCTCTAGTCGCACCATTTGATCAAACCGATCTTGACCTACCAGAACTAATCGCCCTCGCCGCCCTCTGCCAAAAACTAGCGCAATTAATTCCCCAGATTCAATCTCATCAAGCCTGCACCAATATCGCTGTGGCCCTCCCAAACATCAATCGCAATTTATTTTTCGCACTGATTCCAGAAGAATTTAAATTGACCATCAACAACACCATCACCAAAAACCTCGCTTCCATGGAAGCGGCTCATATTTTAAGGATCATCGGGGAAGGAAAATTGAATTGATTGATCGATCAAATTGACCCCAATGTAAAATTACGGTAAAATGACCCTCGTTAAGAAACTGTTTTGGCTCCATGACTTGTTTGGGCAAGATTATTTTGGCCTGGTGGTGAAGTGGTCTAACACAGCGGTCTGCAAAACCGCGACTCGGGGGTTCAAATCCCCCCCAGGCCTGTTTAAAAAAAGTAAGAATCAATAATTTAACAAAACTCTCCAGCGTTTGGAGCGTTTTTTAGTATTCATCCCCAGGCAGACCTTTACAAAAATTTGTAAATAGCGGTAGAGTGGAGTTTCTACAAACCAGTCGTTTCAAGCAATTTTGCTTGATTGCTGTGGGATCATAAAACAACAAAAAAACCGGGAGGTACATCATGTACCGCTTCGCAGTTCAGCTCGTCACATTCGTGACATTCGTCGTCACCACCTTGGCCATTACGGCCTGCAACCATAACACCCAGGACGATCAGTGGCGCACCGACTCCGGTCTCGCTCTAGTCACAACCGCCAAACTCGGCGTGAGCGACACCAGCCCCAACGCTGACACCGGCACCCTCTCGGCCTACGCCGAAGCCAAGCCCGACTTCCGCGCCGAACCCGTTGCCGAACCATCGCTCAAGAAGGTGGCCGCCAACGGCTTCACCTATCCGCTGGACTCATTGACATCCTGAGACAATGGTACCTACGGAGCGTGCGGGACCAGCAACTATCTCAAGGACCTTTGCCACACCGGCATCGACCTCACCACAAGCTATCTGACTAGTGTATACGCCATCGGCGCCGGAACGGTGCTTGCCGTAAGCTACACCGCCAATCCGCTTGATCTTCCACCAAAAGTGCCCTGTAGTTCCGGTTGGGGAAAAAACCATCCCACCGGAGTGTGCAACATGGGCTTGGCCATTCAGCACTACAGCTCAAGCGGTGAACCGTTCATCGCGATCTACGGTCACCTGGTCTATTCAGCCGCTATCAAGAAGGACTCCATCGTGGCCCCAGGGGCTTATCTTGGTCAGATCGCCGACCTGGACACCTGGGACGGAACCAAATGGGTTTCTGGGTCCGACCATCTCCACTTCGGTGTTCTTCCAGGGAAGGTCTTGCCGGGAAGATGGGGGAATTCAGTCTGTTACGTCTCTCAACCTGCTGGGCCAACTCTCCCGGCTGGCTGTCTGAATTACGGACTAATTCAGCCCGGTACCTACATCGGCACACGGTCACAGGTGATTCCGCCCACGGCGCCCACCCTCACCTTGCCCGTCAGTCTGGCCAACACCGGTACTACAGTCACCTTCACTTGGGCCAAAGGGCTTGGAACCTACCGTTCCCACCTGATGGTTTGTACTGATGCCGCCCTACTTCTCGGTTGCATCAACCCTGATGGTTTCATGACTGGTGTGGAGCCGGCTGCGCTTCTCACCACTTACACCGCCACCGGCCTCACCAAAGGGGTTCACTACTGGGCGGTGCGTGGGATCGGCTATACTGACTACGGTGGCTGGGGACTCTATAGTCCTTCGCGAAAATTCACCGTCCTATAGTCCAAACAACTCTTCGTTGGGGCTTCAGAGCAATCTGAAGCCCCGTCATCTTCTTTTCCAATCCACTATAGCCGGCGCCGATTGACTTGAATCTAAACTCCTAATATTTCTAATCATAATCCACCTATGCGCACTCACCTTATAGGTATCACCATTCTTTTCTTTGGAATTATTTCTCTTTTATACCTCACGCCCTTAGGTGTTCCTAGTAAAAACTCAACCAACCCAGAGCAGACTTCACCGGAGTCTATTTCGCCAGCAACCGAAGGCGCCGCCATCACTATCAACATCCAGAGCCCCGCCATTGTAGATGTCTCCGATTGGCAAACCTACACCAATGAACGTTGTGGTTTTAGTTTTAAGTATCCCGGCGATTGGTCGGCAAACGCCACTATTGCCGGCATCACCGTAGTAAATCCCGGAAGTGAAATAATTCCGCAAAAAATAAAGGACACCGCTTGGTCTGGTCAACCAACTGATAGCGGCATATTTTCAGCCGGTTGTTATCATAACTTTCAAGAATATTACTCTTCAGTTGGAGGTTTAACTCAAGACACAAAATACCCTTTCCCTGTTCAACTTGGTGAATACTTGACTATCGATAACGGCTATTACAGGGTCCCTGCAGGAGTGGAGATTGGCGGCGTGTTTGCGCTTGAGTATTTTCAAAGTGGCCATGATGGCAATTACTTACTTTTTGTTGAAAGACCAACTGGTGAAATTTTTGAGATTGATTTCTACGGTGTTACAACAATGGAACACCTAACTAATTTCCAAAAAGCAATTTTTAAAAGTTTTGTATTTATAAGATAGTCACCCCCCGCATGCCCCATTCACCAGACCTTTATTCCACCAACACTTTCACCGGCTTAGAATAAATCTTCACTCCCCCCATCGTCGTTCCAATTGCTTGCAGAATATATTCCCCTCGCTCTAGCGTCTCCCAATGTCCGCTACTTATTGCCGTTGGTGTTTCAATTAAAATGTCGGTCGCAAACTTACTAGTCCATAGATTAAAAACCGTAATCACCAAATTCAATAGTGGCTCCCCCACCGCCTCCACCGCCACTTGATACCCCGTCCCGCTCGCGCCCACTCCCGCATCCGCCAACACCCCCCCAATCGTCTGCTCATTAAACGGATTCACGATTTCAATTCTAGTCACAGCCAGAGTCACAACCCCAGAATATTTCACCTCAACCTCGGCTATTCCCACATTATCAATTTCATCAAATGCTTTCACAACAATTGTGTGGGTAAAATTATCAACCACTCCCCCTGCCGGCAAGGCCCAACTTGGCCACGCCATTGCCGCCCGGGCATCATTGTTGGTGCTTCCCCACCAACGACCATCCAACCAAAACTCCACTCTAGAAAAGGACTGTTCTCCTTTTATTTTATATAAGAAGTCCACCACTTCCGTCACGGTCGCCCCCGCACTCGGACTAATAATTTCAATCACCGGAATAAACCGTTCATCGTGATCTTTTTCCACCTCGGTCGGCAAAATGCAAGAACGCAATGGTTCCTTTCCTGGCTCTAGTCCGGCATTATAGCGCCCAATAAAATCACTCACCCCCAGCTCCCAATCCAAATAAGCCGGTTCAGATTCACTTGGACTCTTTGGAGCGACTCCCAGCGGATCAGCTCGATCAACAAAATGTAAAATACTATGGTAATCGGCACAGCGCTGCACTGCCCGGTATTTTTCTGGCGTCTCCGCGCTTGCTAACAATCCGCTCCTCGTATCAATCTCCGCCACCGTTACCGGCGCTTCACCGTCAATTATCGCTTTGCCACTTTTAACAAAAACATATTCGGGGAAATTTTCAATCGGGGTTCCCTCCAAGGCCTTATCCATAAACTCCCTCCAAATTGGCGCCGCAATCTTAGAACCATCCGCACCCGTATTCATCACCTCTCCAGAAGCATTCCCCACCCACACTCCCACCGCGAGCGACGGTGTGTATCCCATTGCCCAAGCGTCCCTAAAATTATTGGTCGTCCCGGTTTTAGCGCCCGCCGGCCTTGCCCCCAAATTTAAATAATTATTCACCCCAAATAATTCCGCTCTAGTAGCATTATCTGACAATACATTAGAAACGGTCGCTGCCAACTCCAAACTAATCACTCGTCGCGGCGGATTCTGATTCACCTCATATTCATCCAACAACTCTCCACCGGCCCCTTCCACTCGCAAAATACTAACCGCTTTCCTAAGCTCACCCCCGTTAGCAAACACACCATAAGCCATGACATGTTCCAATGGAATCACCTCCGCCCCTCCCAGCACCAATGAAAGCCCGACTCTTGATGGATCATTCAAGGTGCTATAACCCAATCTAGTGGCATAATCAAGCGCGTTTTCTACTCCCAATAAATACAACGCCTTCACCGCCGGAATGTTTAAAGAAAGTTGAAGCGCGCGTCGCATTGACATCAACCCCCGCTCTTTCAGGTCATAGTTTTGCGGTTTGTAATCGCCCGTTGCCGTTTTAAAAGTAGTAGACACATCCCAAAGCAAAGTACTTGGTGTATAACCCTGTTCCCACAACGCCGAATAGATAATCGGCTTAATTGAAGATCCCGGTTGCAACGGCCGCAGTGCCATATTAATCTGTCCTCCATGATCAGCATCAAACCAGTCCGGTGACCCCACCATCGCTAAAATCTCCCCCGTTTTTGGATTCACCGCCACCAAAGTCCCGTTGTGAAAACCAAAGCTCTCCCCAAATTTTTCTACCCCGTTATCCAACGCCTTCTCGGCAAACACCTGTTTCTCGTAATCCAAGGTGGTAATCACTTTTAGTCCGCCAGTCTCCACCGCCGCCGCCCCATAACGCTCCTCTAACACTTCTTTTATCCATAACACAAAATGTGGCGCCTCAATATTCCCCACGCTCGGTCGCACCGCCGTATCCTCCGCCAACGCCCCCGCCAATTCTTCCTCTGTAATAAATCCTTCCTCCTCCAAACTATTCAAAATCCAATCTCTACGACTCTTCAACAGCTCCGGATTATTAATTAAGGTAGTTGGTCGATTAGGGATCGCTGCCAATGTGGCCGCTTGCGCCAAGTCAATCTCCGCCACACTCTTGCCAAAATAAGCCCGCGCCGCCGACTCCACCCCATAGTTAGTTCCACCATACGGAATCTCATTTAGATACATCTGCAAAATCTCATCTTTAGAAAATTTCCTCTCCAACGCCACCGCAATCATTATCTCTTTAATTTTTCTAGCAATAGTTTGCTCATTATTCAAAATCGCTTTCTTTACAAATTGTTGTGTGATGGTTGACCCCCCTTGGCCGGTTGGATCAAAATGAATTAAGTTATTTAAAAACGCTCTAAAAATTCCATAAAGGTCAATTCCTGGATGCTCATAAAATTTTCTATCCTCAGCCATAATCGTGGCCAGCTCCAAGGCATCTGGGATTGTTTCTAAAGTCACCAAAGTCCGTTTTTGGTCGGGCGCAATTTCATATAGCAAGTGCTCACCGGTACGATCAAAAATCTTGGTGGACTGCTTCACTTCTCGCTGAAGAATCGTATCTGGATCCGGTAACCCCCTTGAATACCAAACAAATGCCAACAACAACCCAATCGCTCCCATTAGGCCCAGCGCTAGTCCCAATAAAATTATTGAGCGCCCTAGCCCCCTTTTCACCAAAATTTCAAAAATGGCGCCCACAATTCGCTTCAACCCGCCCCTCTTACCCCCGCGACCCTGCGCGTATTTCTGCATACCGGCTCTAATTATACCGGATTTCAGTATGGTATCAAAGTCCGGTCAAAATCGGTTCATAATCCCCTCCCCACACCTCATGTTATTTGGCTTATATCAGCCATTTATTTGCGATTATCGCTTGACAAGAGGCGATTTATATGTTAAGATATATCCATATTCCGGTGATGAGCCGGAATTTGCTATCTATGAATATCTATCAAATCATTCCTTCAATTAAGAACTCTCCCCTAGAAACCGGCATTATCGCCCTTTTCCTTGGCCTGTTCTTTACCGTTGTGGCTCCTG
>CALRGN010000030.1 GCA_943357745.1 Candidatus Uhrbacteria bacterium
CCGTGGGGAAGCTAGGTGAGGAAAACTGGTCGGTAATTTTAGGGATGTAGTGAAATGGTATCACAACGGTCTCCAAAACCGTTATTCAGGGTTCGAGCCCCTGCGTCCCTGCCACAAACCCATCAGCCGCTACAGGCTGGTGTTTTTATTTGGCATTCGCTATACTGCCGAACAAATGAAAAAAATTCTCATTCTTCTCATTGGTGCCGCCATCGGCGCCGCAATCGTCTATTACGGCCTCATGCCCAAGACCTCGACCGAGACTTCGTTAGCCACAGGAGCGATTGAATATAACTGTAAGTTAAGCAGTGGAACTTTCAAGGACGGTGACTGCGCCTGTCCAGAAGAGCAGCAGCTCAATGTTGACATGTACGATGAAGCTACCGGCTTCTGCCAATCGGCCCATGGTGGCCCAGCAGGCGATGCTTTTAATGCCTCAATCGGTCTTCCCTATGGCGCTTACGGCTACTACCAAAATATCATCCTTGATCTCTGTGAGGGCAGTGGTGGCAGCCTATCTGGCGCAGCCTGTATTTGTCCTGCTGGGGAAGCTTACGAAAAATCAACAGGTCAATGCACAAACTAGAGTGCTAACCTCGCTCACCAGCCCCTGCCACGAAAGTCTCCGCTAATTACAGCGTGGATTTTTGTTTAAGTCACTCGATCTTCAAGTCGAGCGTACAAAACGTGATGGGCTGCTTTAAGCATCTGAGCAATAGTTGCGCTCTTGAGTACGTATGCCTTCACTGCCTGATAATCGAAAAAGCAATCTTGTCACCGCAAGTAATTTGACCAGCAATAAAAACGAAAACGCACCCGAGGGCGATGCGCTTCGTGAACGTTGTCCTTTCGGAACGTTCATGGCGTTGCCGCGCGGGTGCGCGAGAGGTTTGTAGCTGTCACACCAGCGGAAAGCGAATGTCACTTCTGAGGACGGGATCGCTGATAGTCATCCCAAGTGGTTAGTCAATAAAGAAAATGGCGAAAAGATGATCGGGTGGACGGCAGAAGATTTCAAAAATGTGTTGGGTAAGCATCTCAAGTCATAAAAAATAGCGCACCGTCGGGCCGCGCTCCTTGCAACGGTTGAACGTTGAGAGCGTAGCCGCGCCGATGCGCGAGAATGCCTTATGGGGTGATGTACATGCCTCGTGCACGCGGAGTTCTCAAGGTTTCCCTTGGGTAAAACCCGAGGATGTACTCCTTTTCGAAGAAGGAGGCTTCATCCAAGAGTTCGCCGACGAGGACGTTGAAGTCCCGCGACGACCTGCGTTTCACGAAGGCATACACCTGCTGTAACCAAAAGACCGTGATGGTCTCGTGGTAGCCGCCCGTGTCGGTATTTTTCGTACCGACCGTGTAGTTGCGGAGGATAATCCTCGGCTTCAGGTAACACAGCGCGCACTCGACGTTATCGTATTTGAGGATGTGCCAGAGCGCGGTGACGAGATGGGCGGCGTGCGTCCACTCCTCCTTCGCGAGCGTCTGATTGTTGAAGCGGGCGACGAGGTCGTTCCAGTCGATGGTCATTGCGAACTCCTGTAGTTGCGAAAACTGTACGGGAAACATCCCAAGAAAGACGGAGAAGTCTACCACAAAATAGGCTTCTTGTCAATGTTTTCTGGGTAAATACGGCGTAAATCCTTTCGATTGGGCCTTGGCCGATATTATGGTCTCCCACCCAAGCACCCGCACCGCGACCTGCGGAAATACGCTCATTAGGGCATGACGAAAATTTGCGTCGCTAAACTAAGCTCACCTAAGCGGCTGATTACCTAACCAAATATGGCAGTTTATTGTTCAGGGCAAGGGTTCTAACCTCGCTCACGAGCCCCTGCCAGCTTAGATTAACTTTCTCTGAGAGCGTAGCTGGTTCTTGATTACTAGTGAAGTCATAATGATGATTAATGGTATAAGAGTTTTCAGAACTGGAATGATAGTGGTATATTGAGCCTATAATTTTCTATACCTAAATGTATGTCTGAAAATGGGCCTGGGGCTGAACATGAAACACGAAAGGGTTTGACTCTTAATCCTACTGCCCGAGATTTACTTGAACAAAAACGGCAGCAATATGCTAACAGAGTTCTGGTTGACGGTGTGGATCCTAGATTTAAGGCGCCGGAAATGACCCTATACTGGAGCAAATATTTGGATTCTTTGGCAAAGTTGTTATTAACAGAGCAGTTATTGAAAGGCGGCTCTGATTGGCACCAACATGAGGCCTCAATGAAAACGGCTCTTGATGGAATCGGTTGTCAGGTTATTTTCACTTTCAGAGCCGATCTTGTTAAAACCGCACTTAACAATGCCTGGGATGTGATTGATGCTTATAACCAGAAAAGATTTGATTTGCTTCGTGATGCGAAACCGATCAAATGAGCTCGGTCAACAATTGTCTAGGAACGGACAGGTTTGGTTGATCAACAAATTATCAATATAATTTAATAAATTATGCTTTCTACTTCTAGTAAGGTAATGATTGGGGTGGTGGGAGTGGCAGTGGTTGGTTTTCTTTATTGGGTACTGGCGCCGTTTGTGGTGAACAAAACAATGCACGAGGTTTCGCCTTTGACGCCGACTTCGCAAGGAAATATTCCGGTGTTGCCGTTTGATACGGCGGTGGTGCCGAGCTTGCTAAGTGAGGGTGAATTTGCTTCCAGAGAACATGAAACGAGCGGGGTCGCTCAAGTTATTAATGATACGGTGGGGGAGGTGCTACGCTTAGAAAATTTGGATAGTTTGAATGGACCGGATCTGAAAGTGTATTTAGCCACCGATGAAACTGCCACCGATTTTATTGATCTCGGTGCGTTGAAAGCCAATCGTGGTGATACAAATTATTCAATTCCAGCCGGAACTGACCTAACTAAGTATAATAAGGTTTTAATCTGGTGCCGAGCATTTGAAGTCTTGTTTGGAGCGGCGGAGTTAACGCCAGCAAACCGATAATAACAATTGGCAAGATAATATTTGTCCCCACCCGGAGTTGAACCAGGATCTTAGGCTTAGGACGCCCGTGTTCTATCCATTGAACTATGGGGACAAATTTAGTAAACTGGAACGGCTGAAGTTTACTTAATTTTCTCTAACTGGTCAATTTATGGAGGGTGATATTTCTTTGGTAATAATCGGGATTTTGAGCGTTGGATTGTTGGGGTTGGCGGGGTATGTTCTAACTAATAGTCGGAAAAGCAATTCCGGGGAGCAGGGACGGGAATCAATTTTGTTAAATGAATTAGCGCGGATGCGTTCCGAGTTACTGCAAGCGGCGACGGATCAAAGAAGGGAAGTGGATCAGAAGCTAGAGCAGGTTCAAAATCGAGTTCACCAGGGTTTATCTACTTCCAACCAGTCGCTTACTCAACAGCATGCCACGGTAACGCAGAGTTACTCTGATCTCTCCACCAAAACGGCTGATCTGGCGGCGAAAATTGCTGATCTGCAAGCTACCAGTAAGCAGGTGCTGGGATATTCCGCCCAACTGGAGAATTTACAAAATATGCTTAAAAATCCTAAGCATCGTGGTATTTTGGGAGAATTTTATCTGGAGACTTGTCTTAAAAATGTTTTGCCACCGGATCAATATAAATTGCAATACGCTTTTAAAAATGGGGAGATAGTTGATGCGGTGATTTTTGCTAATGACTTAGTAATACCAATTGATGCCAAGTTTAGTTTAGAAAATTATAACCGACTTTCTTCAGAAACCACACCAACAGAACGCGACCGGTTAGAAAAAGTATTTTTGAACGATCTAAAAGAACGAATTAGAGAAACGGCCAAGTATGTAAGACCAGAAGAGGGGACGAGTGATTTTGCCTTCATGTTCATTCCCCATGAGGCGATTTATTATGATCTGCTGATCAATAAAATCGGTCAACAGGCGGATGAAACCGATAGTATTTTGGCGCGGGCGTTTAATACCTATCGGGTGATCGCTGTTTCCCCTACCTCGTTTTACGCCTACTTACAGACGGTATTGTTTGGTCTAAGGGCATTAAAGATTGAAAAAGAAACCAAAGTGATTCAAAAACAAGTTAGCGATCTGGGGAAACATTTTAGAGCTTACTCTGATTATCATGACAAGTTGGGTAAACATTTAGCTACCACGCAAAATCATTATTCTGCCTCCCAGAACGAGTTAAAAAAGATTGATAAAGATGTGGCAAAGATTACTAACAGTGATCTGGTGGAGATTATTGAGACCACTGAATTGCCGTTGATTGGGTAGGGGAGGTGGAGGACGACTAAATTACTTTTTTAACAACTGGTTTAGTTTTTTAACGGCTCGGCTTTTGACTCTGGAAGCGTTATTTAGTTTTAGGACATTCTTTTTTACGGCCTTATCTAAAGCTTGATTAAGATCGGCTATTAACGCCTTGGCTTCGGTTACTTTTTGATCGGCTAATAATTTTCTAAAACTTCGTCTTAAAAAATCTACCCGAGCGGTTAATTGGGTGTTCCGAGCGGCACGCACCAGTGATTGTCTTAAGGCTTTTTTGGCATTATCTAGATTAGGCATAAGGGATTTGTTGAATTATTGGTCTAATTTTAATTAATTTTGATTCGGTTTGTTGGAATTATAGAAGAAAGCGGGGATGAAGTCAAATTCTGAGCAAAAGTGAATGTCAGATTGGGGCGAACTTACTAAGTCATCTATTGTCCATCTGACCCCCGATCCCAGTTAGAGCAATCAATAGCCGGTCAGTGGCGGTTTCTAGGGGGAGGCCGAGTTTGATTTGTGAATCCAGATCGACTACTAAATTGAGGAGGGTTCGCCAATCGGATAATGAGCGCTTCGCGGCGGAAATGGCGATTTTTTGAGCGACAAACGGGTGAAGTTTGGCAGTTAACTGTAGGGTAGGGGCCACTGATTTTGCTTGGCCGAGCTCCTCAGAGATCGTAGAAGATTGAAAGGAGAGCCGGATTTGGCGAACTAGCATGAGCCAAATCTGGCCCTCGGCGGTACCGGCGGAGCGTTCTTGGGCGAGACGGGTCATGACGGTGGCCGGATTTGGCGAGCCAAGGTTATCTAGGAAAGTGAAGATCGCCGAGTCAGAGCGAGCGGGAACAAGAGTACGGAGAATTTCCACGGTGGGAGTGGTGTTTAAGAAGAAACCGGCGAGGCGTTGTAACTCGGTGGCAATTGTCCAAGTATCGTTACCGGTGCGGGCGATCAGTTCCGTAGTGAGGGCAGTTGACCAAGCCAACTGAAGAGCGCGAGCTTTGGACTCTACAAATTGGGTGAGAGCATTACCGGAAAATGAATTGCAAGGGATCAGATGCGCTTCGATCGGAGAGGGTGAGGTGGTGGATGGTGAGGTGGTGGAGCTGGACGGTGTGGTAGCCAATTTGATTAGGGTATTGAAGGGATGACGATCGAGATCAACAGCGTCAGTTTGGTCCACCATTACAAAGATGGTTTCGGGGGGAATAGATTTAATCCGATCCATCATAAATTCTAAATCGGCTTTTTTGGTGAATTGGCTAAACCAGGGAGTAACGAAAATAAGTCGACGCTCGGAAAGGAAGGGGAGAGAGAGGGCGGCGGAGAGGGCGAGATTGGCACTTACTTGATCCGTAATAGCAAACCGATCAAGGTTTAAACCGGTGGGGTCAAATTTAGTTCTAAATTTTTCTTCATAGGCAAGGACTTTCTCCTTGATGAGATATGAATCGTTGCCCACTAACCAAATTAACATAGGTATTTTCTCTTAAGCGAGGGTGAATACTAAATTATTAAAAGTGATCACTACAGAAGATCCCAACGCTCACCACTGGCGGTATCCACCACTAATGGGACGCTAAGTTTAATGACGCCGATCATTAATTTAATTACTTCTGCGCGCAGTGATTCCAGCTCATCGGCACGAACTTCAAAAATAAGTTCGTCATGGATTTGGAGCAAGAGTTTGGCTGAAGAGTTGGTGCTGACTAAATAGTGGTCAATCAAAATCATGGCTTGTTTCAGAATATCGGCTTGAGTGCCCTGAATGGGGGAGTTGACGGCAATGCGCTCGGCGGCAGCCCGAAATTGTGGGAAGGGAGAATTTATCTCTGGCAAAGGTCGGCGACGGGCAAGCATGGTGGTTACGAATCCTTGGGATTTGGCAAGTGATTTTTGATGGGCCATATAAGCGGTAATGGCGGGATGAGCCTGAAAAAATCGTTCCAAATAAGTTTTAGCTTCATCATTGGTGCAACCAATGCTACGAGCCAGAGATCGGACGCCGATTCCGTAGAGAAGGGAGAAATTGATAATTTTGCCGGTATACCGTTGTTCTTTGGTAACGCTGGCCTCGGGAATATTCCAAATTTCAGCGGCGGCACGGGTATGAATATCTGCTCCTTCATTGAAAGCTTGGATAAACGGCTGATCGTTGGCTAAATGAGCGGCCAAACGGAGTTCAATCTGGGAATAGTCGGCCGAGAGGAATTGAAAGCCGGGCTTGGCAATGAAGGCATGACGGATTTTTAGGCCGAGTGGAGTTTTGACCGGAATATTTTGGAGATTGGGATCGGAAGAGGAGAGTCGACCGGTGGCGGCGACGGTTTGATTGAATTGTGAGTGGATGCGACCGTCTTGACCAATTGATTCTGGTAGTGACTCCACATAGGTGTTGGAAAGTTTGGCAACTTCACGATACTCACTAATTAATTCTACGATCGGGTGAGTATCTTTTAGTTTCTCTAATTCAGAAGCGGCAGTGGAGAGACCGGTTTTAGTTTTTTTGATCCCTTTGGTGGGAAGGGCTAAACGGTGGAATAAAATTGTGGCTAATTGACTGGGCGAATTTAAATTAAATTCTTCACCGGCGAGGGCGGTGATTTTGGTGGTGAGTTCTGTTAAGGCTTGGTTGAAAGTAAGGCTTAAATCTTTTAAATAATTTTGGTCAACCAAGATACCGGCTACCTCCATTTTCCAAAGAATGGACATCAGCGGAGCTTCAATTTCTGTGAGTAGAAGCGCCATATTGGCGGTGCGGAGGTGCTCCATCATTTTGAGAGCGAGCGGGAAAATTGTGCGCGCATCTGTTGCTACTAGAGCGGGGGCGTGGACTGAATAGAGATGTGCAAGAGTGGGGGTGCGTTCGCTTGGATCTAAAAGGTAGGCGATCAGATGGAGATCTTGCCAGACCGGCGTGGCGAGGGTGGCAAAGTTTTCTTTGAAGCTTGGATCCTCATTGGCGAGCGCGCGCCAAAGGGCGATTAAATCAAGCCCAATAATTTTAGGGTGAGTGGTAAGCCAACTAAAGAGATTTGGGGAGTTAACAAATTCAAGCCAAGGAATTATGACCGATTCCCGAGTGGTGGCGATGGTTATAGTTAAGTCTGGGGTTTCGGTTTGTTCCCCGACTGACTGGTGAGTGGGGGAGTTAAGAATGATGGCGATCGGACCGGTGAATGCGTACCAAGCGGTTGGTCGAGAAGCGATCAAGGGGGTGGTGGACGGGGTGGAGGACGGGGTGGTCGACGGGATGATCGACGGAGTGGTTGACGGAGTGATGGAGGAAGACAGTTGATCAAGCTTAGCAAACAGGGGAGCGTATTTTCTTAGCCAAGAATTAAATTGCCATTTGGTGAAAAGAGTTTTCAGCTGGACCAAATTTGGAGGAGTACACTGGGCATGGTCTAATTTATATCCAGGTAAGGGAACATCTTTAACAATAGTTACTAATCTTTGGAATTGTTGGAATTCAGTTTCATGCCCTAAAAGTTTTTTATCTAAGGCGGCCGGGACAAGACCGTCGGCAACGGCTTGCCAAAGGACGGTGGCGGTGCCGTATTTTTGTAAGGCGACAGAGGCGGTTTTAGCACCAACTCCGGCGATGCCAGGGAGATTGTCGGAAGGATCGCCAATTAAGGCTTTGTAATCAATCAACTGCTCTGGTGCGAGACCGTATCTATCCAAAACGGCGGCGCGGTCATAAATCTTTACTTCTGATAAGCCTTTAATAAAAACAGCGACCGAGGTTTGATTATCAACTAATTGGAGCGAGTCTAGGTCGCCAGTAAAAATTAAGGTTCTTAGGTTTTGGGGCTGATTTAGAGTGGCAATTGTTCCTAAAATATCGTCACCCTCAAAACCGACCGCGGATAAGGAAGGAATGTGATAGGCGCTCAAGAGCTCTTGAATTAACGGGATTTGATTGTAAAGATCGGGAGATTTTTTTTCCCGCGTGGCTTTATATTCCTGATACTCCTCGTGCCTGAAAGTTTTACCGGGAAGATCCCAGGCAACAGAGAGATAGTCGGGATGATAATCGGTAATTAGCTTCTCTAAAACATTTACAAAACCGTAAACGGCATTGACCACTGTGCCGTCTGGAGCGGTAAGTTCTGGGATGGCGTGCCAAGCGCGGTGCAGAAGGGAATTGCCGTCGATGATGATGTAAAGGGGGAGGGGCATACAAGGGTGATTATAGTAGTTTGGGGAGAGTTTGGACAGGGGGCGAGAGGAGAGTTAGTTCTCCTCTCACGGACGAGTTGACCGCCGGTAACAACGCACGGTAAGGAAAAGAGTGGGAACAATGACGATCACCGTGGTCACGATCCAAGCGATGGCGCTTTTAGTGATTGTGTATACGAACACCGAGCTGATGGCAGCGCTGAAGAATCCCAGGGTGAATACCGCGAGTCCCACCAGACAGTTGAGTCCGGGGTCCCGATCTTGGGTGCTGATCGCTTTGCCACAGATATATGAAACGACTATGAAGGCAAGACTCCCCCAAATCATAAAAAGGCAGACGAGCCCTTGCATCCACTCACACAGAGTGCCAGCCATAGCCAGCAGGTTTTCATTGAGCATACTGACCTCCTGATAGCATTTCACTTGATTTTGGGGGGAGTGTCAATT
>CALRGN010000031.1 GCA_943357745.1 Candidatus Uhrbacteria bacterium
AAAAATCTTACGCCACCACCGCTCTGATCTCGGCCCCGGCCAGCTTTCTCTTATTAACTTGCCAAATCTTGGTTTAGGATGATAATAGTGTATCACGCCTACTCCCACCGCCTGTTTGATTTTAACTCCATTCTCGATCAGTTTAACAACTAAAGGGCGTATCATCTCCTCTTCCCTCCCGTTTTCATCACAACCATCAAGTCTTATTAGAAGTTCCTTACGAATCATGATTCCCGGGTAGTAAAGGTTCACTGCGTCAGTTGTTTTTTCTTGAGGGAATGCTAGGCTAATTTTTTCTGGTAGGACTATAGAAGTCGGATGTAATGCCATGGGAATCACCGCTTCATTATCGGTCATGGCAATTAGCAATCCCTTTAGCACCACCGGAGTAATAATAGTTTCTGGATTGGTAATAAAGACAAATTCACCATTAGCCATTTTTAGCCCCACATTAATTGCTCCGGCAGTGCCGTTATTTCTTGCCTTAGGAAGATATCTCACTTCTCTGAATTCAGCTCTAAGTTGTATTCCCATCCCTAACTCCGGATTATTATCTACCACAATCCATTCAATAATTGGATCCAATCCATCTGCCACCAGTGGACGAGATGTTATGGAGCTAAAATATCCCCTAATCAATTGCAAAACTCTGCCAGTGTCTCCATTGTGAACAGTTACTATAGAAATTAGTCCTAAGTGATCTTGGCTCATAATATAAAACTATAATCAAACCACATAGCTTCTTAAGGATGCCGGTGACAATCTTGCTCTGCTCATTACAATGTTTTTTTTCTTCAACACATCCCACCAAACTTTACCAAGTTGCCATAATTCTCTCCTCATCATTGGCTCAAATACAACTCCAATAATTATTCTGGGTAATTCTCTTCCTAAAATCCTCCGTCCAAATCGCAATCCATCACCCAGAGTAAGGTTGCTAAGCAGGAATAATAGTTGATCTTTGAAATCAATCGCTCGGGCCATTGGTCGCTTCATTTTCCGATTTTTCCATTCTTGCCACCATCCCGCTCTAGAATCATCAAATTCTCCGCTATAATAAGCGGTTATCGTTGGTGCAAATCTAGTCAAATACCCCAACCGCTTCAAACGAATCGCCAAATCTCTATCTTGCTTGGAAGAAAAGAATTCTTTAAAATACAGTTCCTCTTCTACCATGAGATCCAACAGTACCTCCGCTTTAAGCGCAAAAACAATCCCGCTTGGACCCACCAGATCAATCGCTCCATCATACTGCCCATTATCCATTTCCCCTGATCCCCGGTCATAAAGTCGCCAGTTTTTTGGCCAAATCAAACCAGTGCTAATCAAAATATCAGTTCGTACCGAACGCTCCGGTTCATCCGGCGCGCTGGGCACAGCTTGAAAAACTTTGGGCTGGATTACCGCCACATCTGGATTAATCTCCCAAATCCTAGACAAGTTTAGCAAAAAATCTTGAGATAAAATTACCTTGGCGCTAGTAACAATCACCATCGACTCTTTTAACCTCGAAGCTTCATGAGCTAAAAACGCTTTAGCTAATTGATTATGACCAACCGCGGTGCCAGCATTTCTTGGATTGTGAGCCACTAACCAACTAGAAACATGTTTTTGCAAATATTCAAAAGAACCATCAGTACTGCCATTATCCAGAATCCGCACCACCCAATCCTGATAAGTTTGCGCTTTAATAGAACCGATCAGATCCGGCAAGTTGCGCAAGTCATTCCAGACTAGAATGTTGAGGTAAAAACGCATAAGGTTCTATGGAGGGACAATCAGATTACTCCCTAGATGAAGCTTTTTTGGGGGTCACATTAAACCCTAAATACTTCCCAAACATCAACCTAGTGTGAGCATGTAGGGCCGGCAAAGCCCCAAATAAAACACTAGTAATCGGTAATAACAACCACTGAAAAAACATCGTTACCCAAGCCCAACCCTTAACTGATTTTGGCCTAGGGGGAATAAAAGCAAAACTCAAAACCCCAGTTACTAATATTCCAATCATAGAACCGCGCATCAACCATTCTAGGGTATAAGGAGAATTAACAAACAAATTTCCGGTTCTACCATGCACCAACAAAAATGGTAAATATCCTAGGACAAAAATTATAAACGGCACACAGGCCCAAGAAAGCATCCCCTCAAAATGATTAAACAAGTACTTGCTCTTATGCCACCAAGAAATTTTTGGATGTTTTTTAAACTCCGTAATCATGTACGGAATATGCTCCACCCCCCAAGCCCAGCGACGCTGTTGTAAATACAGAGCCTTTAGACTGTCCCACCAATTTTTCCCCACCACCGTATCCATTGCCGCCGGTAAAAAAATTGGAGTAACTTTGTAATCGCCATCATAATGCAAGAAGGCTTGCATAAATATTCTTGAGTCTTCACTTACTAAATCAGGCTCCCAAAAACCAACATCTAGAAGCATTTGCCAAGGCATAGAGTGTGATGAAAAACTCCACATTCGCTCTGGCCTTACCATTTCCGAAAACAACCAAAATGTCGTTCCAAAAGCAGCAATTCTAACCGGTGCCGGTGCCGACCAAAGATTATTGGCAAAAATTGTTACCGGCTGATATGAAGATCGTAGCGGTTTTTCAACTGTTAAAAAGTTATAGGTCAGGGCCGCTAAATATTCTGGATGAATCAATGTGTCCACATCAAATGCCGATACAATGATTTTGGATTGATCAATATTCAATGAATTAATAATCGGTACCATTGACTCTCCCATGAATTTTAAATTTGAACCCTTACCAGGAATTTCCCCAGGAAGATTAGCGGGATGGATCGTAAAAATTAATTTAAGAAATTTAGAACCAAACTCTTGGGAAAGCGCCGTTTGGATTTCTCCAAAGCTTTCTCTATCCAACTCCTCTCCCCCAATTACCACCAGCAGTTTACTGTGATTGTATTTAGAAGCAATGATTGCCAGTAGGGACTCTCTAATGATTAGAATCTCTTCCTTGAACGTTGGCAACATTATCAAATGATAAATCTGATCCCGGTGCGCTTGTTCTTTTAGGATCGCCGTGAAATTTGTTTTTAATCCCAACCGATAGTGATGATAGGCCGAGAGTAAATGAATCACAAAGTACAAAACCCGTAAAAACCAGTAGATGTCAAAAATAATCACCAAAATAATCGCCGCCGCCGGTGAAGCCAATGCCAGCGCGAGCGTCCCAATTAAAATACTCCAATCCAATGCCCCTGGAATAATTTCCCACAATCTATTTTTCCCGTATTGCCCGTACTTCTCAATTGCCATAAGATGGAAAATCTATGCTTTAGTTTGTTCACTACCCGCTAATTTTGGAACGGTAATTTTTGCGCTTTGAGCGTACTTTGGAATAAAGATCGGCCTCATTTTTTCTGAGTTGATTGCGGAGGCTAACCCAACTGAATCATCGCCGCTACAATCCACAAAACTCCAATTAAACGCCCAGCCGAGAGCATTTAAAATCGCCGCACTAGCTCTAAGCCCAGTAGCAGAACCAGCGCCATTTACCACCAATACCCCTTCAATCTCCACCGCCGCAATTTTCAAGGTATTCTCCTCCGCCGGCTTACCCAAAAATTCCGTCAAAAATTTCAGCCAATGTTCCGAACCACCTTGTAAACTAACCGGCTTATCCCTCCAAGTCCATTCCCGTCCAATCATCATTCCTCGCCCCAAAGTCAGTTGGGCGATCTCTCTTCCGTCCCAATATAGCCAACTCTTCATACTTCTGCCGGATCACCTAATAATATCACTCGTCTTGCCTGTAACACTGACATCAAAAATCGGTCACCAATATCTCTCCTATAAACAAATTCGTCATGAGGCATCAGTGTATAGGCTACCGTCCGGCCAATGTCACGCTCAAATTCTTGCACCGCTTTTAACGCTTCTTCTGGTTTTAAATCCCCAACAATTAAGAGATCGGTTCTAATATTTTGAACATCAGTAAACGCTCCTGTTAGGATTATCAATTCCACTGTTCCGGCCAATTTAAGTGAAGCCACCAAAGTGCCGTTCATCATCAATGCCATTTTCTTAAATAATTTGCTCAAATCCTCAAATAATGGAAAAGCTCGATTAGCGGAAAAATATCGCTTACTAATATGATCCGCCAAGGGCTTGCCACCGGAATCAATCATAACGGTACCCTTATTTTCAAGCCCCGATCGCCCTCTGTTTGATTCCTCCTCCCCGTCTCCCCCTGTCTCCTCTTCCTCGCCACTTTCAAGAAGTATCCCCACCTCCACCAAATTTTTCAATTCTCTTCTTACAGCATTCACTTGAGCGTCAATCCTTCTAGACAAATCTCTCACAAAAAACCGATCATCAGGTTTATCTAACAGCAATCCCAACAGTCTCACTCTGGTTCTAGAACCAAACAACTGCTCCACCCTGAAAGCAATCGCTGGTTCTTGAACATTAATAGGAATTACCATAAATTAGAATCAATCAACATCAGCATCAAACTCCACTCTTTGCAGAGCGATCAATAATCAATTATACTCATTGTAAGACTATCCCCTATTTTTTTCAAATGAACTCACCTTTTCCCCTTAAAGCCGCCTTCATAGGACCTGCCAGCCTAGGAGAACAAGGAGAACCGGTTTTAGTCTCTTTAAAATCACTCCCTCGAGAGGAAGGTTATTGCGGAATTGTTGCTAAATTAAAAAATACCGAACAGATCACTCAAGATAGAATCTCTCATCTTCTTGAATCTCATTTGGAGCATCTCCTTGCCGATCTAGCCTCAAGTGAACTCACCGCTAGTAGATTTGAACAATTACTTGAACGGCTAAATAGAGATTTTACCAATCCCGCCTATCTTCCCCAACCAGTAAGCCAATATTTTAGCGGTTTAATATTTGCCGCCTTTGGAAGTAGACTCCTTTTAAGCGGTACAACCGGGGAATTAACCGCTATCTTTCTCAACAAAACCGCGGAGAGAAGATACGCCGTGTATGAACTCCATGATCAGTTTTTGGGCCCAGGGCAAACAAAACTTTTTGGCGCCGTGTTAGACGGCGAGCTCAAACCCACCAATATTCTACTACTCTCCACCCCCATCAATTATTCTCTTCTCACAATCTCAGAGGCGCAAGAAATCTTGATCGCCCTACCTCCAGCCGGTGCGCTAGAACGAATCCGTCAATATATCTCCACCAGAGAACCTTTTGCTGGCATTGTTCTTAAATCTCAAAGTATCGATCCATTATCAAAAAAAACTAGACAAAGCCAGATTGGTTCTAATCCAATCACATCCCTTCAAGAACTAGAAAATACTAGAGAAAATACCGCCGCCGTTTTAGGGGAAAAAAATCTCGCTCTTCATCAAAGCTGGAACAACCTCTTCAACATCCTCAAGAAAAAAATCTTTACCCCCGGAGCAATCGGATCACTACAGGGTTTTAGACGAGCGATAAGCACCCTGATGGGTCGGCTTGAACCAACCCTCCATCACCTGCTTACAATTAGACGCAGTTACCAAATCATTATCTCTGGCGTGTTTTTATTACTGCTAATCTTGGGATCGTTCTTCTTATTCAAATCTGACTCCTCTTCACAAACTGCTAAGGAAATTTTTCAGGATTCTTCCGTCACCATTGAAGCCAAATTAGTTTCCGCTGAAGCCAGCTTAATTTATAAAGACAATGTTTCGGCATTAAAAGTTCTCAAAGAAGCAATCCCACTCTTTGAACTAATTGTCGCCGGTGACAACGCTCAATTAGAGACTGTTAAAACTTTAAAAACCAGACACACCACTTTAATTAATCGCGCCAGTGGCCGGATTGAGGTCTCACTCACGCCCCTACTTCAATCCGGCACTACTGCCACCGCTCTAACAATTCAGGCCAGTCTTCCCTTTGTTAAATTATCCGCCGGCGCTGTACACTCACTAAACGGTACCGCCCTAACTGCCACCGCTTTTACCCATGAACTCACTTCTGAAGCTAAAATGTTAGTAGCAACCGACTCTTCTCTACTCCTTTTAAATCAAAACAATCAGCTCCTCTCCTTAAATCTTGGCACACAAACCAGCACGCCCGTATCTTTAGACCTAAGCTCAATCGGTCTTTTTAGCACCACTCTGCTCTATAACCGTTCACTGTATTTACTCGCCAGTGATGGCGAAATTTACAAAGCCAAACCAGACGGCGATAACTTTATCTCCCCTACTCCTTGGATCACAAAAAAAACCACCACACTTAACTCCGCTCAAGACTTCACCATTGACGGCGACATCTATCTATTATTAACGGGGGACCTACTCCGGTTTTCCGGTGGTCAAGAAACCACCTGGCAACCACAATTCCCAAGCGATCTTCTTAAGTCGCCTCAACAAATCTGGACTGATATCAATAGCCGTTATTTATATATCACCAACAACGGTAATAACAGTTTGGTGGTCCTAGAAAAAACTACCGGTCAGGTGGTGATTCAATATCTTGCTCCAGAATTTTCTCAAGCAATAGATTTGAGTGTAGATGAAGCCACCAAACTAATCTTTATTCTCACTCCCAATAACCTCTATCAATTCACTCCTAGTCATTTAATCCCCTAATCATTTAATCCCTACTAGCCCACCTCTTTTACATCTAATCGGCAAGAACCGGCTCCAAGCCAGGCCACTGCCAAACCATTCAAAAGAAGCACTAGATCGTACTCCCAACCGCCAAAAAATCCCATATCGGCTTTAATCAGGGCAATCGCCCCCACCATCAATATTGCAATTGCATAACCAGCGTACTTCACATACACTCCCAGCAACATTGCCAAACCGGCCAAGATCTCCACTGCCGTCACCACCGCCGCCACTGCTTCTGGCAATCCTAAGCCAGCAAACATCTCCACCGTCATTTCAAAACCCATCGCTTTTTGAATACCATGAGCCAAGAACACTGCCGCTAATCCCAATCTTAACGCCAATAGACCAGCATCAGTGTTAGAACAATTTCCGATTCCTTTCATAAAAATCTTTCCGGGAATCTCTGTCTTCACAGATCTCCGCGAAATTAATAATCAGCTACCATAACAGTAGTATAAACCAAAATCCACCCCTCGCGAGGTGGATTGTGGGTAGAATAATTGTTAAGATCGCTACAATTTGAATCAGTCTCTGATTCTTCTAGCAATTCTTCTCTTAGTTATTTAAGAGTTACTTTACCTCCAGCCGCTTCAATTTTTCCCTTAATATCTTCTGCCTCTGCTTTAGCAACATTCTCTTTAACGGCCTTAGGGGCGGCGTCAACAATATCTTTAGCTTCCTTCAAACCAAGTCCGGTAATTTCCCGAACAATTTTAATGACATTAATCTTGCTATCTCCAGCGGCTGTAAGCTCTACGGTAAAGGTAGACTTTTCTTCTGCTACCGGTGCACCGGCTCCGGCGACTGGTGCAGCCATCATCATAGCTGGTGCAGAAGCGGAAACGCCAAACTTCTCTTCCAACACTTTAACTAGTTCTGATAAATCCAACACAGACAACTTCTCCACACTCTCCACCAAACTTCTAAACTTCTCTGGCACTTCAACGATCGTTTTCTCTTCGGACATATTTTTCTGAAAAATTAATTATATATTACTAGCACCGGCACTATCAAACCCCTTGTAAGTTTCCGACCGACTTTTAGTTGAGCACCTAGGCCGACTTTTGATCTCTAATCGCCCCCAGCACCGTTACCAAGCCCCTAATGTTGCCAGCCAACACCTGCACCAATCCAGAGATCGGCGCCTGCAAAGTACCAACTAGTTGACCAAGCAGTTGTTGTTTAGATGGCAAGTTTGCCAATCTAGTTACTTCCTCAGCATTGAAACTCTGACCGGCCACATAACCTCCAACCAACTTAATCCCTTCCTTACCCTTCTGAAGTTCCTTAAGCAGTTTAGCCGCTGAAACCTCATCTTCATATCCCACCGCAGTGAGAATTGACCCTTCCATTCCGTCACTTTCTAAACCGGGGATTCCGGCCTCCTTGGCGGCTAGTGAAAGTAAGGTTCGTTTAGTAACGAATACCTCCACTTGCAACTCTTTGGCCTTGGCTCTTAGCTTATTCGCATCCTCCATGGTATACCCGGAGATCTGTGAAAACGCTAAGCCCTTCATGCGCCGAAGACGATCCGCCACTTTGCTCACAATTTCCGCTTTTTGAGCGCGCGTTTTTGGCATAGGCGTTTGGAAAATTTGATCCACCAATGGTTTGATTGACCAAATTTCCTGATTTAAGTCTAATCTAATTAGACTTATAAATAAAAATTAGACCCATCCGGGTCCGCTAAATTCTATAAAAACCTAGGTTTTTATAAAGATTTCCTATACAGGACTTATGATTGCCTGTAGTCTGCGGATCTTGATGTGGTGGCATTGTAACTGAACATCCAACCCACTGTCAAGAAAATTCCCCCACTCGGTGAAACTTGCTTTTTTATTCAATATCTTTCAGCAAAATTTGCGCAATAAAATTTACCACCCAGAGCACAATGCTCGCAAACAAAGCCGCCAACAGACTGTCAATTTCCACTCCCTTAACGATCGTTGATGCCAACCAAAGCAACCCAGCATTAATAACAAAAGTGAACAGTCCCAAAGTAATCAAGTTGATTGGTAGAGTAAACAATAAAATAATTGGTTTAATTGTATAATTAAAGGCCCCTAATAAAACGGCCAAAATCAAGGCGGCATATAATCCCGTGATACTAAAACCGCTAACTAAATTAGCAATCGCTAGCAAGGCCAAAGCGTTTAACAGTAATCGTAAAAATAATTTCATAGATTTATCGTCGTGACTTTAATGGATCTCAACGGTTATTCGTAACGATGACT
>CALRGN010000032.1 GCA_943357745.1 Candidatus Uhrbacteria bacterium
GAAAATGATATTTTTGACGACCAAATTGTCCACGGTGATTTTTTACACCAAGCTCGCCCACTTTGAAATTTAGTTCTAACTAATCCACTCTCCATATTTTTTAGCACGATAGAAAATCAAGAAGAAACTAAGGATTGCGATCATCGCCAAACCGATCAACAAGCCAACTCTTTGGTCGGTTGAAAAAAACCGATTATAGAAATAGATCCAACCGAGGGCCGGAAATAGAATAATTGCCGTAACTTCAGAGATTATCCTTACAGCCAGACCGTATCCTAGGGCCGCTTTCCCTGTACTTTGATTTTTCTCCATAAACCGGCGCAATTATAGGCTACTCTAGGCGCACGGTCAAGGCGTTATGAACAGCCGGCTGATTGAGCTTTGACCTGACTGTGAAGTGCTCAAGTGATGATATGGATCTCTGCTCTCCGAGCTTTTAATCGTCATCTGATTCAGTGCACAATTTTGAAACTTGTGATAGAATTGCCCTATATTTAGTAAGCAAAACAGATTATGAATAAAATCGTCTGGGTTTGGTTAGCACTGCTCGGTGCGATTGGAGTGGTTAGTTTTTTGCTATTATTTTCCCAATCTGGAGACAGCGGTTTGATTGAACCGGAAAATCGACCCAATCCTCAACAGAGCCAACGGGTTATCCCTGCAAGCAAAAGTGATCAAGTAGAAATTAAATCTCCGGTGGTTAATCCTGTGCCGGCTTCAGGCAAACAAACCTATCATCTGAATGTTGACGGCGCCGATCGTGAATTCATTGTATATCGCCCAGAAAAGCTCGCGGGTAATGAAAAAACCCCGGTGGTGTTTATGTTTCATGGTGGCAACGAATTTGCTGAAAATCAATATCAAAATTCGGGCTGGAGGCAAAAGGCCGATGAGCAGGGCATCTTAGTTGTCTTCCCTCAGTCTTTGAAATACCATGTTTTCCCACAAGATGAAAGTCAGGAACATGCAGAATCAGAAGGTAAATACGAAACACGGTGGAATAACTACAGTTTTGACATCACGCTTGATTTGGCCTATCCGGATCAAAAGATTTATGATGACCTTGCCTTTGTTCGTGCCATTGCAACTTTCATTGAACAGCAATATCCGGTTGACGCTACCCGCTTCTATGCCACCGGGTTTTCAAACGGGGGTTCTTTTACCAGTCGCTTGATGGTTGAAGCGAGCGATCTCTTTGCGGCCTTTGCACCTTCATCTTCGGGCGGTGTGCCACTCAAGGTACTGTTAACAGTTGATGATTATAAATCAGACAATTTCACCATCCGCCCAGCGATCCAGATGGTTGGGTCTTCCGACCCCAAACTCGCCAGAGCCTTTGGTATTAAAGAATTCTCAACCGACGAATCAGCAGTAGACGCCAATAATCCCGTTCGGATAAAGTTTATTGATCCGTATCTGAACATCAATGAACTAAGTGATGATTACACCTATGAAAGTGGTAGATCAAGTTCCAGATTCATATTTGGTGTCTCCTTGTCTGGTGTAGTATCAGAAGCGCCGTATCAGCTCATGATCATAAACGGAATGGGTCATATTTACCCAAACGGTAACAATCACCGTTTGGTCGCAACCGATTACTACTGGGAGTTCTTCAAAGGGTATAGTCTCTAAAACAAACTAGCAAACCGCTAAAAATTGGTTAGCTTGGTTAATAATGGGTCTGTCGCCAAAGAGCAATTATTTACACTTTATAATTTTGCGGAAGAATCACAATGGGAATTAGTTGGCGAGAATTGATTCTACAATTTCTGGGCCACCGGCCACAAAGACATCCACATGAAATCTGGAATGACGACGACTAAGACCGGGTTTGGCGTAGATGGCGTGTTTACCGCCGAGAGAGAGATGGATGCCCAACATTCGTTCAAACATTCCCACATCGGAAACTGTTTTAGTGGGAGAGAAGGCGGGATTGAGTCCGATTCCAAATTCTCTAACGGTGATCCCTTCACTGGCCCTGATTTGGTCTAAAACCGCTAAGAAAGACGCGGGGGCGTTTTTAGTGTCTACCACTTCCCCGTTTTCAATAATCAGAGTGATGGGAGTTTGGACTACCTCCAATTTAAACTCGGCATTACCAAAGGCAAAGATTCCAACCGAGCCGTTTACTAGCGTCAGATCTTTTGGCTCCGTGAAGACTTCACCTATAGGCCATTGACCGCCGCGGTTTTTGAGACCGGTGTAATCGCCGATGTTCAGTTTGGGGTCCTCAAATTTTCCTTGATAGGACAGAGTGCCGGCGGAGGTGATGAGATTGTAGTTTTCTAGAGCGTTGATCCAAGCCACGATTTTGAGGGAGGATTGATGATAATAATCCCAGCGTGGATCAATACTATCTTGATAAATTGCCCATTGCTCAGCATTTAGTCGATTCAAATGAGGATATTCTATAACTGACAAACCTTGTTTAAAAAGTTCAACTCGGAGACGGAAGGCGTTAAGTCTAAAAGATGAGGATTGGATCAAGGCAACCCCGTGACCAGCCGGTAGTGATTCAAGATGGGCGAGCAGGGCGGGTGCGTTGGCGGGATTGAACAATATATGAGTGGCAGCAGGATAAACGGTTTGATAGGCCTGTGCTAATTCAATGGCGGAGGGGCAATCACGATCTGCGATCACGGTGAGATGGGAGGGGTCGGTGAGATTAAATGATCGCTCCCATGTCTCCTTTATAAACCTCCCTAGTAAAGAGCTATCCAGCGGTGAGAGGTTAGGTTTTATCATAGTCTAAACGATAGCCAAGGAGATTGTGGCGGATTGGTCCAATAAAAATCAGATGGAGTTCAGCTAAAATAAAGCGAGTAGCGGTGCTGATCGGTCCATCATTCTGATAGCGGCGTGGATTGAGGTCAATTTTTAGATTTTTTATTATGCCAAACTGGCCGTGGTTTTTGGCCACTAAACCTAAATATTGATCTTCGCAAAATTGACTCAAGGGATCAAAGCCACCGATCGTGGCGAATAATTTGGAAGAGATAAATAAACAACCGCCAATGGTATGCGGTCTGAATTTTCCCCAAGCGCTAACATAGAGGTTGTACAAATGGTGACCGAGCTTTAATATAATTGATCCGCTAGAACAACTAACTTGAGGGACGGCGTAGTCTAAACGGTTTTTGATGATTGTTTGAACGGCTAGGTGTAAAAAATCTGGTGGTAGTGGCGGAAGATCGGCATCTACAAACCAAAGCAATTCACCCGAGGCCACAAGTGCGCCGGCGTTTCTGCCAATGCTTGGCAAACCGCCTCTAACCACTTTGACACTATGTGATTTTGCAATTGCCAACGATGAATCTGTACTTTGAGCGTCGGCTAGGATTATTTCAGCTACGGGGTAGGTTTGATTTTGCAAACTTTGCAGAAGAGCACTTAAAGTCCTGGCCTCATTCCGGCACGGTAAAATAATACTAATAGTCGGATTTTCATTAAACATAGTTGTGATTGATCGCTTTGATAGGAAACTATAACTAAATTAACTGTTTCAGATCTCCTCTACCCGCAGAGGGTGCGATCAGGACGATTTGAACGTCCGACCTCTTCCTTCGGAGGGAAGCGCTCTATCCAGCTGAGCTATGACCGCACTCTTCGCGCGTAGAGGGCAATGCCGGTGGCGACCGATACATTGAGTGATCTTTTTTGAGCCATTGGAATTTCTACAATTTGATCCACGGCGGTTAGGATTTCCGGTTCAATGCCTGAAACTTCATTACCAATTAGAAGCGCCAAACGATTAGGATCTGAGATTGTTTCAATTGATAGAGGTGAGTTAGAACCAGTCTCCAAAGCAGTGATAGTGTAGTGATTTTCTCTGAAATATGCAAACGCTTCCGCCCAAGTGGCGGTGCGCCATGGAACAATTTCATCACCACCCAAAGCGACCTTGGAGATTTCCGCTCTGGGGGGCTCAGCGGTAATTCCCACCAACCAAATCTGATCAACTCCAAAAGCGGCGGCAGATCTAAAAATCGCGCCCACATTATGCAGACTGCGAATGTTAATAGCGACTAGGTGGGTGGATCTGGTTTGAGAAGTAATAGATTGGTAGTTAATTGTTTACAGAGGATAAAGCTACTGCTGAAGCGCGGCTAAATCGCTCCCAGTGCTTGCGCCAGAGCGACGGTTGCGGGCGGCAAATTAGGCACAAGCATAAATTCCAACCGGAAGTTTTGCTGAGTAATATTAGTGATTGCCGCTTCAATTATCTGACGGTTTTTAAAAATTGTTAGTTGCTCTAAATGTAAGTTGTAATTAACTCTAATTTTAATGGCTTGATTGATCACACCGTCCACTGTTGCCTCCTGCAGAATAATCGCTAGCGATGGACTTTGGGCGCCAACGATTGCTAAACAGCGTTGCCATTTATCGGAGAGCATCTCCGCGTCTTCAGGAGTGGGAATGCCGAAGGTGGTGACAGCGGGCGTGCTAGCTGAAGTGGCTAGTGAAGTGCTGACGGGGGTGAGCGGTGGAGTGAGGGGTGGGGTGAGGGGTGAAGTGAGGGGTGGGGTGAGGGGTGAAGTGAGGGGTGAGGTGAGGGGTGGGGTGGTCGGTGGAGTGGCGGTGATGCAGGTGATTAAGGCGAGTTCCAACGGTAAGTGAGGAACAGTGGCGGGTGCGGTGGTGGCTCGTGCTTTTAGTAGCGCGTCCAACAAGCTTGCTAGGCGGTTGATGGAATAAGATTTTTCAACCGATTGAAAAGTTGTTTCAATGATTGGCTCCATTATTGGTCGACCAACTACTCCCAACTTAAACCAGAGGAGGTTGCGGACCGTTTCAATTAGGTCGTCAACTAAGGGCTTGACGGCCGTACCGGTGGAAATGCTATGTTGTAGTGATTCAACTGCGGAGGGCAGATTATTAGTGGAAAGCGCTTGCAAGAGATTGGAAACTAGCTGGCTATTATTGGTTGGTAAATAGAGCGCCGCCATTGACTCCGTTAATTGATTATTCTCCGCCAATGGAAGGAGTTGACCTAACAGTGATTCGGCGTCTCGCAGACACCCTTCTGACAGTCTACTTATTCTTGCTAAGATATTTTGTTCAATGGTCATCCCCTCTCGATTTGATAGATCAGTCAATCTGGCCATCAACTCCGGGATAGACAAGCGTTTAAACTCAAAGCGTTGACAGCGAGAAATTACGGTGGCGGGAAGTTTGTGCAGTTCGGTAGTGGCGAGAATGAAAACGGTGTGAGCGGGAGGCTCTTCTAGAGTTTTCAGAAGAGCGTTGAAAGAAGCGTTTGAGAGCATATGCACCTCATCAATGATGAAGACTTTATATTTTGAATGACTGGGTGCGAAGCGGGCTTGTTCCAAAATATTTTCCCTGGTCTCTTCAACCTTGGTGTGAGAAGCGGCGTCAATTTCAATAATGTCTAGAGAGTTACCGAGTTTTGCCGCCGTACAGACCGAACATTGGTTACATGGTTCGCTCTCCCCCACCGCTCTGACTTCACAATTCAAAGCGCGCGCAAGTAGTCTGGCAACGGTGGTTTTACCGATTCCTCTGGAGCCGGAAAACATGTAAGCGGCAGCGGTTTTGCCAGTTGCCAATTGATTAGTAATGGTTTGGATTATAGCCGGTTGGGCGGTGACTTCAGCAAAGGTCTGGGGTCGATAAATGTTGTATAAAGCGGGCATACAGCGGATGCAGTTAGGAATGGATAACAATAGCTTACACTACAGAGACATTTGACGACAGACCCTAACGATTGATTGGCAAAGCGGGATCTTTAGTGGTTTGCGGGGTTTTTTTATTTAAACCGGATCGATCCATAATTTCTTGCTCCACTATTAATTTGTCTACACCAAATTTCAAACGGCTTAATTCTTTGATGGCTTGAGCGCGCTTGGAATCAGTTTTTTCTGGGGGAAATGTTTTTAGGGTAAATGGTTTAGCTTGAGCGTTATCAATAATCAATTTTACATTCCAAGTGAAGCGGTCGGAATTCATGAGGTCTTGGGCAGTAAACACCGGTTCAAAGACTTTTCCTAATACTTCCACATCGTCTGGACCCAATCGCGCCGAAAACATACTACCCACATTTCCTAACACCGCGTCTCTAATTTCTGACTTACCATCTTTCACCAACTGACCCATGTACTGATGGGCCATTACTAGATTAAGGCGATATTTTCTAGCTTCAGATAATATTGTGGCGATGCTGGGCGTGACAAAGTTTTGAAATTCGTCAATGTAGAGATAAAAATCTTCTCGATCTTCTTCTGCGATATCTGCTCTTGAGAAAGCGGCCATTTGAATTTTAGCCACGAGGATTAGTCCTAGTAGTGAAGCGTTGACATCTCCTACCTTACCCTTGGAAAGATTCACTAGCAGGATTTTTTTATTATTCATGATATCCCTAAAATTAAAGGCGGATTTTGTTTGACCGATAATATTTCTCATCATTTCATTTTCCACGAACCGACCGACTTTAGAAACTAAATAACCCATCATTTCTGATTTGTGGTAATCACTAGTCTTGGCCATTTCATCCTCCCAAAATGATTTTACTACCGGGTCTTTAACTCTAGAAACCCACTCCTTTTGAAAAGCTTCATCAGAAATCATCCTGGGAATTTCCACTAGCGTGCCCGGTTTTGACAGATCAGCCATCAAGGTGAGCATGTAATTCCTCATGCTGTGCTCAAACATTGGACCGATCATCTCGGGCGGAAACAGCATGTAAAAAATTGAGATCATTTCTTGAACGGCAAAATCCCGGAAATTTTCAGAAGGGGCCTCAAGCATATTGAGCCCCATTGGACGATCAGTATCAGCGGGATTGAAATAGATTACATCATCCGTTCTCTCGGGCGGAATTAGTCCAAGGATATCTTCTACCAAATCACCGTGCGGATCAATCACCGCTACCCCGGCGCCCGCTCTGACATCCTGAAGCACAAGGCTCTTCATGAACTCGGTTTTACCGGAACCGGTTTTACCAATGATATACATGTGTCGGCGGCGATCTTGATCTTTAATAAAGACATCGGTTTTCTGTCCCCGATAAAGATTGTACCCTAGATGCAAACCGTGGGTGGGAGTATCAATCGGCGCGGGAGCGGAGCGGGATTCCATCCAGAGAATATTTGGAGTTTCAGAAAATGATGATGGTAAATGCCAGATACTTGCTAACTCCTCCGTATTTAAAATACTGTGATGTCTATCTGAACACTCACGCTCCCACCATGCCCGCCCAATTAGCTTGGATTTTTTGGGAAGAGATTTGGTGAAGTTGTTTCCAAATTCATAGATACTATATTGAGCAAAGGCTTGAAGCATAGTGCTCAAATAGCCATGAGCCAAAGGAGGGGTTGAGGCTGAAGCAATTAATCTAATGGTGGTTTCTAACCCCGCTTTAGTTAATTTATTTTCTATTCCCTCCAACATTCTGGTTTCACCGGTGGAGAGTTTTTTCTCTCGTAATTTTTCTTTTTCTTTTTCTCGGGATTTATCGGTAGCAAACCAACTCCCAATTAAGGATCCGTGAGTGGCGCTTTTAAAATCCTCCCCTTTTTGCATTTTCTTTACCACCGAGAGGGCGGTTTTCCGCCAAGATCTGCCGGCGGGCTGAACAATCACTTGAAAAGAAAGGGAATCCCCTTCCGCGATTTTCCCTAAAACATTGGTGAGAGTATTGAGCGGATCAGACTCTTGTTCCTTGTAGGTTTTGAGAGGTAGAAATGATTGACGCTCTAGGGTTAGGTAGGCACCAACTGTGGTACCGAATGGATGAAAGGGGTTTAAACCGGAAATCTCTTCAAATTGGGCTTCGGTCCATTGGGCGTGGATTTGTTGCTGAATAAATTCCCGATGTTTGGCTGGTAAACCAACATAAAAACTAACCAGCTTATCCTTACCGATAATCTCAAAACTGAAGCGATCGATTGACCCCAACCAAAACCGTTGCCGCCAACTACTTGGTTTCAGTCCACCAATGGCAGAAAAAAGTGTTTCCGCTAAAGCGATTTTTTCTCTGATTTGAGCAATCGCCTCCCCTTGTTTGCCTTCAGTATCAAACTTAAAACGAGGCAAAGTGAGGCGGTATAAATGGAGACCGTGCAATGGACCAGCTCGACTCCGAGCGACCTTCCTCACGACTAAAAAAAACAAGTACAAAATTAAACCACTAATTGCAATTAGACCAATGATAATCAATCCAGTATAAAATAAATCCTGCCACCACTCGGCGGTAGCCCAAACAATGGTGGGCCGAGAAGCAAGATCTAGTTCTATGAGGTCAATATTGCTGGCCATAACTAGACCACGGCGGTTTGCTCTTTTGTCTTGGCGGTGTTGAGGGCGATAATCTCCGTGGCTAGGTTTACTTGTTCTAGATGGAGCCAGTTGGGATCAGTGATGTTGGCAGTCTGAAGCCACCTAAGAATTTCCATTTCTAGTTGATAGGGGCTGGCGCTGGG
>CALRGN010000033.1 GCA_943357745.1 Candidatus Uhrbacteria bacterium
TGTCGCTTATAACCATCCTGCCACGCCGCATCGAGTGTCACCTCGGCATCCTTGCTGGTGGCTTTGTAATCAACAACAATCAATTCACCATTTGGACTTTGCCAGACATCATCGACCGCGCCGGTCAGCAGAAAATTTGTCTTTTTGTCGAGATATTGAACGCCAGTAAAGTTCGCCCGCCATTCACCGAGGTTCTCGTGTACGAACGGGACCGCATCAATGCCGTAGGCCTTCATAAGCGGGTGCGCTACCCCTTTGGCACGGTGCAAGTCAAACTCCTTCTTTAAGAGCGTATCAACAGCCGTATTCAAATTGAGCGGGAACCCCGGCGGCTGGCCAACCCCAAGTCGGCGGTCGATGTAGAAACACCGAGGGCAGGCCATGAAGTTAGCGATCTTCGAACGACTGAGCTTGTATGGCTCAGTGCTTTTTGGATCGAAGATATTTTTGGTGCGTTTGCCGGAGTAGTAGAGGGACATAGATCAGGATTAGTTAAACCTTCTGAAGTTTGAAGCTAACCTGGTAGGTATAGAAATCGATCCCTCGAGCCACCGATAGTGCCCGTCGAATCCGTGCGTCATCCTCTAGTGCAATAATTGTACCCCTGACAGTTTGACCTTCCTCCGCTAGCTCATCTTTTACATAACCCATGTAGCGTTGTGTCTGTCCTATTACAACATCGCTTGCACGCCCTCTCTTAAGCTCTACTACTAACAATTCTTTTTTGTCCTTGCTGATCGCTAAAATATCAATTGGGCCAGTGTCGCTTGGATATTGCTGACCGACAAGTTCACCATCTTCCTGATAAATATCGTATGATTTTCCAAGAAGGGTTTGTTGCCAATTTTGGATCAGAAATTCTTCTAAATGTGATTCCATGGCGAAAACAGAAGGATCTTCGATTGTCTCGTCCGTTGCAACAATGGTTGGTGGACGACTTCCTGAAATCAGACCCTCAATTTCGGCAGCATATTTTGTCAGATCACTTACAGTACCAATTGAACCTGCCGAATGCTGTAACGCCTGGCTCATCTGTGAACGCTCAATTTTTGTCGGATACCATTGGACCCCTCGACGATGTGGGAGGTGTTCACCTCTTCGATATTGATAATTCGTCGTCACCTCCCCAACAAAATACGAACCTGCTCCATTGGGGCAAAGAACAATATCGCCAATCTTGAGATATCTTGCGACAGTCCATAGCATGCCGCAAGCAAGACCGGCTGAAATCTTTGTCTTTTCGGGACATTTTTGTAAATAAACCGGAATCATCGCCTGGTTAAAAGATCGATATTCTTCCGGTAACTGGTTAGTAAGATCAATTTCTTCAAACCATCCAGTTCCAATAAAATTCTCACCATGTGCTTCTTCTGCATATACACTCTTTCGTCCGAGCATTATTCGGAAGTAATTTTTCATACTATATTATTCGAATGTAGAAGTGAATTTAGAAAATTTGAATGTGGGAATAAATTCTTCCAGAAGATTTTCATCAGCAGTGGATGTGTAGCCGTAATTTGTACAGAAGGGTTTTAAAGTTGGATATTCATAAGCATCAAATAATTCTTGGTGCCATACCGACCGAAAAGAGGAATGAAGAACTTCTTTGGTGACGTAATATTTATTACTCAGTGTGGGAATATCAAAAATCGGAATAATTTCTGGCACGGAGTTCTGCATACCATAAATAGTCGCAGTGCCAATACAATTGTCCTCAGAGTAATGCACCTCCCACTTATCGCTCCAGCCTGGTTGCGCTGGATACGCAGGTAAAACCTGATCACCCGTATCGTATTTTGAGGCTGATCCAGCATCCCAAATACTCAGGAGATATCCTTCACTTGTTAAAATCGTCATTCGTTGCATGCCAAATAAACCAAGTGATGTATCGTATTCAATTCCAAATAATTTCCCCACATATCCCCCATCCTCGTCTCGTACAACCAGTGTTTTTGACGTCTCAGGCACTGGGACTGATTCAAGCCCAATCACTCGCTCCCGTAAATCACAAACACCGGCATTAATGCCTTTGACGCCAATTATACAAATCTTAGCAAACCAGATCTCGGCGTTATATGAGAAAATACTAGCCGCAGTCATGCTACCTGCAAATAGTAAACCGACTATAAGTAATAATGGAAAACATTTCAGTAGTTTAGATCTTAAAAAATCACTTTTCATATTTAAGAATTTCTGGAACGAATCTCTTTATAATCCAAAATCCGAGTTCGTATCTAGTTTCTTGGCTCGGGGGGTGGGGATCGAACCCACGACCAATTGGTTAACAGCCAACTGCTCTGCCGCTGAGCTACCCCCGAACGATCGTACTAACCTGACCTTTTCCTACATCCGCACCTGACTGGTTAGTGCGAATCGGCTATACTTTAGCAAAGAGTTTTAAGACTGGCAAACGGTTATCCGCAAATGAAAAAAAGACGATTGGAGAGTTTGGGTAATTGGGAAGCGGTTAGTTTGCTCATCTTTTTATTTTTCTCGGGCTTGTATTTTTGGTCAAATAATAGTTTAGAGTTAAGTATTACCTCGATGGGTGAGGATAGTGAGATTTTGATAGAGAAGGAGGGGCTTTGGCCAGAGGAAGGGAATTGGTGGGAGGGGGAGAATGAGGAGCGTGATGTGGGTGCAGATGGGGTTGATAAGGACGGTCCGTATTTGGTGAGTAGAGTGGTGGATGGCGATACGATTAGGGTTTGGATCGGGGTAAAGGAGGAGGTTGTGCGGTTGATTGGCGTTGATACGCCGGAGTCGGTGGCGCCGGGCGAGCCGGTGGAATGTTTTGGAGTGGAAGCGAAAACTGAGCTAACGGAATTATTGGGCGGGGAATTGGTATATTTGATGGCGGACGATAGTCAAGATAATCGGGATCGCTATGGCAGATTATTGCGATATGTTTGGTTGGAGACGGGTGAGTTGGTCAATTCAAAAATTATTTCTGCTGGCTGGGGAGAGGAATTTACTTATAAAGTCCCTTATGAGTATCAAGCTAAATTTATGGTGGCGGAGGAGCAGGCCAAAATTGAGCAAACGGGGATGTGGGGGTTGCTTGACTGTTAATTAGCACTCCGATATACTGACTGCCAAGTATGCATGAACGCCAAGGAAAAATCTTGCGGTTGATTGTTGAGGAGTATGTGCGTACGGCGGTGCCAGTTAGTTCTAGGCAGGTTTGTGAATTGGGCAAGTTTGATTGCTCGCCGGCCACCATCAGAAATGAAATGTCGGCGTTAGAACAGGAGGGGTTGATCAGTCAACCGCATACATCGGCGGGGAGAATTCCCACTGAAGCAGGGTATAGATATTACATCGTTACTCAAAAAGCCAAACCACCGCCTAGTCAGGTGTTAAAAATTCAGATTGTGCTTGCCAAACAACCGGTGGTTAGACTACCAAATGTAGAGGATCTTTTATCGGAATTGGGAATGATGCTGGCGGAGGTGACGGGTGAGGCGGTGATGGTGGCCACTAGTAGACCCTGGAGTAGGGTAGTGGGGATTTCCAACTTGCTCCGGAAGCCAGAATTTAGAACACCGGAGGCACTATACAATTTAGCAGAAGGAATTGAAGGGTTTGATCAAAGTTATCAAGTGCTCATGAAGTCGGCTTCTGATGAGATTGCGGTGTTGCTGGGAAATGAAGGACCGTTTGGACCGGGGTTAGCTAGTGTGGTGGCGCGGTGTCAATTGCAAAAAGGAGTTGAGGGGGTGATTGGGATTGTGGGACCGCTCCGAATGAACTACACCAGAAACATCGCTATCGCTAATAAAGCAATCCATATTATTAATCAAGAAATCTCTAGAAAAAAAACAAAACTATGAATGAAGAAGCGATAGAAGCTAATGATGAGGTGAGCGATCAGAACAACGCGGAAGAGCCAACATTGGTGGACGCAAAATCGGTGGAACCAACAACTACTACTTCAACTGTCGGGAAATGTAAACGGTGTGTGGAGACCGGCCGGGAGTGTCAATGTGGTAATAAACACTCGGATAAAGCACAAGAGTATTTGGAGGGTTGGCAAAGAGCGAAAGCGGACTATGATAATTTACAAAAGCAACTTGGTTTGATGAGAACGGAAGATAGACGGCAAGTACGAAGGCAGTTGGCGGAAGATTTGTTAGCGGTAATTGATAACTTTGGTTATGTGATGAAGCATTTTCCGGCGGTAGAGCAATGTAGTCCGGAATTTCAGCAGGTATTTAAGGGCTGGTCCACCGGCATTACGCACATTGACCGACAATTTTCTGAGGTCTTGAAAAATCTTGGGGTGGTGGCGATTACGGCCATTGGTGAAAAATTTAATAGTGGTGTTCATGAGGCAGTTGGGAGCCGGGTTGAGGCGGGGAATGAGGTGGGAATTGTAATTGAGGAGATGGTAAAAGGCTGGAAATTAATTTATGGCGACGGCAGTGAGGTGGTGATTAGACCGGCTAAGGTGATTGTAAGTGAGATGGCTGATGATGAAGCGCCGTTGGTCAATTAATAAATAAAATAATATATTATGAGTAAAATTTTAGGAATAGATTTAGGGACAACAAATTCTTGTGTAGCAGTGATGGTGGGTGGTCAGCCAAAAGTTTTGGAAAATAAAGAGGGAGTCCGTACCACGCCTTCAATGGTGGGGGTTACCAAAGCTGGTGAAAGAGTGGTTGGTGTATCCGCCAAGCGCCAAGCCGTTACCAATCCTATGAATACTTTGTATTCCATTAAGCGGTTGATCGGGCGCCGGTTTGCCGATGAAGAAGTGCAGAGGGATTTAAAATTGATGCCGTTTGCGATTGTTAAAAGAGGTGAAGGGGTGGCGATCAAATTAGCGGATAAGGAATATACTCCTCAAGAAATATCGGCGATGATTTTGCAGAAGCTTAAGGCCGATGCGGAAGAAAAGTTGGGGGAGAAGATTACGGAAGCGGTGATCACCGTGCCGGCATATTTTGATGATGCGCAAAGACAAGCCACTAAAGATGCCGGGGAGATTGCTGGTTTAAAAGTTTTACGAATTATCAATGAACCAACGGCGGCGGCGCTGGCCTATGGTTTTGATAAAAAGGTTGGTCAAAAGATCGCTGTTTATGATCTTGGTGGTGGGACTTTTGATGTTTCGGTATTGGATGTGAGTGAGGGGACAGTGGAGGTTTTGGCTACGAACGGTGACACCCATCTTGGGGGAGATGATTTTGATGTGGTGATTATGCGCTGGATTATGGAGGAATTTACCAAGGAGCACGGCGTTAATCTATCTGGTGATCCGCTTGCAATGCAGAGAATTAAAGATGCGGCCGAGCGGGCGAAGATTGAATTGTCTACCGCCCAAGAAACGGAGATCAATCAACCGTTTATCACTTCTGGTGTGGATGGACCCAAGCATTTGGTTTTGAAATTATCTAGAGCCAAGCTAGAAGAGTTGGTGAGGCCACTGGTGGAGCAAACTTTTGGTCCGGTTAAACAAGCGATTGCTGACGCTAAGTTGACTCCAAATGAGATAGCCGAGGTGGTGATGGTGGGGGGGATGACCAGAATGCCACTGGTTTTGAAATTGGTGGAAGAACATTTTGGTAAGAAGCCAAATGTCTCCGTGAATCCGGATGAGGTAGTGGCGATTGGAGCGGCGGTGCAAGCGGGGGTGTTGCAAGGAGATGTTAAGGATATTTTGCTGCTAGATGTGACTCCGCTCTCTTTGGGATTGGAAACTCTGGGGGGAGTGTTCACTAAATTGATTGATAAAAATACTACAATCCCCACCTCTAAATCTCAAGTTTTTTCCACGGCGGCTGATAACCAACCGGCAGTAACAATTAGAGTGGCCCAAGGAGAAAGACCAATGTTTGGTGACAATAAACTATTGGGTCAGTTTGATTTGGCAGGAATCCCGCCGGCTCCGAGAGGCGTGCCGCAAATTGAGGTGAAGTTTGATCTAGATGCTAACGGAATTTTGAATGTGTCGGCGACCGATAAAGCATCTAACAAAACGCAAACGATCACAATTACTTCCTCGTCTGGTTTGTCCAAAGAGGAAGTGGAAAAAATGAAAAAGGATGCCGAGGATCATGCTGGAGAAGATAAATTAAAACAAGAATTGATTGAGGTGCGCAACTTAGCGGAGGCCACCGTGTACACCGTGGAAAAAATGTTAGAAGAATATAAAGAAAAGGTGACCGCGGAAGAGCGAGAAGATTTGAGCGTTAAATTAGCGGCGGTGCGGGAGGCAAAGGAGAAGGATGATTTGGAGGATTTAAAAGCTAAGTCTGAGGTTTTATCTAAGGCGGCGCAAGCGGTGGGAACACGGTTGTATCAACCGGCCGCGGCTGGGCATGGGGCGGCGGAGGGTGCGGCTGGTGGTGACGGTGCCGCGGATGCAACGCCTAATACCGGCGCGACCGGTTCCGACACGACCGGTTCCGACACGACCGGTGCCGGCGGTGACTCTGGCACTGATTCAAGCGCCACCGATAAGCCGATTGACGGTGAGTTTAAGGAGTAAGTAGTTGATAATTTTGAGGTAGATTAACAAACATGAA
>CALRGN010000034.1 GCA_943357745.1 Candidatus Uhrbacteria bacterium
TTTGTGGGGAGTGAGGGCGAGAAGAATGCTATCTACTTTTGGCGGTGGATTAAAAGCGCCGGGTTTGAGAGTGAATAGGCGTTGGGCAGTGGCGTAAACGCCCACGGCGACGGTGAGGACAGAGCTTTGGTGGGCGGATTGATCACGACGGTGGGCGGATTGATCACGACCATTCGTGGTTTGACCATTCGTGGTTTGACCATTCGTTGCTCGACCATTCGTTGCTCGACCGTTGGTGGCTTGACCGGAGAGGATCCGCTCCCCCACTTCTTTTTGTAACATAACTACAATCCTACGAGGACGGTTTTTGGCGCTTAGCACTTGGCGCAAGATGGCGGTGCCAGCGTTGTAAGGCAAGTTGCTAATAAAAACCCATGGTGCAGAAGTCAGTTGGTCAAAATCAATTTTAGCGGCGTCTTCAATGATTATGGTGGCATTGGGATATTTGGTGGTAAGTGACGGAGAGAGCGAACGGTCGGATTCAATGAGAACTAGTTGATTAGGGAGAAGAGCCAGCCAATCGGTAAGCGCACCACCGCCAGGACCCACCTCCACTATCAACTCACTGGGAACGATGCCAACTTGGTCCACTATTTTTTTGGCCGTTTCTTTGTTGGTTAAAAAATGTTGACCGTAGGATTTTTTCATTGGAAATTATTCGGAAATTATAAGGAATTTTTGGGATTTTGACGATACCAGTCAATGGTAGCAGTGAGCCCGGTTTCTAGTGAGGTGGTGGGTGCCCAAGCAAAGGCAGTAGTAGCGCTGTGGGAATCCAAGCAACTCCGTTTGACGGCGTCCATGATTGACGGAGCAAATGTGGGATCAATGGCAGATTGGGTTAAAGAGCGTAACTGTCGGAAGAGATCAATCGTGGTGGTTTCAATGCCGGTGCCAAGATTCCAAACGCCGCTCTCACTATGGGCACTGGCTTTTATTAGGCCGGCCACGATGTCCTTTACATACACATAATCCCTGGTGGTCAAACCATTATTATAGATTAGCACCGGTTGATTATTGAGAAGTAGGTGGGTAAAAATGGCCACGGCGCCGGATTCAGCACTGCCGTCTTGACCGGGGCCGTAAACATTAGCAAAGCGGAGGGCGTGAGTGGTGATGCCAAACCGGCGGTAGCGATTTAGGAAAAATTCGCCACAAAGTTTGGTGATGCCATAGGGGGTGAGCGGATTGGGAAGATGAGTTTCTTGGTATGGAAGGATGTGGGACGAGCCGTAAACGGCGGAACTTGAAGCGAAGACGAAGGTTTTTGCGCCGGCGTGTTTGGCGGCTTCAAAGATTCTTAATGTTCCTAAAATATTTTGATCGGCGGTGGAGATTGGATCTAGTTCTGAAGCGCGGTCTAGGATGTCGGCGGCGAGATGATAGACTGTTTCCGGAGCAAAGTTGAGAATGGCGGAATCGCAGGCTTTATTTCTGATGTCGTACGAAAGGTATTGAACACCAGCAGTGACAAACTCCGTGGTGGAAAAAAAATGATCGGCCGGTTTACGATCAATGACTAAAATTTCATAACCTTGGTGGATCAAACTTCTTACTAAGTGCTTGCCAATAAAACCAGCACCGCCAGTTACTAAGATTTTCATAGGATACTATCATGATATCAGAGCCTGGTGATTGTTGAAAATAGTGGTTAGATTTTGTTCTTTAAATAGCTTTCCCTTTTAGGTAGCTTTCCATAAACGGTTCAAGGGCGCCGTCCAAGACTGCCAAGGGATCGGTGGTGGAATAATCAGTACGGTGGTCTTTGACCAGCTTATAAGGATGTAAGACATAGCTCCGGATTTGATTCCCCCAAGCGGCGGTTTTATGCTCCCCCTTGATATCGGAAAGTTTGTTGAGTTGGGCGTTGACCATCAAAGTATAAAGTTTTCCCTTGAGGAGACGGAGGGCAGTGGTTTTATTTTGTAATTGTGAGCGTTCGTTTTGACAGGAAACGGCAATGCCGGTGGGAATATGGGTGAGTCTCACGGCGGAATAGGTGGTGTTCACACTTTGACCGCCTTTGCCGGAAGAGAGAAAGGTGTCTAAACGGAGATCATCCTCGGGAATCTCTAATTTTGATTCATCAATGGTGGCGAAAATTGGCACCACTTCAACAAGTGCGAAGGTGGTATGTCTTAGTTTCTCACCATCAAACGGGGAGATCCGAACTAAACGGTGAACGCCGTGTTCTGAACGGAGCCAGCCGTAGGCAAAATTGCCATTCACCTGAATGGTAATACTCTTGTAACCGGTTTCTTCACCGGTGGTTTGGTCTAAAATTTCTGTAGCCCAACCTTTTTTCTCCGCAAACCGGAGATACATTCTAAGGAGCATCGCTACCCAATCGGTGGCCTCGGTACCGCCAGCGCCGGCATGGATAGAAATCGTGGTGGCGCGTTCATCAAATTCACCGCGCATTAATAGGGCGAATTCTAGGGAGGCGAATTGCTCCTCCAGAGCGGTGGCGTCAATGGTGGTGGCGTCTTTTAGCGACTGATCGCTCTCCGTATCGGCTAGATGGGCTAGGTCGGTGGTGCTTTTTAGGTTGGAACGGAGGGTTTTCCAAACGCTGGTGATTGATTCCAGCTGGGCGAGTTCTTTGGTTTGCGGTTCGGCTTGTTCGTGGTTATCCCAAAACCCCGGTTCCGCCATAGTGGCTTTGATCTCCTCAATCCGTGCCAACTTTTCTGAGATGTTTAAAATTGACCACGCCTGATCTAGGCGTGTGCTTAATTGATTGAGATGGTCGGTTAAGTGAGACATACATTTAACTGAAGAGCCTTGTTAAGGTATACCTTCACGACCGGGCAAACGACCTTCGTTCTAGTACATCCCGTCCATGCCTCCCATTCCTCCAGCACCGCCGGCGGAAGCTTTTTCTTCCTTGGGAAGTTCTGTGATCGCCGCTTCTGTGGTAATAACCATAATGGCCACCGAGACGGCGTTTTGCAAGGCGGAGCGAGTAACTTTGGCGGGATCAATAATTCCAGCGGCCACCATATCAACAATCTCATCCGTAACCGCGTTCCAACCTTGATTACCGCTAACCTGCTTAACATGTTCAACAATGATACCGCCTTCTTTACCAGCATTCTCGGCAATTTGGCGGAGCGGTGCCTCTAGGGCACGATCTAAAATATCGGCGCCTAGCTTTTCTCCTTCAGTTAATGTTAAAGTGGTTAATACTTCTTTGGCTCTTATCAAGGCCACTCCCCCGCCCGCCACAATTCCTTCTTCAATGGCGGCTTTAGTGGCGGCAACAGCATCTTCAATTCGATGCTTTTTTTCTTTCATTTCTACCTCTGATGCGGCACCAACTCTGATCACCGCCACTCCGCCAGCCAATTTAGCCATTCTTTCCCTCAGCTTTTCTTTGTCAAAATCAGAATCCGTTTCTGCGATTTGCATTTTAATTTGCGCCACACGATCGGCAATAGTTTGCTTGTTACCTCCCCCCTCAACGATAGTAGTAATGTCCTTGGTGGCGTTCACTCTCCTCGCCTTGCCCAATACTTCTAGTCCCACCGTCTCTAGCTTCATCCCTTTTTCTGGGCTAACTACCACCGCGCCAGTAACGGCGGCGATATCATCAAGCATCGCTTTTTTGCGATCGCCATAAGCTGGGGCCTTAACCGCTAAAATACTGAAGGCGCCTCTAAGTTTGTTGACCACAATCGTGGCCAGAGCATCGCCGTCCACATCTTCCGCGATAATTACCAATTCTTTTTTACCGGTCTTGGCGATATTTTCTAACAGCGGTACCAAATCTTGAATAGAACTAATTTTTTGATCAGTTACTAAAATCGGGACATCAGAATACTCGGCTTCCATCCGCTCGGCATTGGTCACCATGTAGTGGGAAACATAACCCTTATCAAATTGCATTCCTTCCACCACCGCCACTTCAATCCCAAAAGCTGTTCCTTCTTCAACGGTAATCACGCCATCAGTGCTAACTTTAGACATTGCCTCCGCGATCATTCCGCCCAGCTCGGCGTCATTGGCGGCAATTGACGCCACCTGCTTGATAGCATCACCCTCAACTGGCTTAGCCATTTTAGCGATCGCTTCCACAATTGCTTGCGCCCCTTTTTCTAAACCTCGGCGCAACGCTTGAGCGCTAGCACCGGCCGTAATCACCCGCAAGCCATCAGCGATAATCGCCTGAGCAAGAACGGTGGCGGTGGTGGTGCCGTCTCCGGCCACATCATTAGTTTTTGAAGCAACTTCTTTCACCAAAGTAGCACCTAAATTCTCTAGCTTATCGGCCAGCTCAATTTCTTTGGCGACCGTTACGCCATCCTTGGTAACAATTGGTGAGCCGTAACCGCGGTCAATGATTACATTTCTACCGGTTGGTCCTAAAGTTACTTTTACGGCATCGGCCAACTTGTCTACACCGGCTTTAATTCTCTTTCTTGCCTCTTCATTGTATGTAATTGTCTTGGCCATATTTATTGTTGATTAGTCCTAGATTTACTATTTAATTAAAGCCATTACATCATCGGCCGATAGAACCAGATATTTTTTGGTAACACCATTCTCCTTTAATTCAATTTCATCTGGTGAATATTTTTTAAAAACAACTTGATCGCCTACTGCTACCTCCATCATCTGCCTACTGCCATTTTCTAAAACTTTCCCAGGACCAACAGCGATAATTGTGCCCCGTTCTGGACGATTTTTATCGGCCGTATCGGGAATAATTATCCCTAATGCGGTGGTGGTCTCCTGTGAGGCCGCCTCAACAATTAAGTGGGAACCTAGTGGTTGGAGTTGCATAGAATGATGTTGATTAAGTGGCGGTACTGTGCCAAATTGGCACTCGCTTGTCAAGGGTGCTAAGTCTCTATTTGCCAACCGCAACCAAAGTGATCCGATTACTAATCCCGGCCAAAGCGACCATAAATAGTGATCAAAAAGTCCAAGAATGAGGAGGGGTAGAAACGGGGTCAGGTCAGGATTACGGATTTTCCAGAAAATGATAATGCTCGTTGCGAGCAGAAGCAGACGGACTAATCCAAGTTCTGCCACTGCGAGAAGTAAAGCGTTATGTACGGGCTGATGAGCCCAGTCGGGCTTAGTTTGATTGGGTAAATAGGCGGTGTATTGTTTGATTCCAGTGCCCCACCAAAAAACTGAGGGACTGCTAACAATTGTCTGCCATTCGGCTAATTGGGTGTGGCGTTCCATTAGCGACCGACCCTCCAGCGACGATGGAGCGGAAATCAGTCTCGGAGCAAAAATGATGGGCAGATAAAGCAAACCGATCATAGCGGTTGTGACTCCCAATAAAGTAAAGATTTTACAATGATTGATGAATTTTGCCAAGAGAAAAACTGCTAGAGCCAACCAAGCGGCTTGAGACCAAGTCAAGATTAGGGCAATTGTTAGAACCCCAAAAACTACCGACCAAAACGAAGTTTTCAATTTATACCCAAATAGATTCACTGACCACTCCGCTGATGGCCAGACTGACCGTTCTCGCACAAGGGTGATCAAAGCTAAAACTAGATACCCGCCGGCGATATTGGGGTGAGGCCAAGTTCCGTATAGCCGGAGAATTCGTTGGTGGTCAAAAAGCCAGACCGCCTCGCCGGGACGATTAGCTAAACGATCGGACAGACCAAGGATTGTATTGGCCAGCTGTTCACCCACCACAACTTGGTAAAAACCAATCAGCAACGGCAGGATCAAACTGATTACCAATAATTTTGATAAACGACCAGGGGGAAATTTGGTGGACCAAAGTAAATAACTAAATACTCCAGCGGCTAAATAGTCAATTAGAACTGGCTGATAATAAGCTAATAAACCGGTGATTAGAAAAATTCTGATACTCGGTGAGCAAGCCAAATGCAACCAGCCAGTAAGAGTGTTCTGAAAGGTTTTTGTTTGTTGGCAAAGTCTAACTAAATACCAAAGGGCGATAAGAATTTCGGTCGCATAAATTCCCAGTCGGGTGAACTGGTCATTGCCTTCTAAACCGCTCCCCCACCACCATCTGGTCTGTAAAGGCAAAAGGATGATTATGAGCGCCGACCAAAAATTGTCAGAACTAGTGCTACGCCAAAGCTGATTCAAACGGTTTTGCCAAATTTGTTTTATGGATAGATTTTTTAAAGCGGTAAAATAGGACATAACCGATTAGTGATGGTTTCAACCTCCATGGCAAATTTAGC
>CALRGN010000035.1 GCA_943357745.1 Candidatus Uhrbacteria bacterium
TTGATGGCGGACTGACCGGTAGCGGTTTGGGAAACCAATTTGGCACAGAGTTGCGCTACCAAAGTGGACTTGCCAATCCCCGGTTCTCCGTAAAGAAGAGTGACCGAACCAGAAACAAGACCGCCACCAAGGGTTTTATCTAGCTCCTCTAGACCGGTTGATTGAGGGTGAAAAGTAACACCGGTTTCAGAGGTGAGGGCGACGGTTAGAGCGGGGGTGGCTTGGGACGGTTTACTTTCTCCCGCGATTTTTTCTAGGGTACTCCAAGCCTCACAACTTTCACACTTACCGGCCCATTTAGAAGTTATCACGGCGCAACTGGAGCATCGGAACATAGGGGGAGGTTAGGGGGAGGGAGTTATTGACCGCACCATTTTACATCACTTCTTTTGTAAGCATTGGCCGGACTAATACAGCAACGATCATCAAAATCAAAAGTCGCACAATTCAAAGCTTCCGGATACTTTGAAAGAATATCGCTATTTAATGTAGAACAACTTCTAGACATTTTTCTTACATCCAACTCAAAATGCCAAGCCTCTGATTTTAGTCTACAAAATCCATTTTGGGTTAGAGCAGAGATCATCCTGCTCATATCATAAGTAGAGGCTTGGAAATTTCCCAAAGAAGTGTCAGGCCAAATGTCTAAAGCCACGCCGGAGGTATGAGGACAGCTCTCGATCACACCTTTAGTCAATACAAACTCCTGGAATTCAGCGTCGCTGTCAAAGGTCTCGGCGTTGGCATTGCCTGTGGGATCGCAAGTCTGTACCTTACACTTTGGTAAGCCATCTTTTAAAGGACAATTCGCTACAAAGAGGGAGGCTTGCTTTTCCAGGCTACGAGCGGCCGAAGTGATTTTAAGATTGTGGCCAGTAGCCTTTTTGTATTCAGCGGCGGCTAGTTCTAGGGCCTTTAAAACATCAGAGGCAATCAGCACACTAGAGGTGGCAGAATAAAAATCTGTACCTTTGATTGGTAGGGTAACCAAATCGCCTTCTGCACCAACATAACTTGAGTCATTATCGGTTCCATCTGGTTCGCCGGTGTTGGAATCGGAAGAGTCCTCTCGTTTGTCTATAAACAAGTTGTCTAGGGGATAAAATAATACGGCGCGGGGGTCAAGCAAAAGGACAATGTTGTAAGCAAGTAGCATTATTACTATGCCAATGATGGCATTTTTGATTTTTTCCTTGGCTTTTTGCACCCTACCGGTGTCTCCTTGAGCGAGAGTGTACTGTACGCCAGCAATCACAATCATTGTGATGGCGATAATGGCACCACCAATTAAGAGCAGATTGTAAACGGCATTAATATAATATCCCAGGGCATTGGTACTATACTTTCCGGTTGCTGGATCATAGCTAACGGAGTTAGCGGCATCTTCAACGCTATAACCGGGAAGAGCAACGATTGGGTTGGGAATAATCGGTTCTGCCCTAACTGAAGTGGTGACTAGTAATACAAAACCGGCGGTCAAAAACAATTGACATATGACCGGTTGAATTCTAGTTAAAAAATATTTAACCAAGAGCATACTACTATTAACCGGGGTTTTGATTACTCTCACAATTCAAGTTGATTAAGGGCTCTGGTTAATTCTAGCACGGAAAGCTGATCGGCGTATATTTTGCCGTTGATGTAAAGGGTGGGGGTGGAAACAATGCCAAGGGATACTCCTTCCGTGAATGATCGTTCAATGAAGGGGAGGGTGGCTTGGGATTCCAAACACTTAGTAAAGGCCCCAATTTTTAGCTCAAGACCGTTGGCGAGCGCTAATAAGTCTTCAGTTGATTGACTAATTTGGCCGTACATGAGGGCGGAATGATAATCCCAAAACCTACCTTGCTCACCGGCGCATCTAGAGGCGATGGCGGCGGGTAAAGCGGTGGGGTGCAGAGAAGAATTTGGTAGATCTTTCCAGACAATTTTGATGGGAGTGGGATAGTTGGCCACCAATTCTTTGAGAACCGATTCTAGTTCTTGGCAGGCGGGGCAGGCGTAATCCCCGTAGTTGACGATTATAATGGGCGCATCTGGTGGACCAAGTTGAGGATCAGCGATAGTGATGCTGGGAGTAGTGATGTCAATTTGGTCGGTAAAAACAATTTGGTCGTTAATATCTAAGGACAAAAGCAAGAGAGCAGTGGAAAAAATGGCAATCAAGATTGCGGCCGTTAAAACGCTCCAAAATTTTGGTGGGGGAGCGGGAGTGAAATTTGGTGGGGCAGGGGGGATAAATTTTGGCGTGATTGAGGGCATAATCTTAAAGAGCGATACTGGTAAGTCGTCCTTGCTCATCTTGGAAATATAAGAGTTCAGAATCAGGGTTCCACACTGGATTGTTGATGGCGGTTTTTTCCGCGGGGATGGCTAGTAAGGTGGCGGTGCCGGAGGGAAGGGAGAGTTTGTAGAGATAGTCGCTGTTGCTGGGGTTGATACCGGAACCGCCGATTGATTGAGAGACTGGAACACCACAGTAGATCACCGTTTCGTTAGCGAAGACGCATTTATCAGCGGTGGTTTGCACGGGGAGGCGGAGCCTAGTGCCACCGGCGCGGTCGCCAATAGCGGAAGCATACCAAAGGGAGTCTTGATAATTTAATGAAGCGTCAGAAACAGAATAAAGAATATTTTTAGAACTGGGTGACCAACTAGGTTTGAAATTGGAACCGTTGATAATAATAGAGGCATCGGCTTCACCGTCAGCGCTAATCAGGTATACCTCTTGTTGACCAAAGAGATTACCGCCGGGACCGGTTTTAGAAAATCCTAAAGTGGTGGCGTTGGGAGCGGGGGAGACGGTTACAAATTGTTGATTGAGGCCAAGGGCGGCGATCACTTTGGTATTGGTGCCATTAGCGGTGGTAACGGTGAGGGCGCGGTTGGAAGGATCTTGACCGAGGGCTTTGCTGACGATGTTATCTTCGGCGGTGAAAGCGAACTCTTCCCAGTGGGCGGGGAGAGTAGTAGTAAGACCGGTTTGGAGATTCAGCACAATATTGGTGGAATCGGGGAATTCAAGAATGGCTTGATTGTTGGAGGAGGAGATGACCACATTGGAGGCGGAGGGAAAGGAATTTAAGAGCAGGGCGGTGGATTCTCCTTGACTATTGATGGTATAGAAGCGGCCGTCAGTGGGGTTGTAATATCCAGCCTCACCGTTAATGAGACTGGGGGAGAGCACGGGGGCAGTGGTGAGGGTGGTGATAGCGGTGAGTCCACCGCGAGCAAAGGCGGAGGGCTTGAGGGCGGTTTCTTCTGGGGAGGCGGGCGGGCGCTCACCGGCGGGGCCGGCGCCGGGGAGGGAGCCGGGGGTGATGGTGATCACGGGGGTGGTGGGGGTGAGGTCGGGCTTGGGGCCAAAAAGCAAATAATAAAAACCAAAACCGACTACGGCTACGAAGGCGAGTAAGGTGATGATTTTGAGAATGGTTTTGAAACGATCAGACATAAGAATTAACTTTTGAATGAGGATGATGGGGTTGGCGTTGCTTCATAAACAGGCTCTGGACCACCCTTGACGATAAAGGAATAGAAGACTACCCATAAGATAATACAGGCCAGAAAAACAAGGATAACCGCCAATGCGATTCCAATTACGGGAAGGGAGGCGGCACCACCAGCGGCGGCAGCTCCCGCGGCGGCACCACCAGCGGCGGCACCACCAGCGGCGCCAGCTCCTGCTCCGGCAACTGCTCCGCCTCCCACTGCGCCGCCTCCGACCGCGCCACCTCCGATCCCGCCGGCTTGCAATCCGCCTTTGACGGCGGTTTTGCCAACGGTGGAGGCGACTTTTTTTGTTAGTTGTTCACGAATTTTTGTTTGCGCTCGTTTTTGGAGTTCTTTGAAGGCGCGTTGGCGTAGATTGGTTTTGAAAGAAGACTGATCTCCAGATTGATTGCCTTGAGTCTGACCGTCTGGACTGTTTGGGGGTTGATTTGAGGCTTGATTTTCCTCCGGTTGATAGGTGAAGTCATTATCATCTTGGTCGATGGGACTATTCAGTTGATACGGGTCGGTGGGCTGATCATCAGTATCATCCTCCCTACTTTTTGGTTGATTTAGGATTTCTGGGAGATTGTTAAGGATCGTGGTAGCATAACGCGCGATTGCTTTGCGTCTTCTTTGTTCACGGATAAAAGCTAAATTTGAGGCAGAGGTTGCGGTTGCCATGTAGGCTAATTATATCACGGTAGACCACTGGAGAAAGGCACACTTTTCGAGACTGTTACAGAGAATGCATTTTGATCGAACTAAATTCTACCCCCCTCACCTGAACCCATGTTAGGACCGGACCCCAATTGTGGAACCCTTGGTGTGGCAGAAGATTTTTTTGGGATTGGAGGTGAGGATGAGATCGGCGATTGGATCTATTACCCCTTGATTGATTAAGCGCTTGGCATCTCGGGCGCCGTGTTTGAGTTTGACTTGATTGGCGATGAGAGCGCTGGTGCCGGATTCATAATGGAAGGCAATGCCTCGCTTATTTAATTCAGAGGCAACGGACGCCAATTCTTTATCCACAATCATTACGAGGGCGGAGTTGGTTAGAGATATGAATGGAATCACGGCATCAATCCGATTGATAAATTCAGCTTTAAAGAGGTGGTTTAATTTGGCTTGAATTGGTTCATTGAGAGTGCCTTCGTTTGGTTTGCTAGTAGTGAAGCCGGTCTCACCTGACGCCCAAACATCACCGCCAATATTGGTGGTGAAGATTATTACGCATTCTTTGAAACTCACGGTTTTACCTAAAGCATCGGTTAGTTCTCCCTCTTCAATAATTTGAGCAAAGAGTTGACGAACGGTGGGGTGAGCGCGGTCAAACTCATCACAAACAATCACACAATGGGGCTTAGCTTTGATTAGATCGGTGAGTCGGGCTTGCTCTTTGTAACCCACATATCCGGGAGGGGAACCAATTAATTTACTCACGGTGTGAGACTCTGAATAATCACTCATATCAAAACGGTGGATGGCTTTTGAATCACCGTATAGAATTTTAGCCAACAGTTTAGCGGTGGCTGTTTTACCAACGCCGGTAGGGCCAGTGAAAAGAAGACTGGAAACCGGTTTGTTGTGACCGTGAAGTTTAAGGAAGCCGCGTCTTAGCGCTTTGCCTAGTTTGGAGATGGCGTTATTTTGACCAAAAATCTCGGCTCCTAAAGTGGCTTCTAGATTCAGTAATGCTTTATTGATGCCGGTGATATTTTGCACAGGAATACCGGCAAGTTTAGCGGTGGCGAGATATAGATCATCCAGATTTACACTGCCTTGAAAGGAGGCAGAGCCAACTTCATCCAAAAGATCAATCGCTTTATCCGGAAAAGCGGCTTGTGGTAAAAATCTCGCGGTAAGTTCAACCATCTTTTTTAATAGATCGTTGGAATATTTTATTCCATGATGATTTCCAAACGCGGAAGAAAGACTAGCGAGAATTTCCTCGGTTTCGGCTTCACTTGGTTCGGCTACTCTGATAGTAACAAAACGGCGCGCTAGGGCGGCGTCACCTTCTATGTAGCGCTTGTATTCAGAGAAAGTAGTGGCACCGATACAATGTAATTCGCCACGAGCAAGCGGAGGTTTTAGTAAATTTGCGATATCAATGCCGTTGCTTCCGGCGCCTACAGTGGAGATTAAGTGGACTTCATCAATAAATAAAATGATATTGCCGGCGCTTTTAATCTCGGCCAAGATCCCTTCTAGTCTAGCCTCAAG
>CALRGN010000036.1 GCA_943357745.1 Candidatus Uhrbacteria bacterium
CAAGGTTTAATGAATCCCGCCGGGCTCCCGGCTGGAGCCCAAATTCAAGAAAATTGGCGAGCGTTTTACCTCCACGCTTTTCCAATTTTGACGGCTGATTTAAAAATCCGATTTCCCAAAACAGTGGAGGAAAAAGACTCTATTTATGAAAAAGCGATCAAAGCCCGCGCCTTTGATATTTTAAGAGGTTTTTTGCCCGCAGGTGCAGTGACTAGCTTGGCGTGGCATATGAATCTTCGCCAAGCCGCCGATCAGCTTAAACAATTGCGACACCATCCCCTTGAAGAGGTGAGGGCAGTAGCAAACGCCGTAGATACAAGTTTAAAAACTGCTTTCCCCGGCTCTTTTAATTTTAATCAGCATGAGGCCACAGAAAATTACAACGCCGCCGGTGCCGAAAATTATTTATATCACGATCCCACAATCAATGATCTCACCATTGCATTCGATGGCATTGATCGTGGCATCCTAAAAACATTCGCTGATCATCTTAGCACTAGACCAATCAAAACTGAACTACCGCGCCGTCTTGGTTTGGCCGGCACGCTTAGATTCTCCTTTGCCATTGATTTTGGATCATACCGTGACATTCAACGGCACCGCGCCGTAATTCAATCCATGCCATTGTTGACCGATGAAATTGGCTTTGAATCCTGGTATTTAGATGAACTCACGGCCGAACTCAGAACAACCGCACTTAATCTTTTAGTAAATCAAAAAAACGCCATCAATCAACTCAATCTTTCCAGTGCGGTAAAACAATATTATCTACCAATGGGTTACAAAATCTCTCATCAAGTCTCCGGAACCCTGCCGGCACTAATTTATTTAATTGAAATTAGGGCCACCAGATTTGTGCATCAAACTTTAGCCGTGAGGGCTTACAAGATGGGAGAAATGCTCAGGGAACTATTTGCTCATCACGGTCTCACCATCCATCTAGATTCTGAGGTCCTTAAATTTGATAGTCGCCGTGGACAGCACGATATTATAAAAACCACCTAAGCGAGCCGGATTATCAAGCTTTCTTGACTTACCTAGTTGGATTAGGCAATCTAGTGCATATGGACATTACAATAGTAAAGAAACTCCGTTATTCAACAGCTAACTCTCCTTGGGTCTCATTTGTAAAAAGTCTTGCTGAAGCAAGAAAACTGGTGCAAGAGCTGGGATCCGCTAGTGCTCAAACCCGCTTTGAACACCTTGTGGTCGCCACAAAGTTTGCAGGGAACGCCAATCAAATGATAGTTTTGCCAGTTTCTTCAGAGACAGTTGAGATGGTAATTTTCATTGGGATCGGGAATATTTCATCCCTTCAGGCAGAAGCAGTCAGAACTGGAGTGGGGTCGGCCGTCAAAATCGCCCAACATAATTACTACCATGAACTAATCTTTGATTTAAATGACCGCCGTTTTGCTACCGTTAATTTTCTCCAACTGATCACTACCGCCGCCACCTTAGCGCAATATCAATTCACCAAATATAAACAGCCCGACAACAATCCCTCGTTAAAAATAGAAATCGCCTTGCCTGATTCAAAACTCTTCCTTGCTGGTAAAAAAGCAGTCATCCAAGCCTATGCCGTGGGCGCGGCCACCAATCTTGCTCGTGATCTTGTGAATACCCCCGCTCTTGATCTCACTCCAGATTCTCTGGTCAACACCGCCACCATTATCGCCCAAAGTTCCAATGGTACAGTTACTCTTAGTGTTTTAGATCGGTCCGCTTGCACTGAACTCGGCATGGGTGCCTATATGGCCGTAGCCGCCGGTGCCGAGCGTGAACCAAAATTTATTCATCTAACTTACACTCCTAAATCGGCGGGAAAGTTACAAAAAAAATCACCCGGACAAAAAACAATTGCCTTGGTGGGGAAGGGGATTACCTTTGATTCCGGCGGTCTTTCACTTAAGCCCTCAGACGGCATGATGACCATGAAGTGTGATATGGCCGGTGCCGCTACGGTGTTAGCAATCTTTAAATTATTAGCTGAATTTGGCGCCAAGCACACCCTTCATGGCTTTATTGCCGCCACTGAAAACATGCCGTCATCTAAAGCCATCAGACCGGGGGATGTGGTAACAGCTCTGAACGGGAAAACAATTGAAATCCTAAATACAGACGCTGAAGGCAGACTAACTTTAGCCGACGCCATCACCTACGCCAAAAAATTCAATCCCGATACAATCATAGACCTGGCCACCTTAACCGGTGCCTGCGTAGTGGCCCTAGGAGAAGAGATTGCTGGTCTGATGACCACGGACAAAGCCCTCTCTAAAGAGTTGTTGCAGTCGGCAAGTCTAGTGGGAGAAAAACTTTGGCCATTGCCGCTGGAGCCCCGCTATGCTGAACTAAATAAGTCATCGATTGCCGACTACCGCAATATCCCTACCAATCGTTACGGTGGCGCTCTCACTGCGGGTCTATTTTTACAACCATTTGCTGAAGGCGTCAGTTGGGCCCATCTAGACATTGCCGGCCCTGCCTTTGCGGAAAAACCGCTGTCATCTTATCTAGACAAAGGTGCTAGTGGGTACGGAGTGAGAACAATTTGGGAGTGGTTGCATTAAATTAGGCTTAGGAGCGATATGATATGCGCAGAACAGAAAAAATGGTATGTGATTTTTTTGGGGGCGGGAATCGTTCTGGGCATAATGATGTTTTTTGTAGTTGATAATAATTACCTCAAATTACAAAATATCAACCTATCAATCACCGATCAAAATAATAAGATAGATTCCACCCTTATTGCCCGCAATTCTAGACTGATAGCACTAACAGAGCCTACTTTTACCAATCCAAACGCCGCCTCTGACTTTCTTTTCCCGGATGATCAAGGCGTCAGCGTTTCAGGAAAGTTTTACCCGATTAATTATTTAAATTTCCACGGAGTAATTAACGATGAACTTGCCAATATTCCCACGGCTATTAGTTATGATCCCGCTACAAAGATGGCGGTGGTACTGCAGGGAACTGCAGAAGAACCCTTAAAGCCCCTCCAATTCTCTCATCAAAACAATGACTCCAACGCTATCCTTGAGCAAATAGATAATCAAGACACCGCACTATGGAATCAACAAACCGGCAGATCAGTGGACGGCAACCATTCGCTAATCATCTTGCCGAGTACCATTATCAGCTTCTCCCGATTTACTTCAGAGAATCCAAACGGATTGGTGTTATTATATTCAATCAGCAAACATCCTGAATATTTATCCAATAATTCTTATGACCGGTAGCGTGTCCGGTAAAATCTCCGGTAAACTTTATTGCATCGCCACTCCAATTGGCAATCTTCAAGATATTTCCGCTCGGGCCTTGAAAACTTTGGAAGCGGTGGACGCCATTCTTTGTGAGGACACTCGTCATACCGCAAAATTACTCTTTCATTTTGGTATCAAAAAAACCCTGATCGCTTGTCATGAATATTCCTCCCCTCATGAATTACAAAATATCCTAGCAAGACTTGAAAGCGGGGAGTCGTTAGGACTCGTGACTGATGCAGGGACGCCCGCCATCAGCGATCCCGGTGCAAGACTGGTTGAATTACTTATCAAAGCCGGTATCCAAGTAATCCCCATTCCCGGTCCTTCCGCCGGCATTGCTTTATTATCTGTATCGGGTTTTAATTTTGACCGATTTACTTTTTTTGGCTTTCCACCAGTGAAGAAAGGTCGCAACAAGTTTTTTTTGCAACTTGCCAACTGTGACCATGTAGGGATATTATTTGAATCAACTCACCGAATTATTAAAACCCTCATTCAGTTGGAACCGCTACAAAAAGAGTTATGTGTGGGGCGAGAATTAACCAAACAATTTGAGACAATTTACCGGGGCACTGCTCAAGAGATAATCCCTGCAATTGAAGCCAGTTCAATTAAAGGAGAATTTACAATAATTTTTAGATAGTAATTGGTCGCCTTATGAAAACTCGTTATTTTACCGCCTCAATCCCTTATGTAAATTCTGATCCTCATATTGGTCATGCTTTAGAATTGATTCAAGTGGATTTTTTGGCTCGATATTACCGCGCCAAAGGGGATCAAGTTTGGTCTCAATTTGGTACCGATGACAACTCTTTAAAGAATGTAAGAGCCGCCGCTTTAGCGGGAATTGACACCGAGGTATTTGTGAAAGAGAAATCCGCTAAATTTGAGGCACTAGAGCAAACTTTGGATCTTTCCTTCAATGGTTTCATGCGAACAAGAGCGTCACGGCACATAATTGGTGCCCAAGCATTTTGGAATCAGCTTGACCCAACAGATCTCTATTTAAAAGACTATGAAGGCCTTTACTGCGTCGGCTGTGAAGCGTTTTATGGGGAAGGGGAGAGCCAGAACGGGCAATGTCCTACTCATCACAAAGCCTTAGAAATTATCAAAGAAAGAAATTGGTTTTTTAGACTGTCTCGTTATCAATCGGAACTGCATCGCCTAATTGAGGCTGATGAACTATTTATTCAACCAAATATTCGCAAGGCAGAAATGCTCGCCTTTATTGATAGGGGATTAGAAGATTTTTCTCTCTCTAGGTCCACCCAACGCGCCGAGGGTTGGGGTGTGCCGGTGCCCGGTGATTCAACTCAAGTGATGTATGTGTGGGTGGACGCCCTTTCAAATTACCTCACCGCTTTAGGATTTGGTGCAGAACTTCCCACCGAAACCAGTTCCTCTGAAAATTATGAAACCTTTTGGACCAAAGCTGATCAGCGCGTTCATGTAATTGGAAAAGACATCAATCGCTTCCATTCAATCTACTGGCCCGCTTTTTTACTCTCAGCTCATTTACCATTACCCACCGAAATTTCTGTTCATGGCTTTTTAACCTTAAACGGGGAAAAAATCTCAAAATCTCTAGGCAATGTAATTGCCCCAGAGGAATTGGTCGCCAGATTTGGCGTTGAGGCCACCAAATTTATTGTTCTCAAAGCCCTACCATTAGAAAGCGACGGCGATTTATCGGAACACATATTTTCTGCCAATTATTCCTTATTAAGTAATGGGGTCGGGAACTTGGTTAGTCGGGTACAGACTATGATCGCCAAAAGTTGTGAAGGGAAATTAAGGACTGATGTAGAACCATGGAATTCCAAAGCCTTCAAGGAAGAATTAGACTCGCTGGTGACAAATCGAGATTTTAGACGCTATCTAGAACGAGTTATGCAGGAGGTTGAGGCTTGTAATAAAATAATTGAAGATACCGCCCCGTTTAAGTTGGTAAAAACCGATCCCCATGAGGCTGGTCGGATTTTGACGGTGCTAGCTCATCGAATTTGTGATATCGCTATCGCCTTAGCTCCAGTAATGCCTTCCACTGCCACTCAGATCTTAGAACGCTTTCAAGGGGATA
>CALRGN010000037.1 GCA_943357745.1 Candidatus Uhrbacteria bacterium
TATTTATAAACGAAGTTCATTGTTTACATTATAAGCATACTCCTGTATCCTTCCGCCCATGAATATTACCGCTTTAGCGAGAAAGTTGCGGGTGCCACCAGAAGAACTAAAAGCCAAGCTTCCCGAGCTTGGATTTGATATTGGTTCCAAGGCGTTAAAAATTCCAGATCGTGATGTGGGTAAGATTATGGCCGCTTGGAATGATTTCAAAAAGCGTCAATATCTTCAGGCAAAAATGGAAGAGCAGAAGACCAGAACTGATCGTAAAGCCAAGGTTGCCTCCGGCGACGCTCCGGTGATTGCGCTCCCCCCTTTTATCTCAGTCAGAGAGTTCTCGGCCTTACTCCAAATTCCGGTCGCCAAAGTAATGCAAGAACTAATGCGTTCAGGGATACTCGCCTCGTTAAATGAAAGAATTGATTTTGATACTGCCTCAATTATCGCTGAAGACCTTGGTTTCAAAGCGGTGGCGCAATCCACTCAATCCTCTCACCAAACCGATGATCAGGGAGAAGACCGCTTAGCCCAAGTGAAGGCGGCCGAAGTTTCTGCAGAAACCACCGCCCCTAGACCGCCAGTGATTGTGGTGATGGGGCATGTTGATCACGGCAAAACCTCACTTTTAGATGCTATCCGCACCACCAATGTCATGGCCGGTGAATCGGGGGGAATCACCCAACATATCGGTGCCTATCAGGTGGTGCGTCGGGAAAAACTCCTTACTTTTATTGACACTCCCGGCCATGAAGCTTTTACGGTGATGCGTTCCCGTGGTGCTAAGGTAGCCGATATTGCAATTCTTGTAGTCGCCGCTGATGACGGGGTTCAACCCCAAACCAAAGAAGCGATTGATATTATCAAAGCCTCAAAACTTCCGTTCGTGGTGGCTATTAATAAAATTGATAAAGCCGAGGCAAATCTTGAATTTGTAAAAGGTCAGCTTTCTGAAGCTGGTCTTACGCCTGAAGATTGGGGTGGCAAAACAATTTGTGTTCCCATCTCCGCCAAAAAAATGTTGCATTTAGAGGATCTCTTGGATGTACTTTTGCTCGTTGCCGACCTAGAAAAAAACAATATTGTCGCTAACCCTAACCGTCTTGCCTTAGGAACGGTGATTGAATCAAAAGTGGATAAAAATTCCGGACCCGTAGCCACGGTGTTAATTCAAACCGGCACTCTTAACCTACAAGATCCTATCGGAATTCGGGGTTTTAATTATGGTCGCGTTCGGGCTATGAAAAGTTATGACGGCCAAGTGCTAAAAACTGCCGGCCCCTCCACTCCGGTGAAAATTCTTGGATTAAAAGTCGCCCCTAGCGTTGGTGATGTGCTAGAGGTGCCAGCGTCCGCCTCCGCTTTAGAACCGCTTAACGAACAAAATATTCGTCGCACCGGTGCTGAAGAGATTTCCGTAAAAACCACCGCTCAGGCGGCCGAGGGTGAAGACGGCAAAGCAGTTCTAAATCTTTTTGTAAAAGCGGATGTGCTCGGTTCTTTAGAAGCTCTAATCGGAATGCTAGAGAAAATTACCCATGATTTTGTGGGGGTGAAAATAGTTGGCAAAGGGCTAGGCAATGTAACCGACGCTGATGTTCTTCGCGCTTCCGCTGGTAACGCCATGATTCTTGGCTTTAATGTCAAAACTGTTGGCGTGGCCAGAGAAATGGCCCGAGACAAAGAGGTGGAAGTGGTGGAAAATTCCGTAATTTATCGCCTGTTTGAGGCGGTCGTTAATAAACTAAAAACCCTAGTTCCTTCAGAAAAAATCTACACAGAATTAGGCAGTGGTGAAGTGCTAATGATTTTCAAGAAAACTCCGCAAGGTCTAATTATCGGCGCCAAAGTTAAAAAAGGAAAGTTTATTCCACAAGCAATGTTGCGAGTCTTAAGAAGCGGTCAAGTGATTGGTGAGGGCAAAGTTGATTCAATCAAGATTGGGCAAACCGCCGTCAAAGATGTTTTGGCTGGTCAAGATTGTGGACTATTATTTACCGGCAAAGCCAAAGTAGAAGTTGGTGACCAACTTGAACTGTATCAAGAAGAAATTCAGGCCCGAACCTTTGCGGCCTAACCAAAAATTATGAAAGAATTATCCACCACCGATTTTGATTCTGTAATTTCCCAATCTGAACTGCCAATGGTGGTGGATTTTTGGGCCCCTTGGTGTGGACCGTGCAAAGTGATGGCCCCAATTTTAGAATCAATCGCTCCGGATAATCAACAATTATTTACCGTGGGAAAAGTGAATGTAGATGACCATGGAGATTTAGCGATGCGTTTTAACGTCCTCTCCATCCCTACCTTTATTGTCTTCAAAGGGGGTTCAGAGATCGGGCGCTTTGCCGGCGCCGCTCCGGCAGCTGTTTTTGTGGAGAAGGTGAAAGGAATTTTAAGAGGCTAAAAATATGTCCTATCAGGTCGGCATTATTGGCGCTGGTCCAAGCGGATACACCGCCGCGATCTACGCCTCCAGAGCCAATCTCAACACTGTTTTGTTTACCGGTTTAGAGCCGGGCGGTCAACTAATGCTCACGTCAGATGTAGAAAACTGGCCGGGAGAGGAGCACGGTATTTTAGGTCCAGAACTAATGGCAAAACTAAGAACTCAAGCCGGGCGTTTTGGAGCGGAAATCAAAGAACTCTCCGTCACTGCGGTCGACCTAATCAGTCACCCAAAAAAACTGACTCTAAGTAATGGCACCGTGGCAGAATGTGAGTCGGTAATTATCGCCACCGGCGCTAGTGCTAAGTGGCTTGATGTTCACGGAGAAGCTAAGCTCCGCGGGAGGGGCGTTTCTGCTTGTGCCACCTGTGACGGCTTTTTCTTTAAGGGCAAAAATGTCGCCGTGGTTGGTGGTGGCGATTCCGCTATGGAAGAAGCCAACTTTCTCACCAAGTTCGCCAGTAGTGTCACCGTTATCCATCGCTCGGCAGAATTTAAGGCTTCCAAAATAATGCTTACTCGTGCTCAAAACAATCCTAAAATTTCATTCAAAATGAACGCTAAAGTGGTGGAAGTGTTGGGGGAGGATCGGGTTACCGGATTAAAAATAGAGAATTTGATCGATCAAACCAGCGCCGATCTCCCCTTCGACGGCCTCTTTGTGGCCATCGGTCATTTTCCTAATTCCGCAATTTTCGCAAATCAATTGACGGTTGACCGTAAAGGCTACATCACCGTCCTTACTGGCACTACTCAAACCAATATCCCTGGCGTATTTGCCGCCGGTGATGTGGTGGATCATCTCTATCGCCAAGCCGTCACGGCCGCTGGCACCGGTTGCATCGCCGCCCTAGAAGCCGAACGCTGGATTTCACACGGGGCATAATAAATTCCCCTGAGTAAAAAACTGTTGATCTATTTATTTCCCCTGGTAATTAAATAATCTTCTTCACACTCGCCACAAAAAATCCTTCTCTGTCGGTTGTTGGTAAGATTGTCAATCCCAATTTTCCGTGGCTTCTGGTTTGACCAAAGGCGAGTTTTATCTCCTCCCCAGTAAGACTGGAAAACTCTCCCAACAGCCACTTCACCATCTCTTCATTTTCGACTGGCGACAAGGTACAGGTGGAGTAAATGATTCTGCCACCCGGTCGCAAATAACTAACCGCCGCGCGCAGTAGTCTTCTTTGCGCTTTGGCACAGGCAATAATATTTTTTTCACTCAGGAACCCGTAACTTCTAGGATCTTTTAAAGAAATCTTGCCCTCGGCAGAACAAGGAACATCCGCCAAAATAAAATCAAAATAGTATTGGTATTCTTCTCCCAACCGCGCCGAATCAACCAGCATCAACTTAATATCTTCACAGCCTTGCACTCGCATCGTGTTTTTCAACTTCTCAAATCTCACCTCATCACTCTCGCAGGCCACTATCTCTACTCCTCGTCCAAGTAATGATCGTATCTGACTTGTTTTACCTCCGGGAGCAGCACAGAGATCAAGAATTCTTACCGGCGTGACGGCTTCAATCCGGTCCACTAATTTATCTGGCACCATCGCCGCCAATATTTGCACCGGCACCATTGCCGCCAAACCTTGCAGATATATTTCACCCCGAAACCCAAGCTCAGAATTTAGCATTTCATCCGCCGATTTATTGCGCACTAGAAATCCGCCCGCCACCCCCAGCGCTCGGTCAATTTTAATCCCCAGTTCTCGCAATTTGGTCAATCCCTCCACTTCACTAATTTTACCCAAATTAAACCTAAAGCTCACCAATCTTGGCTTTGAATAGACGCGCAAAATCTCCTTGGCCGTGCTAGAACCAAATTGTCTAATTAGTCGATCGGTGAACTCCTTGGGAAGCATAGTTATTGGTCGGTGCAGTGTAATAAATTACTTATCACTTCGTCAAAAACAAGTGTATCAGGAAATTTGTTGGTGCTATAATTAGTTCATGGCCAAAAAATCGCACAAAAATAAGCAAGCTCAAAAACCAAACTCAAATCCAGTGGGGAATGGTGAAGAAAAAGAGGTGATTGTCTCCTTGAGTGAGATCAAGGGTGTGGTTGGTGATTCCTTTAAGATTAAGGCTCGTCTCAATCTTGTAATTATTTTCTTACTGATCATTTTTTCTTTATCAATCATCGCGGAACCGGTAATTTACGGCAAGGTGCTTGATTTGGTAATTGATGCCGTCACCAATAACCTAACCAAAACCACTTGGAATACAATTTGGCCACTGCTGATAGCTTGGGTAATGATTGATATTACTGGCTCAATTTGCAGAGCT
>CALRGN010000038.1 GCA_943357745.1 Candidatus Uhrbacteria bacterium
TTGATCCACCAATTTAGTTCAACCAAAAATAGTATCCCAACAAAAATTGACTTTTGTTGCAATTTTGATTAAGGTTCTGCAACGGAGGAAGAAATGACTACAGTCATAAAACTTGGTCGCGGTGGGATTACCTTTGCCCAGATGTGGAAACATCAGCAGAAGTTGGTCTCAGCGTTCAAATTCGAAGTTAGATCATCAGCTCAGGCTCGGGTATTCCATGCTTGGTTAAGAACCCAGCCCGCAGCCGTTACGCTCTGTGAAGACAGTATCCAGCACTTCTATCATCGTTTCAGTCGCGCCCTGGAGGATGCCCAGACCGCCACAAATGGGCTGGAGTCAGCCGTGCAGACGGTGCCAGAACACGCGTCTGTCATTGAGCCGATCAATGAGTATTCCACTTGCAATGATCCGGTAAGGCTACTGAAAATTCTCACCGGAGAGGCAGGGATCCACCTCTCTACGCTCGCCAACTTTGAGATTAGGCGCAAGTTGACGATCGCTATGCAGATTCTTTACTTGGCCGCTTCCGATTCGTTTGCCGACATCAGCAATGATGTCACCGATATCAACTTCTTTGCTAAGGCGGCACTTTTCTCTGATGACGGCGTCCGTCTCACAGTTAGGTTCCACCTTGAAGAATCATCCAAAAGAATCCGAGAGACGCCCTTGATCAGTCGCGATCCCCAGGAAGTCTACAACTGGGCCGGAGATCGGTTCGGAAGCCAACAACACTTCTCCTGCCGACTCGTCACCGGTGACTGTGGCTCCCAATTTTTCATTTACTGCGCCAGTCGTCCCAAAGCAAGGATGTCCGCAGTGATCAAATTGGAACGGCGCCGCAAACTGCTAGACCAGCGTGGCCTTCAGTTCGTAGTTGTCGCAGTAGTTCCACCGGGCGGTGATCTGAGGATCGCAACCAGAGCGGATGCCAAGCAGTTCAGCGCGCTTTCCGCCCGTCGGCTCTGGCAAGGGAATCTTCGTCTCAATCGGAAGGGGCGGGTGGGAAAAAATCGATCCTCCCATCCTGAGTATGAAGACCAACGCTTGCGCGGAGTTTGGCTTCGCGTCAAGGGGGAATATCTGATTGAGGCTCCAGTAGAACAGCAGACCTTGGCCTTGGTAGACTACCTCAATTCCAAGCACGCCCCTGACACTCTGGGGCATGTGCAATATAGACAAAAGTTCATTCGCGAGAATATCTTGCCACTCTGGTTCCCGTTTGAGCATTACGGGATTCAATGGTAGGAAAGGTCGTGCGCCCCCGAGTAGCGTCTACTCAGGGGCGTTTCGCATTTTTCGATTACAACCGGCGAGTGATGATGACTTTTTATTTTAACTCGGTTACAATAGTTCCGTTGCCTAATATTATCAGCCGGCGTACCTATGTCTAAAACTATAAAAGTAACCGGCGGTGCTCCCGTGCAGGGAACAGTCACTATTGCCGGCTCAAAAAACGCTGCCTCAAAAGCGATCATCGCCTCCCTCTTGACTGACCAACCAATTACTCTCCATAACATCCCGCTCCAACAAGAGAGTGTACTTGCTCGGGAGTTGGTCTCCCATCTCGGCGCCATCACCCAACTTTCTAATCACACTCTCACCTTACAAACAGCCACAATTTCAAACTTCTCGGTAGAATCATTATCACAAAAAAATCGATTAGCAATTTTAACTTTAGCACCGTTGCTCCACCGCGTAGGCAAGGCGCAAATAGGGTTTTTGGGTGGTGATAAAATTGGTGCCCGACCAATCAACTTTCATCTAGAAGCCTTACAAAAAATGGGAGCAGTAGTTAGGTCCACTGAATTTGGACATGAACTCATCGCCCCCTCCGGACTCACCGGCCAACTAATTGAATTACCTTATCCTTCCGTTGGCACCACGGAAACCGTAATCCTCGCCGCTGTTTTAGCTAAAGGTAGAACCGTCATAAAAAACAGCGCTGTTGAACCGGAAATTGTTGATCTAATTATGCTCCTTCAAAAAATGGGGGCAATTATAGAGCAAGGCGCCGGCAGGGAATTACAAATCATCGGCGTTGATCGTCTGGGCGGTTGTGAGCACACTATTCTCCCCGACCGGATTGAGGTGGCCTCCTTTGCCTCATTGGCAATGGCCACCAGAGGTGAAATCTTTTGCCAGGGTGCTGTTCACCGCGACTTAGTCACGTTTTTAAATGCCATCCGCCGTTTAGGTGGTCGATATCAGGTTCAACCCGATGGGATTTTGTTTCAAGGTGGCACTGAATATAGAGGGCTTCAAATTGAAACTGATACCCATCCCGGATTTATGACGGATTGGCAACAGCCGCTCGTGATTGCTCTCACTCAAGCGGTGGGAACTTCGGTTGTTCATGAAACGGTGTATGAGGAGCGTTTTGGTTATATTAACGCCCTCACCGCCATGGGAGCAGACATCACTCCCTTTGAGCGTTGTTTAGGTGAGTTACCTTGTAGGTTTAAAGATCGTAACTACAAACATTCCATCATTGTGCGCGGTCCCACCCCGCTCAAAGCCGCCAATCTCACCGTCCCAGATATCCGCGCCGGTCTTGCTTATTTGATTGCTACCTTAGTAGCTGAGGGAGAATCAACCCTCACCGATATTGACCATCTTGAGCGTGGCTATGAAGATCTGTATAATCGTTTAATCGGACTCGGTGCCAAACTTAGTCTTAACGCATCGGATTCAGCGTGAACTCAAAATTCAAAATAAATCAGAACACTAGTTATTTCAACTTATGATCCTCAATCTTTTATCCACTGCTCCACTAGTTGCTCTCGCTTGGATTACGGCCCTCATCTTTGCCTTGGTGTGGCACGAGTTTGCCCATGCTTACATCGGTTCACTGCTAGGGGACAACACCGCCGTTAAACTTGGTAGACTAACTTTAAACCCCTTAGCTCATTTAGATTTAGTTGGGTCGCTATTACTGCTCACGGTGGGCTTTGGCTGGGCCAAGCCGGTACCGTTTGATCCATCCCAGCTGAAACATCCTTGGAGAGATGGCGCCTTAATCGCCATGGCTGGTCCGGGGGCCAACTTAATTTTAGCACTGGTCGCTGGTTTGGCATTTAGATTTTTAATCATCATCTTTCCTTCAATTACCGGCACGCTTTTACCACTGTTTCTGATTTTGCTTTGCATCACTAATTTATTTCTGGCACTATTCAATTTAATTCCCATCCCACCACTGGATGGTTCTAAGGTATTAGACATCTTTTTTGCCCGCGCTGAGGCCTGGCGCGCCTACGCTTTTGTTCATCAATATGGCCCCCAATTTCTACTGATCATCATTCTCTTCTCTTCCTTCACTCCCCTTGACCCATTCTCCTTCTTATCGTTGCCCGCATTTCTTACTTGCGATTTCTTGTTCTCCACCTCCTGCGCCGGCTTTTTATCCACCGCGCTTTAATTGCTATGTTGATCAACATACTTGTAATTGAAACTTATGAAGAGATTCCCGGTAGGAGAAGGACCGAATAATTCCGGTCTACCACCCTCAGAACGGGTAGGCACCGCCGCTACAGCGGTGCTCCCATTCCTACGGGAGGGGTTGGATACGATTTCTCCCTTTCTCAAACAATCACTCACTCGGATACATAAAATGCTCTATCCCTTTGAAGAGTTTGCCAGGGCCAATCAAAACGCTCCGGCGGAGGATCAAGTGGCGCTCTATGAAATTTTGACCGAAGGCGGTGCTTTCACCCCCGCCCTGATTGCTGAAATTGGCATCGCTGGAGACGATCTATTTCAGTATTCTGCTAAGGGCCAGATGACAAAATATCATCTAAGAACCACCATTGAGGCGGCTAATATACACAATGCTTTAATCCAAAAAGGGGTTAATGATACTGATAGTATTAGAAAATATTTTAATCATAATGGTTGGGTTTTACAGAGTCAGATGGTTCTTGAAATAATTCAGCACTCTTTTGTGGAATCGTTAAAATATGCCGCGGAATTAAGAGTAAAAGCGGATCGACAGGCCGGATTTGCTGACTTTGCAAATTATATGAAGGAATATCGTATGACTGGTTTTGACAATACCAATCAAGGGGTGGTAGTTGACTGGTTTAATTTTGCAGAAGGGCTGAGCCGTCAGAAAAATCGGAAGTATCCACCAGTCACCCTGCCTCACGGCATTACAGTGCCGGTCGCCACTTCTGAATTAAAGCACTGCGCCTTTGATGATTCAGTAGCCATCACTTTGAAAAATGTAGACCTGCCAGGAATGCGCTGGATGGGGGAGTCGATTATGGTGACCATACCCCCCATAAAAAAGCTTGAAGCGCTCGCCATTTGTGAGCTTGAGTTTCATACCGCCAGCGGAATTCCCCTTGCCAGCGGTTTCCTTTCTAGACTCACCGGAGAAATCTCGTTAAGCGGTTCTTTAACCGTTCCCGCCACTAGAGTTTTTAACTGGCAGTTATTATCAGCTGG
>CALRGN010000039.1 GCA_943357745.1 Candidatus Uhrbacteria bacterium
TAAATATTTTAGAAATCAACCTTTGGTCCTTTAGTCGTTTCAGTCGCGGTCAATCCCCACCTCAGTTGCTGAACCGCCGCTAGCGGCAAATTAGCGCAATTGATTCTTAGCACTCCTGGTCGCATTCCAATCCATTTTTCCGGCTCATTAATTGACCAAGTATTAACAATCTCCAGACTAACTCCTTGCACCGCTCCCAAAAATAAAGATAAAGAACTTGTCACTAGTGCACAACCAACCGCCACTCCACTCGCCGTAATAATCATCCCCACTTCATCAACATTCAAATCAATTACCACTCTATCACCACAACTCCGATTTTCTATTCTAGCCGTTAAGTCCGGATTAGATAATCTACCAAAATGTCGGGGGTTCTTACAGTGGTCTATTAATTCGGCGGTCAACATAAATGCTTGCTACTTGGGTTTGGTATATTCAATTAACTTCAATTAGCACCATCGTTTTGACACCGCCTTCAGCCCATTAATTAGCCGATCGATATCCTCTAAATCATTGTAAACACCCGCGCTCCACCTCACCACACCAGTAGAGTTTAGATGTTTAGTAAAAATTGAGCAATGCTCTCCCGCTCGCACCATCACCCCCCTCTCCCCCAGCTCCTCCGCCACTTCATGCGGATGAATACCGTCTAGAATAAACGGTTGAATCCCCACTCGTTCTCCCGATAGTTGGTCAAGAAAATTATTAATCTCGGGAATCTCTTGCGACTTGAATAAATAATAATCCAACAATTTTTCTTCGTGCGCTCTCATCAGCTTTGAATCAATTCCAGTCAACCATTCAATCGCCTTGCTCCACCCTACCACCGCCATCACATTTTGCGTACCAGCCTCAAATCTTCTGATATCCCTCCGAGTCCGCAATTCACTATCCGCCCCAATTCCACCGCCCCAATTGAGCACCAACGCCTCATCTCTAAAACTCTTTGAGAGCCACACCGCTCCCAATCCCATTGGACCATACATTTTATGGGCGCTAAAAACTACTGCATCCGCAAGTGCCAGATTTTTTATTAAATCTGAATGGGCTCCAAGTTGCGCCGCATCCACCACCAGCTTACTTCCCAAGCTATCGGCCAACTCTCGCCACGGTAATAGATCGGTCACCATCCCGCTCAAATTTCCAACCGCCGTTACCGCCACCACTCCGCCCGCTCTACCAAAGAATGACTGACTAGGAGTTAAAGTAACAGCGGTACATGTAGGATCATTAAGCGGTTGCTCCACCACTCTCCCCACCAACCTACCAACTACTTTTTTCCACGGCAAGTAATTAGCTAAATGCTCCTGATTACTCACCACTACCGTTCTATGAAAGGAAAGTTTTGGCGCTATTATCTTCAAAACCGTATTAAGCCCTGCCGTTGCACCGGCCGTAAAAAAAAGCCCCTCTCCATCTACACCAAAATAATTAGCCACCTTCTCTCTCCCAGCTTCCAAGCTCTCAAACGCTCGCTCACACCACGGATAGAACCCCCGCCCCGCATTTCCCCGCCCCGCCTGTTCATAATTCATCATCTCCTCCAAAACAAGATCCGGCATCTGACTGGTTGCGGCATTATCTAGATATACCAAATCAGGCTGATCCCTAAACGCCTTAAACTCCGATCTTAAATTTAGACCGGGTTTTTTATAAATTATCGCTCCCATATTATGCTACTGCTCTAGTCTCTACAAAGCCAATCCACCAACTCCCCTCCACTAACCCCTTTATTAGCTTCAGAATCAACCCCTGCAACCACAAACCAATCCTTCGCAACTTCTTGTTCCCAAAAACCGCGTCGCAAAAGCTTCAATCCATCAATGGTGTTGATTCCCCGTCCCGCCAAACTCGCCAGCATAGAACGCTCGGGATAATATTGTCCGGTTTGATGATCAGCTAATAAGCGATCCCCTTGTACATCAAGTTCCGCGATCATTCCAGATTTCACCCGTTCCCCTACGGCATAGGTAATTATCTTCTCACTTACTTTACCTTGCCGATCAGATTCCTTACTTTCAACCAAATGGCGCACCGTACCACTACTTCCTTCAATCAATCTTTGACCAGCTCGCAAATTAACCATCACCCCATCTCCTATCACCTCTACCCGATCATCAACTTTAACTTCTCCACCGGTCAAAACATCAGCATAAAAACCAAGCCTCACCGTCGCTCCCGCTTCAATCACCACCCGTCGGCAAATCTCTAACTTGCCCCCACCAAAAACCACAAACACCCCCAACCACCGGCTATTTTTCTCTAAAATAATCTCTTGTCTTACAAATAAGCTAGATCCTGTTGGTAAATAAAAAAATCTAATCATCTGGCCATTGCTTTCTGGTTTTAAATTAAATCTAATTCCACTAAACCGTTTTTCTCCGGCCACCAGATCACTTTTTTGATCAAAATTTTGTTTAGCTCCAGATTCAATAAAAAACTCTCGTTGCAAATTACCAAAAACCCAGGGCTCTTCAGAAAGTGGTGGTACTTTAAGCATAGTAGGATATTAATGGTGGATCAGTTTTGCAAATCTAGTTAGGCAATACTTAAAGCAGATCAGTTTTGCAAATCAAGTAATTTAGAAAATTCCAAGGCGTATTCAAACGGCAAAGAATCGGTAATTTCACTCACAAACCCTTGAATCAAGAAACTCTGTGCCGATTTTTCCTCAAATCCTCGCCCCGCCAAATAATCAAAGGCGGATTTCTCTAAGCATCCCACTTTAGCTTCATGAGCAATTTTGGCGGAGGCCGACTCACAATCAATTACCGGAATCGCTCGTGCTTTTCCACCGGTATTCAAAATCAAAGAGTCGCAAACACTACCCACTTTCGCTCCCTTCCCCTTGGCGGTAATTTTGACCAACCCTCTATACACCGCCTCCCCACCACCAAAAGAGATACTTTTGCTCTGAACATTGGCTTTACAATTAGGAGCCACAATCGCTACTTTATGCCCAGTGTCCTGCACTTGACCCGCCCCCGCCACCGCCACTCCCAAATAATCACTGCTCGCCCCCTCCCCCCGTAACACACTCATGGGGTATAGCATTGTCACTCCACTGCCCAGATTACCGTTTAACCATTGAATTGTCCCCCCCTCAGCTACCACCGCTCGTTTAGTATTTAAGTTATAAGTATTTTGGCTCCAATTCTCAATACTAGAATATTTCACCTTCGCTCCCGCTTTAACAATAATTTCCACACAGCCGGCATGCAAAGAGGCCTGATTATATCTTGGCGCCGAACATGCTTCTATATAATGAACTTCACTCCCCGCTTCCGCGATAATCAAAGTATGTTCAAATTGTCCTCCCGCTGGTGCATTCATTCGGAAATAAGCTTGTAGGGGCATAGTCACTTTTACCCCCGCCGGCACATAAATAAAAGTTCCCCCTCTCCACACTGCCGCGTGCAATAAAGTAAATAGGTGATCATGTACCGGTACACACTCGGTCATAAAATATTGTTTCACCAACTCTTCGTGACTCTTTAATGCCTCATCCATCCCTAAAAATACTACCCCCTGTTCTGACAGTTCGGCTCGCAGATTGTGATAAACCGTAGCAGTATCATATTGCGCTCCTAGGCCGCCCAACGATCGTTGCTCAATCTCCGGCAGATTAAGGTCCGTAAAAGTCTGACGAATCTCCGCCGGAACTTCTTCCCAACTAGTCACACTCCCGCCCTTTGCCGCCGAATAAAAATTAATTAAATCAAGATCAAGCCCCGCTAAAGAAGGACCCCAACTCAAATTAGGGGCCAATAAAAATCTCTCCAACGCCGCCAACCGACGCTCCACCATCCATTCTGGATCATCATTTAAATCAGCAATTTTATTGATTACTTCTAAATTCAAACACGGTTTATTGTCACTGAAAATATTGGTGAGATTGGGCATAATCAGCCAAATGGTCGGGCCGGCGGGGCTCGAACCCACGACCTCCTGGTCCCAAACCAGGCGCGCTACCAACTGCGCTACGGCCCGAAATAAAAGTTATCGTTAGACCAAATTGCCAGATCAATCC
>CALRGN010000040.1 GCA_943357745.1 Candidatus Uhrbacteria bacterium
AAACCGATCTTATCTTTTGGACACCAGTTGATCATTGCTTTGGCTTTGTAGGCTAAACCGGCTTTGAAAAACTGGTTAAACATCCACTGCGTCCAGCGATAATATTTGGGATCGGTAGTGTCCACTTCACGCGACCAATCAAAACTGAAACCGATTGATTTTAGTTGACGGCGAAATGTTTCAATATTTTGTTTGGTGGTGATGGCAGGATGAATTCCGGTTTTAATAGCATAAGCTTCAGCGGGAAGGCCAAAGGCATCCCAACCCATAGGAAAAAGTACATTGTATCCCTCCATCCTACGCTTCCGAGCGATTACATCGATAGCGGTGTAACTGCGGGGATGACCAACATGTAAGCCGGCGCCAGAGGGATAAGGAAATTCCACCAAGAGATATTGTTTTGGCTTTGAGGAGTTGTCGGCAGCTTCAAAAACTTTCTCTGACTCCCAGCGTTGTTGCCATTTGGCGTCTATTTTTTGATGGTTGAAGGACATACAGCTACTAGGGTAAGACGGAACAGCTAAAGAGTAAAGGGGTTATCATTTTGTCCCCAGATGCGATTGACTAATTCCAAAAATACTGGTTTACTATTATTGACCTGGTAGAGTTCTAACGAACCTAATCCTGGGTGGCGCAAATCGAAACTCCCCATTCGTGAGGGGTTTCTTTTTTTTGGCCGAGCTTTGGGCTCATGGGCTCGTGTAAGTAACTGGTAACTCTCCAGGGTCGCCACCCAGGAATTACGGGTTCAAATCCCGTCGAGTCCAATTAGCTCGGCACCAAAAAAACCCCGCCTCTGTGGCGGGGTTTGAATTGTTGATTTTATTTAGCTGGTACCGGTTTTAAATTGGGATTATTTTTGTTTAGATTCAGTTTCCTGAAGCCGATTGAGCGCCACAATGAAGGCGGCGCGGCGGAGGTCGGTGCCGTGTTGTACTGCGATGGTTTGGACGGCGGTGGCGGCGGCGTTCATGTGGTCTCGTAGCTTTTGGTCAACCTCTAGGGCCGACCAATGCTCTGATTTCATATTTTGATCCCATTCAAAATAGCTGACTGTAACCCCACCGGAGTTAGCAAGAATATCTGGAATGACGGGGATGTTGTTGACGAACAGGATGTCGTCAGCGGCGGTGGTAACGGGACCGTTGGCGAGCTCTAAAATTACTTTAGCTTTGATGCGTGGGGCGTTCTCTCCTGTAATCTGACTCTCTAGCGCCGCCGGAATTAGGAGATCACACGGAAGTTCAAGCATGGCGGAATTAGTTAAGTTCTCGGCGCCGGGAAAACCTTGCACGGAACGGTGGGCGGTTTTGTAAAGATGGAGGGCGGGAATATCAAGACCAGCGGAGTTGTGGATGGCACCGCTTGAATCAGAAACAGCGATAATTTTATGACCGAGCGCGTGGGCGATATTTGCGAAGGTAGCACCGGCGTTGCCAAAGCCTTGGATTACTACTGTGAGAGGATCAGGCCCGAGATTCAAGTGCGACCTAAGTGCTTCAAAAACATACCATCCGCCCTGAGCAGTGGCGGTATCTCTGCCCACACTACCACCGTGAGTAATACTTTTACCGGTAACAACCGCCGGATGACCAAACTCGTTAGCGATTACATCCATGTCGGCAGATCCTGTATTTACATCAGGCGCTGGCACATCCACCGTAGGACCGATGTCGGCACGGAAAGCATTTGTCCAAGCACGATTTAAACGCTCACGCTCAGTGCTCGACAAAGTCTTGGGATCAACCGTCACGCCCCCTTTTCCCCCACCCATAGGAATACCGGCGACGGCGGTTTTGAAAGTCATGAGCGCCGCCAAAGTCTTCACCTCGTCTAGATCTACTTGGGGATGAAAACGAATCCCGCCTTTGTAAGGCCCACGCCAATTGTTGTGTTGAATGCGATAAGCACTGAACGATTGCTCGGCGCCGTTATCTTTTTGGATGCCGAGGGTATGCTCAATGATTCTATTGGGAGTTTGTAAAGTGGTCACTAGCGCGACCGGTTTAGGAACAACTGCCAAGGCGCGGTCTAATTGAGAGAGAAAATTCTGATAGGCGTTGGGCATAAAACAAGTTGGTCGATTAATAAATAAAAATTGCTGGTGGTGAATGTTAGTGTTGATTTTAGCAAAAAAAAATGGAACAGTAAATGCCAAGCTGTGGGTGAGAAGTTATGTTGTCTTATTGAGTATATTTTCTTTAAATCATTATAACTCTCCCCCGCTTTGCAGGCTCCAGAGCCGTTCATAAAGACCCTCGCCAGCGAGGAGCTCTGAGTGTGTGCCCCGCTCAACGATTTTACCGTTTTCTAAGACTAGTATTTGGTCGGCTAAATAAATGGTTGATAAACGGTGGGCGATCATAATGGTGGTTCTACCCTTCATTACTTCTGCCAAAGTAACTTTTAGTTTTGCTTCTGTTTCTGAGTCTAGGGCGCTGGTTGATTCATCCAAAATCAGAATCGGCGGATTGGCTAAGAAGACGCGAGCGATGGCAATGCGTTGTTTTTCTCCACCGGAGAGTTTCACGCCACGCTCACCGATTACGGTGTTATAACCGTTGGTCATTTTTCTCACAAACTCATCCGCTTCCGCCTGAACACAAGCGGAGATAATTTCTTTTTTACTGGCGGTAGGTTTAGCAAACTTTATATTGTTATAAATGCTGTCATTAAATAAAGTGGTATCTTGATGAACAACGCCCACTCGCTCCCGCAACGATTTAATCTCCCAGCGTTTCACTTTGACACCGCCCACTAGCACCAGTCCAGAAGTAGGATCCAAAAAGCGATTTATAAATTTTATGATGGTGGATTTACCGCTACCGGAGGGGCCAACCAAAGCCAGACTGCCACCAGCCGGAACGGTGAAGGTGATGGATTTTAACGCCTCGGAAGAATCGGGATGATATTTGAAGCTTACTTTTCTGAACTCAACCCCCAGTGGAGTGAGAGGCGGAACAATTACGGTTTGATCCGGAGTTGGTGAGTTGATTTTATTTTCTTCCCGCCAAATTGGGGCCACTCGAGCAAATGAGGATCTGATCTCTGCCAACCGTTTCATGATCTCAATCAAAATTTGATCAAATGGTGCCAATAAAGTACCGGTCAAGCCCATGAAGGTAACCATCTCACCGGTGGTGAGGGTGCCACCGATTACAAACCAAATTCCGGAAACAAAAACAACAATCCTTGTGATAAAACGGGAGATTGAAGTGAAAAATTCCAAACGAGCCCAAAGCCAGTTCACTTTTTGTTGTCTGTTCATGGCAGATTCACCTAGGGCAACATGGGAGGTGACAAATCTCTCCTCAGCGGCGTAACTTTTAATGGGAATAATGTTTAAAAATAGTTCCACCAACTTTTCGTGAAAATGTTCCCAAGCGGAATTCATGTCATCTTGGCGTTTTTCCACGGCGCGCTGGGCAAATATGGTTAGAAGGAATAACGGAATAACTCCAAGAACGCAAATGATGGTCATCCTAGGATCGATCCAAAGCCCCACCGCAAAAAAACCAAAGACAAAAATAATGGGTGGTAATATGTCCCTGATGGTTGTACCGGCCAATTTCCAGACCGACTCCCCCAACCGGTCCAGCTTTTTTCCCAAGGAACCAATAGTAATATTTTGAAACCGATCCGGATCCCAATTTACTACCCGAGAGAGTCCCTTATCCCAAAAATCCAACCACACTACATTAGCGTAGGTATATCCCAACATCTGGGCACCAGCTCTGCAAATTGAGCCAGTAATATCAATCATTACCCAAGCTATCAGCAGTGGCCAAATTGTATTCCAAGTGGTTTTGGTTAGGTTATTGGTGACGGCATCAATTACCAAATCAAGCACCTTGCCGTAAATTACCGGTTCCGCGATGA
>CALRGN010000041.1 GCA_943357745.1 Candidatus Uhrbacteria bacterium
TCCTCTAATCCGCGCACCCACTGGTCAATCTCATTTAAGAGCGCATACCACACTGCCTCTCCCCCCACTTCCCGCAAGACCGGCAGGTCACTGGCCAGCACCGGCACCCCCCTAGACATTGCCTCTAGTACCGGTAAACCAAACCCTTCGCCAAGTGTAGGAAACGCCAAACCAATCGCCCCACTCCAAAGCGCCTCTAATTGCGATTGCGGTAAATAATCAAAGAATTTAATTCTATCTTTGTGCTTGCACTTCAGAGCAATCTTCATGATCTCCAACCCACCAAAACCAAATCCTCCCACAATCACCAAATCACAGTCGGCACCACCGTCTAACCATTTATCAAAGGCCTTAATCAACAAGCCTTGATTTTTTTTGGTCTCAACTCTCCCAACCGTTAGCCAATATTTTCCCGGCTCAATTCCGGCGGAGTCAAAATCAAATTCAGAAGTTACCAATTCATCCTTGATATAGCCCGATAACGGGATTGCTCGTAATCTAGTTTTCTCTACCTCATAATCTTCACTCACCGCTTCACAAGTAGCCTTGGAAACGCCAATGATCAATTCTGCTTTTTTAATCACTTGGCGGATAGACCATTCTTGTCTTCTTAAGGCGATTGCCGAGTAGGCCACTGGAGTCCGTTTAAAAACAATATCATGAACGGTGGCCACGATTGGCAACGAGACCAAGGCTAAGATTGGAATTTCATGAGATAGAGAGACAAAAAGATTCGGTGGCTTTATTTTTAATTCAATTCCTAAACGGAGATGAGTCCATAGGGTAAATAACGGCCAACTAAGGGGAGTAATCAGAAAATGCTCATTATTCAACCAACTTGGAGGCGCAAACCCTTTGGGCACATAAAGTTTAATCAGCTCATCTTCCCGCCACTCCAGGCCTTGCATCGCCTTTAAAAGTGACTCCACATACTTGCCCACTCCGGTGGGGTTTATTGCCGCCAGGGCGCTCGCATCTACTCCGATAGTTTTTATTTTTTTTCTTGGCATGTATATTTGATTAGATACCGATTGAAGCCAGTTGGAATCAGGTGTGGAATGTAGAATTTAGGCCGTAAATAAACTTCGTTTATACGCCTCTAAATTTTCTAACGCCAAACCAGTGCCTCTAGCCACACAAAGTTGTGGATCAGTTGCAGTATAAGTGGGTACACCGGTAGCATCAGCAATCAATTTGTCCATGAATCTAAGCTGGCTGGATCCACCGGAAATCACAATCCCTTTATCAATCACATCCGCCGATAGTTCTGGTGGAGTTTGACCAAGCACCTCTTTAATGGATTGAACTATCCCATCTAGCAACGGCTGGATCGCTTCCGTCACATCATCACTCGTAACTACTAAAATTCTGGGAAGGCCGGTGGCTAAATCTCTACCTCTCGCTTCATGTTGTAGTTTATCCGGCAAATAAATCGCCGCTCCACAGCGGATTTTAATTTCTTCCGCCGTTCTTTCCCCAATTGCCAAGTTATACCGTCTCCGTACAAATTCAATGATCGCCTGATCAAATTTTAATCCACCAATTCTCACAGAACTAGAAGAGACTATCCCACCCAATGAAATTACAGCAATCTCCGTGGTACCGCCACCAATTTCTACAATCATGTGACCATTAGGGCTACCGATTGGAATATTGGCTCCAATCGCTGCTACCACCGGCTGTTTAATAATATAAGCCGTTTTTGCACCCGCCGCTAAAGCGGCATCTATCACCGCCCGCCGCTCCGTAGAGGTGATCCCCCCGGGAACCGCCAACATCACTTCTGGCCGAAAAAGTCGCCAACCACCTAAGGCTTTATTTATGAAATATCTAAGCATTGCTTCCGTGGTTTTATAATCCGCAATCACGCCATCTCGCAGTGGTCGGCGGGCCAGAATACTATCTGGAGTTCTTCCCAACATGTCTTTCGCTTCTTTTCCCACTGCCAAGATTGATTGATCAATTTTTGAAACCGCCACTACCGAAGGTTCATTGATAATAATCCCGCGTTTTGGTACATAAACCAAAACGGTGGTAGTCCCCAAATCAATTCCTAATCTGCTCCCTATCATAGACTTGAGCGTTACTTACATCCCGGAGTCACGGAGCGAATCTTAATTCAAATCTCTGATCTTGATTTAATCCTGTTACCAATTGATACCCTAAAATTGAGAAATCTTGAGGATCTTCACTTGGATTTGCGAACTGTAGCTTTTTACCAAAATTAAGATCAATCGTCAACGGGATCGCTCCCGCCCCCATCTGTTTAAATCCTTGGAGGTTATATTCACCGATTAGTAAACTTTGCCAAACCGCATCTGGTAAATAATATTCCAATCTCCATACTCCTTTTTCTCCCGGTTTAACTGAGAGATATTGAGGAAAAGCGGTCATACCTGAAACCACCTCCGGAGCAAAGCTCTCATTTTTTTCCGGCTCGCCCCCTCCAGAAAATTGAGAATAAGTTAATTGAGAACCCAGTGGCGTTAATAGTCTGGAATAAGAATGATAACCGCTGGTTTTATAATTATAATTACCGGTGTGATGATATTCTATTGTTACTGTAGCCTTTAATCGATTTGCCTCCCGAGTAATCACGTACTTAATCGCTCTCTGAACCACTGGATCGGTTTTTAAGGCACCAAGGTTTGCATCCACTAGCATGATTTGATCTTCCCCTTGAATCGGGCTCAAGACTCCACTCCAACCAGCTTCATTTAATTTTCTTTTTCCCGGTTCAACAATCATCATTACCGCCAATTCCTTAGCCGTAACCGCCTCTTCCATGGCCACCAGAAGACTCGGCCACTGCTCTGGTGTACTACTAAAAATATTCTCCAATAATTGCCCCGCCGCTTCACTTACCACCGCCTTTCTCTCTGAATATGGAATCCCTTTTTCTATAAACGCTTGCTCCACCTGAAATTGCAACCAATCAGTAAGACTATCCGCCGTTACTACTTCTCCTTGTAATTGCAGTGGTCCCAAAATCTTCAGCAACTCCGCAATAAATTTGGTGGTAATCCCTACTACACCGCTAATCTCCGAGATCGGCCTAAGAGCAATCGCTTGCTCTTGTCGTAATAATTGTCTAGCGTTTATAGCCGTTAAAGAGAAGTCCGGTTCCCAAGCGGCGTCTCTAAAATACCATTTATTCTGACCAAGATAGTTTTTAATCGGCGTTGGCGGTTTTACCTGATAATCAGCTCTTAGAGCGGCGGCGGCTTCTAGATTATACACATCCTCCACTAACAAACTTTCAATCAATCCCTGATTAGTAACTGCCAATCCATACAGCCCAATGAACCCACCGCCCGGTCTTAATTCTGTTTCATTTAAAAACAATATTAATAATTCTTCTTTACCATTTATGCCCATCAGTTCGGTGCCGATGGTAGCCAGTGGAATAATCGCCGCCACTGTCTGCTTGGCTAATTCAATTCTTTCTCCAAACTCCAGCCACCAGCTAGCTGATTTCAACCAATTGGGGCCACCCGCTGTAACGCGCTGATAATCAAGCACTGCCAATTGTAATTCAACTTCCAATCCTCTAAGTTGGGGGATAGATTCCACCAACTTTCGCCAAAACCCCTCCCTCTCCTGGGCCGTCAGGGAAAAATAACTTTGATCATCACGGATAATCACTCCCAGCCCTAAAGATTGAGTGTTATTGATTGCCCCTTGAATACCATTCACCAATGCTACAAAGTCAGTAATAGAATCCAAAAGACTATCGGCCAGTTCAAGCGAATCCCTAATTGCAAAATATTCCTCACTCAACCCCGGTAAATATCTTCCCCAACCCAATCCCCAACCGTTATTCCATATTTTTTGCACCCGATCAATTCCTAGCCTTACTTTATCAATCGATC
>CALRGN010000042.1 GCA_943357745.1 Candidatus Uhrbacteria bacterium
AAACTCCGCGACTGGGTGTTTTCGCGTCAGCGTTATTGGGGGGAACCAATTCCGCTCGTCCATTGTGAGAAGGACGGATGGGTGGCAGTGCCAGATGACCAGTTACCGGTTGAGTTGCCGAATGTCGAGAAGTACGAACCCACTGATAATGGCGAGTCGCCGCTTTCAACGATTGAGAGTTTTGTGAACACCACTTGTCCGACCTGTGGAGGGCCGGCGAAGCGAGAAACGGACACCATGCCAAATTGGGCCGGTTCAAGTTGGTATTTTTTGCGCTACGCTGATCCGCACAACTCACAAGAGTTCGCCTCCAAATCGGCACTAGAATCTTGGATGCCGGTCGATCTCTATAACGGTGGCATGGAACACACCACCCTCCATCTGCTGTATTCCCGTTTCTGGCACAAGTTTTTATTCGACCAAGGTCTCGTTCCCACTAGTGAGCCGTACCTTCGCCGACACAGTCACGGACTTATCATGTCCGAGGACGGCACCAAGATGAGTAAGTCTAAAGGCAACGTAGTTAATCCGGATGAAGTTGTCGCCGAATTTGGTGCCGATTGTTTCCGTGCCTATCTTTTATTCATGGGTCCGTTTGAAGAACCGGTACCGTGGTCTAAACAAGGACTCACTGGTATTCACCGCTTTCTAGATAAGTTGGATCGACTTTCAGAAAAACTTCCAACATCATCTACCGCCGATGATCAGCACACCCATGCACTCCACCAACTTGTTGAGCGCGTTTCTCAGGCCATAGAAAATTTCAAATTCAACACCGCTATTGCTGATCTAATGAAATTCTTAAATTCCGCCCACTCTGGTCTCTCAATTTCCGATTGGTCCATCTTACTCCGTTTGGTCAATCCTTTTGCCCCTCACCTCACCAATGAAATCGCCGAGCGCCTGGGATTGTTAGAGGGTCAAACCTGTTTAGAATCGCTATCATGGCCCATCGCTCGCCAGGAATTTTTAGTCAAAACCGAGTCAACCATTGTGATCCAGATCAACGGCAAATTAAGAGCCAATTTGGTGGCTCCCACTTCTACTGCTGAAGAAACTCTAGTCGCCACCGCCAAGCAATTACCAGAAGTAGCCAAATATTTGACCGGAGAGATTAAACGCACGGTAGTTGTTCCCGGTAAGTTAATAAATTTCGTCATCTAAAATGTGCTGTCTCGGTTTCTCTTGCGGTTGCGGAATGGAAAGTGGGCCAAACACTTGTCTTGGAGTAAATCGGTTTCAGGAGCAGGGTTAGCGTTTGTTTTGGGCATCGTGCTACATGGTTTAAATATCCCCCTTGTTTTTGGAACCGTAACTATTTTGATAATATTTTTATTAGGCGCGGTTACATTTACCGGTGTTAGGAAGCCAACTCTGGAACTTTTAATCTTTGGTTTGTTGATCTCCTTTGCTACCATCCTGGGATTTCAACGGGCACTATCAGCGCAACCAAATCAAAATTCCATCATCCATCAGGTGGGAAATTCAATTGTATTGGAAGGTAGAGTACGAGCCATTACTAATTACGGCCGTCAGTCTAGAGTATTGTTAGACCAACTCGCAACCAACACTCCGATCACCGGTCGCCTATATCTATACTTACCAATTTATCCCACGCCAAACTTGGGCGATACACTGGAGTTTAAATGCACCCCCACTCTTCCCGGCAAAGGTATGAATTCCGGTTATGAAAATTACTTGGCCACCAGAAAGATTTACGCCACTTGTGAAGCTAGCGCTGGGGTAACAAATCTTGGACCGAATATTTCATCTCCTAGTTGGTGGCTAATTGTGATTGAAAAGTTTCATCAACATCTTGGTGCGCGAGTAGAGGCAATTTATCCAGAACCGGTGGCCGGTTTAGTGCGCGGACTTTTGTTTGGTGACGATACTTTTTCTGATAAATCCTCCGAGTTATTCAAACTAACCGGAACTTCTCATATTGTGGCTGCATCCGGTTACAACGTCGCTGTAGTGGTCACTCTGTTATTTGGAATTCTTCTGCAATGTGGGCTCTCGCGCCCAAAAGCTTTTCCTTTGCTATTAATCGGTTTGGTGTTTTACGCTTTGATAGCTGGTGCCGAACCGCCCGTCATTAGAGCCACCATTATGGCGATGTTGGCCCTTACGGCGATTGGTCTTGGTCGCTCCACTTCAGTTATCCCGGCTTTAATTTTTGCGTTGGTGGGAATGTTGATTTATGAACCTCGTTATCTTCTCTTTGATGTTGGTTTTCAACTTTCGTTTTTATCCACGATTGGCTTGATTTTCTTCTCGGCTCCAATCGCTAAACGGTTACCCCATCTTCCCAACACCTTGGGACTCAAAGAGTCCGTTGCCTCCACCGTTGCCGCTACCATTGCCACTATGCCGGTGGTCTTATTTTCATTTGGGTTCTGGTCTCCAATTGCACTAATCACCAACGCTCTGATTCTGGTTTTCATCCCTTATCTAATGGCGCTAGCGGCATTGGCGTTGTTAGTGGGGGTAGTTTCAGAACCACTCGCTCGACTGGTGATCACTCCAAGTTATGGCTTAGCAACTTACATCTTTGCTGTAATCAAACTTGGTGCTAAATTTAGCGTGATCAGCTTGAGTACGCTCATCGGTTGGGGGAGCAGTTTGGTGGCTACGCTCACGGTAATCAGGTCGGGATTTGTTTTTGTATTGCGACGCCGGAATTATTGGAGCGCAACCATAGCCGGGTTGTATCACCAGCTTGTGGCGATTCTCAAAAGATCTGATCGGGCGCTTGGGATTGCTGTGATTGGACTATTCTCTGTCTTGGGCTTGATCATTTCAGTTCAACATAGCGCACCGGTCTCGCCCGGTGTCACAAGAATCTCCGTGCTAGATATTGGTCAAGGCGACTCCATTCTTCTCCAAACAAAAGAAAAATCAGTGCTGATTGACGGTGGACCGGATCCGCTGGTACTAGAAGAGCTGGGAAAATTTCTCCCGTGGTGGCAAAGAAAAATTGATCTTGTGATTTTAACTCATCCCCACGCCGATCATTTATTAGGATTACTATCGGTGGGGGAGCGATATGAAATTACTGAAGTTTGGGATTCCGGACAAATCTACGGCGAGCCATTTTTTGAATCTTACAAGGCGCTCTTTCCCAATCACCAATCAGTTGGTGAGGGTGATAACTTCAAGTTAAGTCAGGCGTCATCATTAGCGGTTTTATACCCACCCACAGCTTATAATAATCAATTACTCACCGATCCAAATGTGGGATCGCTAATTCTTGAACTCACCACCGCTTCCCACTCCGCGCTTTTTATGGGTGATGCCGGTAGGGAAGAAGAAGAAAAGATTATTGACCAACTTTCCGGTTTACCGGTTAAGCTAGTCAAAGTTGGACACCACGGTAGCAAAACTGCTTCTAGCGCGACAATCGTGAATGCCACCACTCCTGATTTCGCCGTGATCTCGGCGGGCAAGGAAAATAAATTTGGTCATCCCGATTCATTTGTAGTGTCACGCTGGGAGGCGGTGGGCGCGACCGTTTGGTTGACCGCCACTCAAGGCAGTTTCTCAATGAAGTTAAATCCGTAATTTTATAGTGTATAATATTGCCATATGAAAAAAACATTTCCACATCGGGTTGGAGTTACGGTCGGTGCTTTTTCCGGATTGGTACATTTACTATGGTCAGTCTTAATGGCGCTTGAGTTGGCGCCAAAAGTTATGGCCTGGAAAATGGCTATTTACGGCGTTAGCATGGATTGGTCAGTAACAGAATTTATGGTTGATGACGCTTTAATTCTAATTGTGGTGGGACTCATCTGTGGTTATGTTGCCGGTTATGTGATTGGTGCCATTTGGGAAAAGACCGCCTA
>CALRGN010000043.1 GCA_943357745.1 Candidatus Uhrbacteria bacterium
TCATTTTTATCCGCTCCTTCACAAGCTTGGACATTCCGTGAACATCAGCCCCAACTTTGAACTCTCCAAAACCAGTCTAAGTGCTAGCATTAAAAACGCTTTCCCCACCGCCGAGCAACCCGGACTTCCCACCGATTTCATTTTTTCCAGGGAACAAGGTCAATTGACAACTGCGATTGCTCCCGCCGTACCTGGAAAAACCATTGACCTTAAGCGCGCGCTCGCCGATCTCACCGCCAATCTCACCGACCTCACCCTCACTCCAATCACTCTGCACCTCGCTGACCGTGAAGCATTAATCTCACTTGAAGCTGCTAAAACCTTAATCCCCTTGGCAGAAACCGCCGTAAAAAACGCTCCTTACACTCTAGTCTTCTCCCCCGACTCCCCCCTTAAAAAACAGTACATCATCCACGCTACCGATCTTAGTCTCTGGCTCCTGCCAATTCTTGGTCAGTTTGATCAACCAATTCTCACCTTAGATCAAACCGGTGATTTTCAAAAATTTCTTCAAACCCTTCATCTTGATTTAGATCTCTCTCCGCAAGATGCCAGATTTGTAGTGGATGGCAACCGCACAAAGGAATTTGTGCCTAGTAGAACCGGTCTGATTGTTGATGACGACCAGTTGATCGCAAAAATTCTATTATCTATTCAGCAGCCAGACCAAACGGAGATTGTCATTCCCATGGTAACCAAAGAGCCATCGGTGGCAATCGCTAGCACCAATGATTTAGGAATTGTAGAATTGCTTGGTACTGGCATTTCTAAATTTCCCGGCAGTCCAAAAAATCGCCGTGCCAATATTAAACACGGTGTAGAAAAATTAAATGGGATTCTTATTCCCGCTGGCGAGGTTTTCTCATTAGTTGATGCGCTTAAACCAATCACGGCGGAAGACGGGTTTCTCCCAGAACATGTCATAAAAGGCGATGAAATTAAAACCGAGATTGGCGGTGGTCTCTGCCAAATTGGCAGTACTCTATTTAGAACCGCCATGAACACCGGTCTAGAAATTGTAGAACGCCGCAATCACTCTCTGGTTGTAAGTTACTACAATGATCTCACCAACGGTAATCCTGGCACCGATGCCACCATTTATGACCCCGCCCCTGATCTTAAAATCAGGAATAACACCCCCAAATATATCTTGCTTGAAACAATTTATGATGATAAAAATAGTCAGTTAATTTTTAACTTTTACGGCACTTCAGACGGTCGGGATGGACACTACACTCCTCCCGAGGTTTTAAGCTGGACCCCTCATGGGCCAACCATTTACAAAGAGACTCCTGACCTTCCCTTGGGTAATGAGAGTTGTGAGATTGGCTACTCTGGCGCCACCACCACCTTTGATTATATTATTGACTACGCCGATGGAACCAACGCCATTCAACCGTTTTTCTCTAGCTATCGTTCTATGAGTCCGGTCTGCTTAGTTGGCACCGGTGGCGGGATATAAAAAAGGCCTTGGGGATCTGTCACTAAATGGCTCTGCGGAATAAAACTTGATAATTTTAAGATAGAATCAATGAATAAACTTTGAGGTTTAGCAGAGCTAAGCCGAAAAGTTTTGAGATGATTATAGCTGAAATTATAAAGTTTTAGCCAGAGCCATTTGGTGACAGATCCCTTAGCCTCTATAAGCTGCGGTCAAGAAGATACATAATTTGAAAAACACCAGTCGGAACCAGGGTTATCAAAAAAATCCATCCCCATGCTTGTCGTGACCGCAGCTTGTAATGGCTAAAACCTGATTCTAAACCTAAGCAAAAACCTGATCCAAAACCCCCTCTTTGGACCGGCAACTCTATCACAATCCCAACCAATTGGTCAAGTTTTTACTTAAGCGTTCACTTTCTCTATCATCTTATCAATTAAGCCATATTTAACGGCTTGCTTGGCAGTCATAAAATTATCGCGTTCAGTATCTTCTGTAATCTTACTTACTGTTTGACCAGTATGACCAGCCAACAATTCATTTAAGGTTTTTTTCAAAGCCAAAATCCGTTCGGCGTGAATCTTAATATCGGTCGCCTGACCTTGCACTCCCCCTAAAACTTGATGGATCATCATCTCCGCATTGGGCAAAGCAAACCTCTTTCCCGGTGCTCCCGCCGCCAATAAAAACGCTCCCATACTGGCCGCCATTCCCACACAAATAGTGGAAACCGGCGGAGCAATGTACTGCATGGTGTCATAAATCGCTAATCCAGCCGTAACCGATCCTCCCGGTGAATTTATATAAATCTTGATCTCTTTTTCTTTGTCTTGACTTTCCAAAAACAACAGTTGGGCAATCACAGCATTGGCCACAAAGTCATCAATCGCGGTGCCCAAAAATATGATCCGATCTTTAAGCAATCGGGAATAGATATCATACGCCCGCTCACCATCATGAGTCTTCTCAATCACGGTTGGAATATAAAAAGCCATATGGGTGCATTTTATCAGAAACCATCAATTGAGGCAAGTTAAATTCCGAATATTAATGGTCTATAGCGGTCCAGTTTCATTTGATTTTTCTTTACTTTTATGCTATCTCTGATAATATTTAGTCGTTCCTAAACCGTACCCGTTCAAACACTGGAGATTACCATGGATCCCATCAAGTGCTTCGTAGCAATCATCCTCTTCATCGCCACGTGCGGTGGCGTTTTCGTCGCCGTCTACATCGGCCCTGCCTCCGGCTAGCCGACCTAGTTCTACAAGCTAGTCTGGATCCGTTTCAGACCACCATCTCAAAAACCCCCGGACGCTTCCTGGGGTCATCGCCCAACCCCCTCCTCCTCCCCCGACCGAGTCGGGGGAATTTAATTACTGACCAAAAACTAACTCCATCACTCTAGTTGGTTCCAAAGTAGCCACTAACGCCTCCTGATGACTAGCGAACAAAATTCCACTCCCTCCCGTTCTCAGTTCCCTAGCAATTTCACAAAGTAATTGCAGTCCTTCTTTATCAAGCCCAGCATCAATTTCATCCCATAACAGCAATTTTGGTTTTATCAACCAACTAAGCATCAACTCTAGCCGTTTTTTTTGACCACCAGACAATTCATCAATCCCTAGTTCTAAAAATTCTGAACTCAACCTTATTCTATCTAGACCATTCTGAACCGCATTCAAATCAAATTTCATTCCTCTAACTAGTTGACCAACTTTAACTCCATGCAACTTGGGCAATTCTTGCGGTACAAAATAACCGCCTTTATTAAAAAAATCTAACGGCGAGAGTTTTCCACTCTCCCCCAAAACCAGCCACTCCCCCTTTGTACCTATTCCCAGTTCAATCCCCGCGAGCGAAGAGAATAAAGTGGATTTACCCACGCCATTTGCCCCCCTAACCACCACCAATTCACCGGCATCCACCAGAAAATTTAACTGCGTGAGCAATCTCCGCTCCCCGCGCCACAACTCTCCCTGTTTAATTACTAGCAATGCCATAAATATTTTAGAAATCAACCTTTGGTCCTTTAGTCGTTTCAGTCGCGGTCAATCCCCACCTCAGTTGCTGAACCGCCGCTAGCGGCAAATTAGCGCAATTGATTCTTAGCACTCCTGGTCGCATTCCAATCCATTTTTCCGGCTCATT
>CALRGN010000044.1 GCA_943357745.1 Candidatus Uhrbacteria bacterium
TAAACGCACAAAATGATCGAACCAATTAAGCCAAACACAATCCCCTTCACTAGTCCATTTTCCCAACTCCAAAAAGAAATTGTTACAGTTTTTTCTACATTCCAAACCTCACCGGTGGCATCAGAAATAACCAACTTTACCAAGTGCTCCCCCGAACCGGAAAATTTATGTTCCGGATTATCCGCGGTCACGGCCACTCCATCACCAAAATCCCAAGCGTAAGTCATTTGAGAAACGGTGGGAAGCAATTCAAATTGATAACTAAGCCAATTTAATCTAGTCGCCACAATCGCTAACGCCGGAAAACCGTAAGCGGTGTAAACAGAATTATCATCAGTGGTTTTAGTGCCCAACCATTTTCCAAGCAACCCAATCTCTTCTCCGGTATTAGGATCGATAGGATTCAATTGGTCCTGATTTTTAGCCACCACTAAGTCTGACTCCCCCTTCCCCAATGCTCCTGTTGAAATTTTTATGGTCGGAGTTGAAGGTTGAGCTGACGGGAAAGTTGGCGTGGCAGTTGGCGTGGAAGTTGGCGTGGAAGTTGGCACGGGCGTTGCAATCACCACCGGCGCTGATGGAGGTGGTGGCGGTGGCGGAGGTGGTGGCGGTGGCGGTGGCGGCAACGGCGTTGGATCACAAGCATCTCCCACCAAGTCATTATCACTATCGGCTTGATCAGCATTAGCAACCTCAACACAGTTATCACTCTCATCAATCACCCCATCTAAATCATCATCATGAATAACCGTGTAAGACGGCGTTAGCAATTCATCATTATTTGGATTAACATCGGCCGGATTAGCCCCTTTAATTACCGCTAGAATATTAAACGGTCCATCTGGCACTACAAAATCCACATAGACCTCATCATTGAAACCAAACGCTCGCACTGTTGCCACTTGCGAACTCCCAATCACCGCCGGTCCAGAATAAAAATATACTTCCGCCGCGCCATCACCATCCCCATAATTGCGCACCGCCGCATAGACCCTAATTGTCTCTCCGGCAATAAATTTACTAGTAGAAAAAGAAATGCTATTTGACTCTAATGCCAAGTCTGGCCCGGAAACACCAATCGCATCAAACCCAACCAATCCAAATCCAACCAATAAGGCAAATAATCCAATCCTCAATCGCATACCAAGATAGTATATCAGAAACGGTCGGCCGGCTTGGTTGGCAGGCTTGGTCGACCGGCTTGGTCGACCGGCTTGGTTGGCCAGTTTGGTCAACTAATAACGGTCACTGCATTAACAATCAACCGATGCCGATGCAAGTTATCTGCCCATAAAATAAAATACCCTCTCTGAGAGAGGGTATTTTTCCCTGAACAACTTTACTCAAACCTATTTCACTTGATCAACGATCACCTTAAAAATTGCTGGTTGAAATTCTGCCAATTGGGAAAGAATTTTTCGGTCTAACCCCACCTTAGCAACTTTCACCAAGTTAATAAATCTAGAATAAGAGATTCCGTACTCTCTCAAAGCGGCATTTAACTTCACCGTCCAAAGCGCGCGGAAAACACGCTTCTTAGCCCGTCTATCTCTAAAAGCATAAACACCGGCCTTAAGCATGGCTGGTCTAGCCAACCTGATCTTACTCTTTCTCCCCCACTTAAAACCCTTAACTCGCTTAAGCAAGTTCTTGCGTCTTTTTACATGTTGGGTACCGCGTTTTACTCTAGGCATAATTAATTACTATAAGGCATTAAGTTGCGCATGGTTTTGGAAAAAGTTGGAGCCGTTCCCACATCCATCCGTTTATTTCTGGTCACCTTACCCGATTCCCGGGAATTAAAATGACCTTGACCGGCCTTCCGCTTAAGAAGTTTTCCCGATCCAGTTACGGTTATTCGTTTGGCAGTTGCTTTGTGAGTTTTCATGGCCATACCGGTATTTTTTAATCGGCAATATTGTACCAATTTCTTAAATAATAGTCAAATCACTTATCCCACCTACTAAAATCAATTAGGTCTGCCGGGCAATAATTACATGCATTCTTCCCTCTACACTTTTCAGTGGCGATTCAATTCTAACCGGATAAAATTGTCCTAATTTTTCCAAAAACTTAGCAAAAACAGCCGAGGCCATATCGGTATGTGCCCGCTCTCTACCCCGCAAAATCATCTCCGCCTTAATCTTATCTCCTTGTTCAAAAAACTTCTTAGCTTGCTCAACTCTGATATCCAGGTCCCCTTGACCAATTCTTACCGTCAATCTGATCCCTTTAGTTTCAACCTCTTTAGATTGCGCTTTTTGTTTTCGTGCCTCCTTTTCTTTTTGATATTTGAATTGACCGTAATCGCCCAACCGACAAACCGGTGGGGTGGCTTTTGGTGAAACTTCAATTAAATCCTGTTCTCGCTCTCCCGCAATTTTTAGCGCTTCAGCAATGGTCAAAACGCCTAAAGGTAACCCCTCGGCATCCATTACTCGCACTTCTGGCGCCACGATCCCTTGATTGGCCTTATACTCTTGGGCAGCAAACTTTGGTTTTTGAAACCGCCGATGTCTATGAATGCGCATGACCAGTATTATAGCGGTATTAACCGTGATGGTCAATAGTCAAGCTAGGCATTGAAAAGCGCTTTATTTTGTTACTGTAAAAGTTTTTACGATCTCTTCAATTTCTGCCATTCTTGCGCGCATAACATCGTTGTAGGCATCTTGAGCTGTGCCATAAGCAAAGACATATTGATCATTTTCTCCTAAATAAAGGGGTCTGGGTCCCTCTTCCATTGCCACTATTTGTTGCCACTGACTCTTTGAAAAAACACTAATATTAAATAATGAATCTTGCGCTAAGAAACCAAAATCAATAGAATCGCTAGCGCCTAGAGTTCCCCAATCCAAAGATCTATTTTTGGTGGTATAACTTTCCCAAGTTTGGGGAAACGTTAAAGTAAAACCATACGTGAAATTTGTAAAACCAAAGTACTGCGCTTGAGTGGTTGGCGGAATTTCCTTTTGGTTCTCAATCGTCTCTTGTTGCCAGAGATACCACCCACCTCCAACTACAATCGCTGTAATAATAATCGCTCCAATGCTTTTATTTATTTGTGTCATAGATTTCTAATTAAGAATTGCTGCTTTTTTTTAATTGAGCAATTATTCCGTTGCTGAGATAATATACTTACGAGTATAGCCACATTTTTTTATTTCGTCAAAAATATCGTCAATTTTTGGCTCCTTGGTGTGAATAATCGTTCCATCTTTTAAGGTTAAAGAAATGTCTAGACTATGGGTTTGCATTACGCCTTGAGTTTGCCCACTATTTAAGATTTTAATAGCTTCATCCCAATCAACAGTCCGTTCTTGATTACTATTTTTTGCACTAAACATCAAAATTACGACCACAAACAGAAACCCTATCGCTCCAGTAATCCAATAATTTTTTTGATTCATAGATGGACAAATTTTAGTCGTGGAGAACATTTTAATTTTAGTATGGACAAAACTAAAAGGTTCTCTTTGGACTCGGGGGGATTTGAACCCCCGTGCACTCAACCTCCCCCTGACGATTGTTACAAGCGTACCTGTGTTAGCATACTCTTTTACCTGAAA
>CALRGN010000045.1 GCA_943357745.1 Candidatus Uhrbacteria bacterium
TGGAAAAAATGAAATCGGTGGGAAGTCCGGGTTGCTCGGCGGTGGGGAAAGCGTTTTTAATGCTAGCACTTAGACTGGTTTTGGAGAGTTCAAAGTTGGGGCTGATGTTCACGGAATGTCCAAGCTTGTGAAGGAGCGGATAAAAATGATTGGTAGTGGGAGAGTGGTTTCTACCAACGGCAAAAGCTTGGTCCAACAAGGTTTGGATGTCCCAATCAATCATCTGGTAGATTAGATCAGGATCATTGGGACTATAAACCCGCAAGGGTAAATTGATTGTTTCTGATTGAAAAGAAACGGTAAGACCTTGATCGATCATTTTATCTAAAGCGGACTGCAGTTTTTGGGTGGCGCCAAGACGATCTAAATTTCCTAAATTTATTTGGGCCACATAGACATTGGCGAGAATCTGGTTTTGACTGGTGGCAAAAGTAAGTTCCGTAATCAGGATGAAGCTGGTTAGGCCAGCCAAGATAGCGGTAAGAATTGTGAGGAGGCTAAAACGGATCATACCACCGTAGGAGTAATTTTAACGGCACCGCCGGGCGGGGCTTTTTTTACAACCAAGGTGAGGATGCCGTTATTGAGTTCGGCTTGAGGGGAGTTAGTTTGAATGGAGCAGGGTAGAATAATAGTTCTGGAGAAGGCACCCCAAAAGCACTCGGCGTAATGAGTGACGGAATGAGCGGGGATAAAGGGCTCGGTTCTGACTCCTTTGATGGTGACGGTGTCATGGGTGGCATGAATTTCTAGGTCTTTTTCTAAAACTCCGGCCAAAATAGAGCGAATTATTAGTTCGCTGGGAGTTTCTATAATATCAACCGCCAGCTGACCTTCTGCTCGGCCCCATGAGAAATCCTCCATAGTTTGAGGGGAATTATACCCCAGTTGGTGAGAATTATACCCCACCCCTTGCCAAAAGTTAAGAGATCTGTTACAATGGATGGGCTAAGCATCCGTGACGTTACTTCTCCGTGTTAACGTGAGAGAGCGCACTGGAGAAGTAACTATGCCTTATGGCAGACAACGCACGCGTCTTTGTAGGTGGAATTCCATTCCAAACTACTGAAGATGAGCTCAAGGCCCATTTTGCGGCCGCTGGTTCCGTGGTGTCAGTATTCTTGCCAATTGACAAGGAGACTGGTAGAAAACGCGGTTTCGGTTTCGTGGAGTTCAATACTCCCGAAGAGCAGGAAAATGCTGTGAAGATGTTTGATGGTACCGACCTTGGTGGTCGCGCTATCAGTGTCTCCGCTGCACGCCCCCGCGAGTAATCCTCGCGTTCTTCCAAAGAACGGTTCCCTCGGGAGCCGTTTTTTGATATGCTGAATTTACTGGCGGACGGCTTTTAAGGGTATACTTCCAATAAATTTATGAATGATCATATAAATGGGACTAGACATGGGGGAGAACACAATCAAGTGGCGCGCTGGTTTTTCTTGTTGTTAGCTACGGGTGTGTTGTTTGTTTATTGGAAAGTAATGGAACCGTTTTTTATTGTGCTCGTTACCGCGGGAATTGCGGCGGTGATTCTCTCGCCAATTGAAGGATATTTGCGGGAGCGACTGGGAAGCGCGCGACTATCCTCCGCCTTGATTGTCTTTGTTTTGGGGGTGGCGATTTTGAGCCCACTTTTGGCGGGTGGGGCGGTGTTGACGCAACAGGTGGGGGATCTCTTGGAGGTAAGCCGTGAACAAGGCGGAACATTATTTAGGGATTTTGGCCTAGAAAAACTCCCCATTTTTGATAAATTGCCCAGACCATGGCAAGAGCGATTAGTGCAGTTGCGACCGGGGGAGGTAATGGGAATAGTGGTGGGATGGCTCTCGGATAATTTTAATGTTACCTCGGCTTTGTCTAGTGGGTTGGGTCTAATTTTTAAATTCTTCCTATTTTTTATCTGTGTATTTTTCTGTTTGTTGGACCGAGAACGGATTTACAAGGAGTTGTTGGCGCTTAGTCCATTTAAGGACACGGTTGACCGGACGATCGTGACTCGGATGATTGATACGGTGCGCGGAGTGGTATTTGGAGCCATCATTGTGGCGATGGTGCAGGCGGTGGTAGGTGGGATTGGAATGGCGATCTTTGGCGTGCCGGGCTGGTTGATTTGGGCGTCAATGTTGGTGGTAGCGGCGCAGGTGCCAATTGTTGGAACCAGTTTAATTATGGGACCAGTGGTGGCCTATTTATATTTGAGTGGTGAAACTGGCGCGGCGTTGGGAATGCTAATCTGGGCAATGGTAGCGGTGGGACTGATTGATAATTTATTGAGTCCGTTTATTGTGGGAACTAGAACCAGAATGCACACATTACTAATCTTGCTCTCAATTCTAGGGGGTATTGAATACTTTGGCGCGATTGGTTTTATTTTAGGACCAACAATCTTAGCGGCGTTTTTAGTGGTGGTTGAACTGTACAAGTCAGGGATTCTTGAGAAAAATCCAAGTGAGATGCGAATATCGGGGGGAGCGTGAGGGGGGATAGGGTTGTAGTATTTAGGCGACAAAATTGACGGGTTTGAAAATTTACAATATAATCGGGGCGGTTTGAGGGCGAGTTTAGGTTCAGTTTGATTAGAGTTATGGGCCCCATCGTCTATCGGTTAGGACATAGGCTTTTCAAGCCTGTAGGCCGGGTTCGACTCCCGGTGGGGTCACCAAATTTAACTTTTATAAAATTATTCAGAACAAGCCACTTTACTGACAAATATGAAATTAATAATCATCAATGGTCCAACTGGGATTGGAAAAAGTACGGTTAGTAAACTACTGTATGAACAGAACCCTAAATCATTCCTGCTCAACATAGACGAGGTACGACGCAATATCAGTCACTACGCCGAGCATCGGGAGGAGTCGCTTGTTTTGAGTCATGCCATTAGTAGGAGCATGATTCGGACTGTTTTTGAGAATGGTAAAGATGTTATTTTGGAGAAGTGTATGATTCGTGCGGGGGTGATTGATGGTTATCGTGCCGTTGCTGAGGAATTTTCAGCAGAGATCCACGAATTTATTTTATGGGCACCAAAAGAATTTGTTA